>JAFLUI010000064.1 GCA_022508825.1 Oscillospiraceae bacterium
GCCCCTTGACCCTCGCCAGCGCGAGGCTGCGCTGGACCAGCCAGACTTCCACCCCACTTTGTTAGCTAAATAATAATTTATCTTAGAACAGCTTCAGACAATGCCTGTCAAACATCTCCTGCAGGGCAACAAGGATACCCATTCTGCCTGTAGGATAGGTCAGACCTCCCTGTACAAAAGCCGCAAACGGTTCACGGAGAGGCGCATCCGCCGACAGCTCAATGGACGACCCCATGTTGAAGCATCCCGCCGCCATTATCACCTTTGAATCGTAGCCGGGCATATCCCATGGCTCGGGAGTTACAAAGCTGTCCACAGGAGAGCCCTTCTGGACGCCCTGACAGAAAGCGATAAGATTCTCCGCATTCTTCATAAGAACCGCCGTAATAATGTCTCCACGCTTTTCCTCACGCTTGGGATAGACCTCAAAATGCAGCAGGGACATTATCTCGCTTGTGAAAACAGCGGTCTTGAGAGCGTTTCCCACTACCTCAGGCGCAAAGTACAGACCCTGATACATAAGCTTGTTCTGGTTCAGTGAACAGCCTACCTCCTTGCCCATGCCCACACAGGTAAGACGGTACGCACACTGTTCAACCAGCTTTTTGCTGCCTGCAATATATCCTCCGGTCTCAGCAATACCCGCTCCCGGATTTTTTATAAGAGAGCCCACGATAAGATCAGCTCCGCACTGCAAAGGCTCCTTTGTCTCCACAAATTCGCCGTAGCAGTTGTCCACCAGTACCACAATATCGGGATTTGCTCCCTTTGCAGCCTTGACGATCTCCGCAATTCCGGTAAGCGTAAGCGTAGGACGGAGAGAATATCCCCTTGAACGCTGTATGTACGCCACCTTAGCGTCCTTGACCTTCTTGAATACATCAGCAACATTGGGCTTTCCGTCGGGAAGCAGGTCTACCTGATCGTACTCCACTCCGAAATCAGCAAGAGAACCGTTTCCGCTGCCTCTTATGCCTATAACCTCCTCTAAAGTGTCATAGGGGTCGCCTGTAAGACTTACCAGCTTGTCGCCCTTTCTGAGCAGTCCGAAAAGAGCGCAGGTAAGCGCATGAGTCCCCGACACAAATGTATGACGGACAAGAGCGTCCTCCGCTCCGAAGACCTCTGCATACACTGCATCAAGAGTGTCCCTGCCCTTGTCGCCGTAGCCATAGCCTGTAGTCCCGTTCATGCACTCGGCGCTGACCTTATTGTTTATAAAGGCTCTCAGCACCCTTTCGCCGTTTATGCGGGCATTCTTATCAATTTCAGCAAACGCCGCAGAGCAGCTTTCCTCCGCCTTGTCCGCAAGCTTTATTATTCTTTCGTCAATTTCAAAGCCCTTTATCTCTACGGGCTTGGGGTCAAATATCTCTGCCATAATTATCAACCTTTCATTTCACTCTACAATTTCATACAATATATCTTCTTTTACCGGCTCAAAGCCGATGGACTCATAAAACGATTTCCTGTGGTCACGGGCAAAAAGATATGCCTCCCTGCCCTCGTTGTTATATTTCTTTGCGAGACACCGCAGCAGTCTCCTTGCCGTACCCTTTCCCCTCTCCGACCTTGCGGTAGCGATATGGGAAAGAAAAACGTATCCGTCAATGTCAAAGCTTTTTGTGACTGTAGTCTTTTCATATAAATATAGCTCAGCAACACCATGACGTATACGGTGGGAGATATCCACATACCATTTGTCGAAATCCCCCATATTTTCAAAGCTTTCTTTAAGGACGATATAGCTTTCCGCCATGCAGTTATTTTTCTTTACGCGGTGAAAGTCTATGTCCGTGTCCCCCTGTTTCAGACGGAACAGCGTCCTGTGGTGTCTCTGATATTCGTCCGGGAGCTGCAGGGCCGTCTCCCCTGACACCTCCACAGTCATGGGCTTTATCATATTTATGAAGGTCTCTGCATCCTGGTGACTGACATTTCCGTCAATGACCATTGCCGCATAATAGACGTGGATAGTCCCGACCTTTCCGTCCGTATCCTCGCAGGCATAGAATCTGCAGAAATCGTACCCTGCCCCGTAGGAAAGATACGCCGCCATGATCTTTTTGCCGTAATAGCTGTCTGTCAGACGTTCGGGGATGCTCTCATATATCTGTCTTACCATATCACATAGTACACATCTTTTCCAGCATCGCAGATGCAAGCTTCTCACATTCAATAAGGTCGGAAAGCTTCACCACGCAGCATGGAGAGTGAAGATAGCGGCACGGCGCTGATATCGCCAGCGTCCTGACCCCTCCCCTTGAAATGTGTATGGCTCCGCTGTCATTTCCCCCTGCCACCATTGTTTTGGTCTGCCATCCTATACCAAGCTTCTCTGCAGTCTCCTTTGAGAGCCTGTACAGCTCGTTGTCATAGATAGTGGAGCGGTCCATGTAGGACACAACCGCGCCTTTGCCCAGCTCACAGCACCGCTTTTCACCGGACGCAAGAGGGATGTCCGCTGCAGTGGTGGACTCAAGCACAAGTGCAAACTGCGGGTCTACGGTGTAAGCTGCCGTCCTTGACCCCCGCAGTCCGACCTCCTCCTGGACTACAAATGTGAAAGTGCAGTCATAAGGAAGCTCCGACTGTATAAGATTTATCATGACAGCACAGCCGAAGCGGTCGTCTATAGCCTTGCCCTTGATGAAGCCGTCCCCGTATTCTGCAAAGTCGGAAACAAAGTGAACTCTGTCCCCAAGGGAGACCAGCTTTTCGGCGGACGCCTTGTCCTCCGCTCCTATATCAACATACAGTCCCGAAAATTTGGGAGCGGTCTTTTTCTCGTCTGCGGAAAGGTTGTGTACTGCCTTTGACCCCACAACTCCCGCAATGCCGCTGTCCCCCACCCGAACGGGTCTGCCGACGGCGACTCTGGCATCAACGCCTCCTACAGATGAAACAGTAAGCGTACCGTCCGATTTTACAGAAGTTACGATCATTCCAACCTCGTCCATATGAGCGGAGACCATCACTTTATTTTTAGCAGGAGACTTTCCCTTTTTAACGGCAATGATATTTCCCAGAGGGTCAACGCTGTAATCGCAGTGGTCTTTTATTTCGGATATTATAAATTCCCGCACTCTGCCCTCGTCACCGGATGTTCCGTTAATAAGGCAGAGCTTTTTTAACAGTTCAATGTTCATGCTCCCACCCCTTTCAGATACTCGGCTATGAGCTGAGCCGTATTTTCAACATCTGCAAGGGAGATGACCTCCACAGGAGTGTGCATATATTTAAGCGGTATGGACAAGGTCACAGCCTTTGCTCCGCTGTTGTTGACGGAAAACCGGTCGGCGTTTGTGCCTGTCTCCCCGCTCATGACCTCTATCTGATAGGGAAGCTTTTTTTCCTCCGCAAGCTTTTTGAAGGTGTCGGAAAGCTCCTTATCAAGTACGGGAGAGTACCCTATCATACAGCCCTTACCCATTTTTCCGCATTTCAGTTCAGAGTCGTCCGAGGTAAGGGCGAAACTTACGTCTACCGCAATGGCAATGTCCGGGTCGATGTCGAATGCGGCAATCTTAGCTCCCCGCTCGCCCACCTCTTCCTGAGTGGAAAACAGGACGGTGACCTCACACTGCAGATTCTCGTCCTTTACGATATCCAGAGCCCGGAGGATGGACGCAACTCCGCATCTGTCGTCCAGAGCCGCGCCTGTTATCCTGTCCCCCTGCAATTTTTCGCAGTGAGCGGAAAAAATCACCTTGTCGCCCAATGAAATGACCTGCTCCGCCTGTTCCTTTGTCATGCCGATGTCAATGCAGATGTCCTCCATTTCGGGGACTTTGCTGTCATCCTTTTCAAGATGGGGCGGGATCGCACAGATCACTCCGCTTAAAGGCTTCTTTCCTAAAACCGTTACCTCCTGCGCAAGAAGCAGACGGCGGTCGATACCACCGCAGTTTGATATTTTCAGAAAACCGTCCTCGGTTATATGTGTTACGACAAATCCTATCTGGTCAATGTGAGCGTCAATAAGGACGTGGGGCTTTTTGCCCCTGACACCAAGATGTCCTATAACATTGCCGTTTTTTATATAACAGTCATCGGTAAATTCTTTCAGACAGGACAGAGCAAGCTCTGCCGCTTTTGTTTCGTCCCCGGAAACACCTGCTGTATCCGCAAGGGACATTATGGTTTTTTCCAAGTTCATAATTATCATTCCCTTATTTAAAGTGCGTTTACGATACTTTTATAGTGCCGTCCCCGCTCCTCGAAATTCTTGTACATATCAAAGCTTGCGCTTGCGGGAGAAAGTGTCACCACATCCCCTGCTGCCGCAGAGTCCTTCGCCGCTCTGACAGCTTCCTCCATGGTCTTTACTCTTATGATGCGGCAGTCATTCTCATTATAATTCCTGTACGCCCGGACAGCGGCTTCTATTTTATCCGCAGTCTGTCCCAGAAGCACAAGGGTCTTTACATAGTTGTTGATAGGCTCTGCAAGCTGGTTGTAGTCAAGCTTTTTGTCCGAGCCTCCCGCAATTACGATAATGCGCCGTCCGAAGGAATTCAGTCCCGCTATGACGCTTACAGGGCTTGTTGCGATGCTGTCGTTGTAGAATTTCACCCCGTCCAGCTCGCGGACAAACTCGATACGGTGCTCCACACCGCCGAACTCCCTTGCAGTCTGTGCAATCGCCTGTGAGGGGACTTCCCCGTGCAGCAGAGCGATAGCAGCAAGATAGTTTTCAACGTTGTGCATACCGGGAATTTTTATATCATCCTTGTGGACGATACGCTCGTAAACACCGTTTCCTGTGAAGCAGAGCCAGCCGTCCTCGTCAAGAAAAGTACCCCGCTCAGGCTTGCCAAGTCTGCTGAATTTGTAAAGGTCTCCCCTTACAATCCCGGACAGCTTGTCAGTGTCCTCATTGTCCATGTTAAGGACTGCCCTTGAAAAGGCATTCTGATGAGCTAAAATATTTGTCTTCGCCCCGATGTACTCCTCCATAGAGCTGTGGACGTTCAGATGATCGGGATATATATTTGTTATCAGAGCGCAGTCGGGAGACCGTCTCATGCTGATAAGCTGGAAGCTGGACAGCTCCACCACAGCAGCGTCGTTTTCGTCTATTTCCTCCACTATGGGGAGAAGCGCTCTGCCGATGTTGCCTCCCTTATGTACTTTCCTTCCGCTGCGTGAGAGTATCTCGGACACTATGGTAGTGGTGGTGGTCTTTCCGTCGGTGCCTGTTATAGCATAAATTTTGCAGGGACAGAGGTCAAAGAATACCTCCATCTCCGAAGTGACGGTCACGCCTTTTTTTCTTGCCTCTGCAAGCTCGGGGATATTGTAATACACTCCCGGAGCGCGGAAAATTATATCACATCTGCAGGCTTCCTTAAGGTAGCTTTCGCCAAGAGCAAGCTTTGCCCCTGCAGACTCAAGCTCCTGCGCTATGGTTCCTGCCTCTTCCTTGGATTTTCTGTCGCATACAGTAACGTCCAGACCCTTTTTCAGAAACATCTTTACAGTATCGTTATTTGTAACTCCAAATCCTATAAAAGCAATGCGCTTGTTTTTAATTTCACCGAAAAATCTTTCCGCCTTTGTCATTGCAGTATTCATCTCCAAAATATAATTACTATAATCACATACATATCTTATTATATCCACTTTTTCCAAAAATAGCAACAGCAGACATAGAAATTTAAGGATTTTCATAAATATAACTAAGAAATGAGGGATTTCCATTGAAAATTTTTATGAACCGTATCGCAAAGGACACCGCAAGGCTTACAATTGTTTCATTTATTTTACAAGGATTAGGACTATTTCTTAACATTCTTGTGTCGAACAAGCTGGGTACAGCCTCTGTCGGAGTAATGACTCTTATATTTTCGCTTTTCAGCTTTATCATGGTGCTTGCAAACGGAAATATCTTTATCTCCACCAGCCGCTTTGTCTCGGAGGAGCTTGGATCAGGCAGCAAAAATGTGAAGCACATCATGTCTCTTTCCCTTGGATTCGCTCTGGTGCTGTCCTCTGTTTTTTCCATCGCTTCTTTCGGACTTGCCCGGGTAATCACAGAGTACGCAGGAGGAGACCCAAGACTTGCGCTGTCCGTGAAAATAATAGCCCTTTCCCTGCCGCCTGCCGCTGTGGGCTCCTGTATCAGGGGATATTTCAACGGCAACCGCAACGTGACCGTCCCCTGCGTGGGAGACATCATAGAATTTGCCGCAAAGTGGCTCTCTCTCATGTTCGGGACAGTTTTTCTCCTTGACAGGGGTCTGAGCATCTACATAATGATAGCCTCGTCCATTTTAATAGGCGAGGCTGTAAGCTGCGTGTATTATGTTGTAAAATATCTGGACGAGTATAGCCGCTTTTCCGTCCTGCCCGAGGGAGCCCCCCGCATAAAAAAGGTACCCGCCTATCTGAAGCTGTCCCTGCCTATTGTTGCAAGCGGATATGTGCAGATGATAATGTCCTCACTTAATGAAGCACTTGTACCAATAGCACTGGTCAATTACAATTCCTCGACAGAGCGGGCAATGAGCGAATACGGAATGTTTGAAGCAATGATAATCCCCACGGTCTTTTACCCTGCGGTGATCCTGACGAGTCTGTCAAACATTCTTATCCCCGAAATCGCAGGGGCAAGCTCCGCAGGAAATACCGAGCGGGTAAAAAGTCTCATAAAAAAGATCTTCGAGAGGTCGTTCTGCTACTCCTTTTTCATTTCGGGGATGCTTCTCACCGCCGGAAAAAATATCGGAACGGTGATCTGCCCCTCGGACAGCCTTGTTGGAGAGACCCTTGTAAAAATGTTCCCCGTTGTCCCCTTTATCTATCTGGAGATAGTTCTGGAGGGCATCATAAAAGGACTTGGCAAGCAGAATTTTTCCACCCTGAACAGTCTCTGCGAATATATAATAAGGATACTCTGTGTGATAATTTTTGTAAAGCTTTTCGGATTTACCGGAGTGCTTATTTCCTACTATGCAAGCAACATTTACAGCAATATCGTCCGCATTGCCTTTGTATGTAAAACAACGGGTATCCCCTTTGACATCGGTGCATATATCGTAAAGCCGTTTATACTCTGCTTTTTCTGCTGTCAGATTGCTTTAGCGGCGACAAGATTCATTGCATTTTCAAGTCTGCTGCTTGAAACGATAATCTATCTCTGCACAGCGGCGATAATTTTCGTGATAGCATACGAGCTGGAAAAGAAGCTTTTCTCACAGAAAGCGTCGGCGGTCAATGAAGCAATTACAGAGCTTTAGTAAACCGCCGCTGTCCCTTGTCGGATTCATAGCCAAGGTGTTTGTAAAATTCATGGGCGGCTGTTCTTGAAGCACCTGAATTAAGTCTCATCATTCTTATGTTATTTTCCGCCGCCCATGCTTCCGCTGCGTAAACAAGAGCTTTTCCGATGCCATTATGCTGGTATTCGGATTTGACCGCAAGTCCCAGGATATTTGCCATAGTCTCAAAATACAGCACGTCATATTTTTCTACATGAATGTACCCAACTGCATTATCGTCTTTCATAGCAACAAAAACTGCTTCACGGTCAGGGTTTAATTTTCCGATCTTCTCCCTGACTAAAGACGGCTCACAGGGATATCCTAAATACTTGCCGCTTATTGTACAGATATCATCTGCGTCGGCTATCAATACTGTTCTTATTTGAATCTTATCCATTTAAGTACCTCCCCAAAACATTTACAAGAATACCGTACAAAGAAATTATTCAGCTTTGTACGGTATTCTTCATAAATTCGCTTATTTTACCAGTCCGCTGTTATTTATCGCAGAAACAAGTGCATTTACCGAAGCGACGATAATATCCGTATGGATACCCGCTCCCCAGAAAACTCCGTCGGCGGTCTGGATACCCACATACGCCGAAGCCTCGGAGCTTGAACCGTGTTCAAGAGCGTGCTCAGTATATGTTGTGATAGTATAGTTTATTCCCAGAGCGTCCTTTACAGCATTGGAGACTGCATCAAGACGTCCGTTTCCGCTTGCCTCACGAGTGATATTCTTTCCGTCCCTTAATACGCTTACAGAAGCAGTGATACCATCCTTCTGCTGATAATGAGCCTCCTCCACGCTGAAAAAGTCGGTCTTGTTTACATAGCGCTCCTTGAATATCTCGTAAATTTCATCGGGCATAAGCTCCTTGTGTGCGTGATCGGAAACGCTCTTGACCGCATAGCCGAAATTCTCACGCATCTTGGGAGGCATATCAATACCGAACTTCTGCTCCATAAGATATCCGATACCGCCCTTGCCGGACTGGCTGTTTATGCGGATAACGTCGCCCTCGTACTCTCTGCCCACGTCCTTGGGGTCGATGGCGAGATAAGGCACTGTCCAGTAGGGAGGATTTTTCTCCTCACGCCACTTCATACCCTTTGCGATAGCGTCCTGATGTGAACCGGAGAACGCCGCAAATACCAGCGCTCCGCTGTATGGCTGACGCTCGTAGACGTGCATACGGGTCAATCTTTCGTAAGCCTCGGTGATCTCCGGCAGGTTGGAAAGTTCAAGCTCCGGGTCAACTCCGTGGGTAAACATATTCATAGCAAGAGTTACGATGTCCACGTTTCCTGTGCGCTCGCCGTTTCCGAAAAGAGTACCCTCGATACGGTCGGCGCCTGCAAGCAGACCCATTTCAGAGTCGGAGATGGCGCATCCCCTGTCATTGTGAGGATGGAGGGAGACCACAAGGTTTTCCCTGTTTTTCAGATGCTTGCACATATACTCAACCTGACAGGCATAAACGTGGGACATACTTTCCGAAACGGTAACAGGCAGATTGATGATGACCTTGTCATTTTCGCTTGGCTGCCAGATGTCAATGACAGCGTTGCATATTTCCAGAGCGAACTCAGGCTCTGTACCTGTAAAGCTTTCGGGACTGTACTCAAAACGGAAATTGCCCTCTGTTTTTTCACGATACTCCTTGCAGAGCTTTGCTCCAAAAGTGGCGATGTCTATGATCTCCTGCTTGGACTTGCGGAAGACCTGCTCACGCTGGGAAACGGAGGTACTGTTGTACAGATGCACGATAGCATTTTTGCATCCCTTGAGAGCCTCGAAGGTCTTGGCGATGATATGCTCCCGACTCTGTGTCAGTACCTGTATGGTAACATCGTCCGGGATGAGGTTTTGCTCAATGAGGGCACGGCAGAAAGCGTACTCCGTCTCGCTTGCAGCGGGGAAGCCTACCTCGATCTCCTTGAAGCCGACTTTTACAAGGTGCTTCCAGAACTCTAATTTTTCTTCCAGAGACATTGGAATGATAAGCGCCTGATTGCCGTCACGGAGATCGACCGAGCACCATATAGGAGCCTTTTCGACTCTCTCCTTCTTCGTCCAGTCATAGCAGGGCTCAGGAGGCATAAAATAGCGTTTCTGATAGCGTACATAGTTTTTCATAAAAAATCTTTCCTTTCTTTCGCGGCATAAGCGGTGAAAGGCTTCGGCAAATAAAAAAGCCCTCATCTCTAACATAAGAGATGAAAGCATAGCTTCCACGGTACCACTCTTGTTCAGACACAGAATGTCTGCACCTCGCCGCATCTCAATCTTTGGAGATATCCAATGCGTATCTCTGTAACGGGAGAACCCGTTCCTACCTACTTGCCAACCGCGGGAAACGTATGCACCGGGGACTTTCAGCGGACTGCTCAAGGACGAGTTATGACCGGACTGCTCTGCCGTCTTGCACCTTCCGGCGGCTCTCTGAAAAAAGCTGTCAGGCTTTTATTCCTGTCATCGCATTTTATATTATGGTGTTATTATAGCACTGAGATTTTTGTTTGTCAAGCGGAAATAATTATTTTTACAAAATTTTAAAAAATGGTATGGAGAAAGCAGTGTAAGTAAAATTTAATTATTCAATAACAAATTGATTCTTTCAATGGGAAAAACATCTTCTATGTCTTTGATGATAAATTTAGTTTTATTTATTTCTTCCTCTCCTACCATTTCAAGATATTCAGGTATAATTTTTGAATCAATAATGATCTTGCCTTTCCCAGCCCAGTGACGGTCTTCACCATTCTTTTTTACTCCTGAGATCCAGTATTCATCACCGGATTCAATATCTATAAAATTACCGCTGATCCCATTATATTTTTTAAATGCATGATCATTAAAATAAACAGTGCTGCCTGAGCGGGATATTTTTACTTTTCCGATCCATGCAGGACCATCGTCGTTATATCCTGTTTTTAGTTCAATGTACTTTATAGCTGTCATAATTATTTATCTCCTGAATTTATGGTTAATTATATTATATACTATTAAAGAGAAAAATACAAGATTCATATGTTACATTTTATATGAATGGTATTCATCAACACTCACAAAATCCCGCTTCCTTCATAAAATAATGTGAAGGGAGCGTTTTTTATGATAGAAATTCAGCTTACAGCGATATTTTTTGCCTGCGCAGTATTCCTTACAGTCAGCGGACTTATCATAATACATTCGGAAAATATGTCCGATGACCCGCCCCGGGTCTTTATTATCCTGCCTGTAAACAAGGACACCTCCGACATTGAATTTATAGTAAGAAGCTGCGTCTATCCCGCTGCCGGACAGCATCCCGAGTCTGTTGTCATGCTCTGCGATCAGGGTGCAGACAAAGACACCCTCCGCATCTTTGAAAAGCTTATGAACGGCTTCTGCAGATACTGTATAATAAAACTGAATGATAATGATGAAAATGTTTGCAAAATCCTGAATAGTATGGTATAATGTTTTATATATGTACTCTGGAGGAAAATTATGGATGTGAACAACAATTTAACAGTGCTCGAGGGCGTCGTTGAATCCGTACAGTTCGGCAACCAGTCCAATGGGTATATAGTTCTTGATCTTGATGTGGGCGGAGATATGGTCACAGTTGTGGGCGAGCTCGGAAACATCGAGGAGGGCGAGGAGCTTTCCGTTTCAGGTGAATATTTCCGCCATCCGAAATACGGTATGCAGTTCCGCGCCCGGTTCTGTCAGAGAAAAATGCCTGCCACTGCAAGCGCTATCCTGAAATATCTTTCTTCCGGAGTGTTAAAGGGCATCGGTCCCACTCTCGCAAGACGCATAGTGGACGAGTTCGGGGACAAAACCCTTGAAATAATAGAAAACGAGCCTGAAAAGCTTGCAAAAATAAAGGGCATCACAAAAAACAAAACGGAGGACATCTCCATGGAATTCAAGCGGATATTCGGTATCCGCTCCCTGATGATATTTCTGACACAGTACGCTGTCTCCCCGTCTGTGGCAGTCAGCGCATGGCGGAAGTGGGGACAGTACGCTGCAGAAATAATCAGAGAAGACCCCTACGTCCTTTGCGGAGCCGGAATAGACCTGGACTTTGACAAGGCGGAGTCCATAGCCGAAAAGCTGGGATATCCCAAGGACAGCGACGGCAGGATATCTGCCGGAATAAACCATATCCTGATAAGCAACACATATTCGGGACACACCTGCATCCCCTATGACAAACTGAAAGAAACAGCTCTGAAGCTTCTGGAAATAGATGAGTCCCTCTTTGACAGCTGTCTTGACAAGCAGTGTGAAGAGGACAACCTTGCAAAATATGAAAAGAACGGACGGATATTTGTCTATCTGGCAGATTACTTTACCGCAGAGCAGTACATAACAGGCAGACTTGAAGTGATGAGCAGCGGTCTTAAGGACACCGGATACGATTATTCAAAGCTGATAGATATAGAGGAGCAGACCAAGGACATCACCTACGCCGAACAGCAGAGAAAAGCTATCTCCCTTGCCCTGTCCCAGGGCTTTATGATAATGACGGGCGGTCCCGGCACAGGAAAGACCACCGCTCTTAAAGCAATAATATCACTTTATGAACAGCGGGGCATGAAGGTCATGATATCCGCTCCTACGGGAAAGGCTGCAAAGCGTATCTCAGACCTGACAGGCTATGACGCAAAGACCATACACCGTATGCTTGAGGTGGTCTTTGACAGCAGCGGAAAGCCTAAATTCCGGCACAACGACAGCGACCCCATCGTCTGCGATGTTATGATAGTGGACGAGATGTCCATGGTGGACACCCTGCTTTTTGAAGCCCTCCTGAGAGCGCTTAAGCTGTCCTGCCGTCTTATAATGGTGGGAGACAGCGACCAGCTTCCCTCCGTGGGAGCAGGGTGCGTACTTAAGGATATGATAGACTGCGGGCGTCTCCCTGTAGTCCAGCTTACGGAGATCTTCCGTCAGGCACAGCAAAGCTGTATCGTCACAAATGCACATAAAATCGTGAACGGCACCTATCCCGACCTGTCCCGCAGGGACAACGATTTCTTTTTTATGCAGAGGCTGGATTCCGAATCTGCCTCTAAGACAGTGGTGGAGCTTACCGTAAAAAGGCTCCCTGCCGCTTATAAGTTCTCCCCTGCCGATGATATACAGGTGCTGTGTCCGTCAAGAAAGGGAGTCCTCGGAGTGACGGAGATGAACAAGGTACTCCAGGAAGCTGTAAATCCTCCAGATAAGAGCAAGGCTGAGATAAAAGGAGTCATATATACCTTCCGCACAAACGATAAGGTCATGCAGGTTAAGAACAATTACGACATAGAGTGGTCAAAAAGCGGAGAGCGGGGCACAGGTATTTTTAACGGGGATATTGGAATAATTTTAAATGTAATGAAAACAGACAGAAAGCTGTTTATAGATTTTGACGGCCGGGTCGCTGAATACTCATACGATATGCTTGACCAGCTTGAGCTTGCCTATGCCATATCCGTCCATAAAAGTCAGGGCAGCGAGTTCAGCGCCGTGATACTGCCTCTGCTGGGAGGATTTGAAAAGCTTTATTACAGGAACCTGCTTTATACCGCCGTAACAAGAGCAAAACAGCTGCTTATAATCGTCGGGACGCAAAAAGCAGTAAAAGCTATGGTGGACAACAACCGCCGTACTCTGAGATATTCCTGTCTGAGAGATATGCTTGAAAAGGAGATAAACGGCTATGACACGGTGGACGGATAAGATCGGGGCATTTCTGCTGGACATTGTTTTCCCCAACAGATGTCCCTTCTGCAGCGGATTTATCCCATGGGACGCTTACGTCTGCCCCGACTGTGCGGACAGGCTCCGGGACGCAAATTCACAGATATGCCGCAGATGCGGCTACAGAGATTGTATCTGCCATGACGAGGACGAAGAGATCGTCTATGATATGGTGCTTGCCCCCTACTTTTTCCACGACGAGACCGTAGGAGAAGCAATATACCGTTTCAAGAAGATCGGAGATACGAACATCGCCAATGCCGCCGCGGAAAATATAGTCAGATATATGGAAAGCGAAAAGATACCCAAGCCTGACATTATTGTCCCCGTACCAATGGAAAAAAGAAAACAGACCAAGCGGGGACACAATCAGGCGGAGCTTTTCGCCCGGTGCATAGGAAAGCTGCTTGACGTACCTGTAGACAGCAGGCTCCTTTTCAAAAGGAAGGGCGGAGAGCAGCATCTTCTTGACAGAGAAGAACGGATACAGCACGCAAGGGAGCTGTTTTATGCGGGGTCTGCAGTCCTTGACGGAAAGACAGTCATGCTTTGCGACGATGTAATGACTACAGGTTCAACAATAAATGTATGCGCAGGACTTCTTAAAAAGCTTGGAGCCGCAAAGGTAATAACGGCTGTGTGCGCTGTCACCGAGCTTGAAGATACATCGGAAAATACATCGGAGGAGGAAGAAGCTTAAATATGGACATAGGAATAGATCTTGGCACTGCCAATGTAATGATAATGGTAGGAAATAAGGGCGTAGTTCTCAACGAGCCGTCGGTAGTAGCCTTTAACAAGAAAATAAACGAGGTCATTGCTGTAGGTGAGGAAGCCTATAAAATGATAGGGCGGACTCCCGAATATATCACCGTGGTGCGTCCCCTCAGCGACGGTGTCATCTCCGACCACAAAATGACCGAAAAAATGATAATGGCATTCATCGAAAAAGTGACAGGCAAGCAGCTGCTGATGCCGAATATCGTCATGTGCATCCCCTCCGCCATCACCGACGTTGAAAGCCGTGCCGTTGTGGAGGCTGCAAAGATAGCAGGCGCAAGACAGGTATACCTTATCGAAGAGCCCGTCGCCGCCATCATGGGAGCGGGAGTGGACATCTCCTCCCCTGACGGAAATATGGTGGTGGACATTGGCGGAGGAACAACGGATATCGCAGTAGTCTCAATGTACGGAGTTGTTTCCAAGCTCTCCATAAAGGTAGCCGGAGACAAGCTCAACAGAGCCATAGTAAAATACGTCAGCAACAGGTACCGTATCCTTATCGGCGAAAAGACCGCAGAGAATGCAAAGATCGCCGCTGCCAACGTTTACTCTCCCGACGGAAGCAGGTCTGTAGTTGTAAAGGGACGTCACCTTGTAAGGGGTCTCCCCGAGCAGATAGAGCTTACCGACTACGACATCTATGAAGCGATAGTTGACAGCGTCCAGGAAATGATAGACGGCGTCAAGACCGTTTCCGAGCGTACCCCTCCCGAGCTTGTGGGAGACATCTATCAGCACGGCATATATCTGACAGGCGGCGGAGCGCTCCTTGGAGGGCTTGACAAGCTTATGTCCTACCAGCTGGGAGTAAAGTGCAACATCGCCGACGACCCCATTTCCTGCGTGGCAAGGGGTACAAAATACGCATTCAAAAATCTGGACAAGCTCCTTGACGGCTTCGAGCAGGTCTCAATGTACAAATAAAAGTCCCCTGCTGCCCAAACTGCCCGGACATCTTGGAATAGTACAAGCGGTAAAAAGCATATCCTGCTACAGTAATTTTATTTCGGAGGTGCGGGATATGAAATGTACGCTTGCAGAGCTGCGAAACAAGGAGATAATCAACATAAAAACAGGGACCCGTCTCGGATACGTGGACGACATCGAGTTCGACACCGAGGACTCTATGGTAAAATCCTTTATAGTATACGGCAGAGCCCGTCTTTTCGGCTTTCTCGGCAGGGAGGACGATATAATCATCACCTGTGATGATATTGCAATAGTGGGGGTGGATACCGTCCTTGTTTCCATAGATGATGCAGAATTAGCAAAAAGGCACTCAAATAACTTGAAAACTTTGTTAAAATAGCACAATAACTTTTTCTTGTATTTTTCCTTATTTTATGATATAATATTAAGGCGATGCGCAAAAATTCGCACGTATGTGTTTTTGCCGGAGGGTGCTTACCCGAAAAAAAGCTCCCGGCAAGCTAAACCATGCGGAGGAAAAAACCAATTTATTAGGAGGAACTACAAATGGGCGTAGTATCAATGAAACAGCTTCTCGAAGCAGGCGTTCACTTCGGTCACCAGACCAGAAGATGGAACCCGAAAATGGCTCCGTACATCTTTACGGAGAGAAACGGCATCTACATCATCGACCTTCAGAAAACAGTAAAGAAGCTTGACGAGGCTTATAACTTCGTTAAGACAGTTGCCGAGAACGGCGACACTGTTCTTTTCGTTGGCACAAAGAAGCAGGCAGGCGATTCCGTGAAGGAAGAGGCAGTACGCGCAGGAGCACACTATGTAAACGCAAGATGGCTCGGCGGTATGATGACAAACTTCAAAACTATCCAGAGACGTATCAAGAGACTTGAGCAGCTCCACCAGATGGAGGAGGACGGCACATTCAATCTCCTTCCCAAGAAGGAAGTTGTAAAGCTCCAGCTCGAGATCGAAAAGCTTGAAAAATATCTTGGCGGTATCAAGACAATGACAAGACTTCCCGGCGCACTGTTCATCGTTGACCCCCGCAAGGAAAAGATCGCAGTAGCCGAGGCAAAGAAGCTTGGTATCCCCATCGTTGCTATCGTTGACACAAACTGTGACCCCGATGACGTTGATTACGTTATCCCCGGAAACGACGACGCTATCCGCGCAGTAAAGCTTATTGCAGGCGCAATGGCTGACGCTGTTATCGAGGGCAGACAGGGCGAGCAGGAGGCTGCAGAGGTCGCTGCCGAGGACGAGGAAGCAGAGGAAGCTGCAGAATAAAAAGTAAAAGCTTGATCGGGAAGCAGGGGTTCCATTGATGGAAGCATGGCGTGTGCAAAGGCGTAAGCCGCTCTTTGTGCGGTGTTGCCCGGGCTTCCCGAATCGTTTTAAAATATAAGGAGGAATTTTTAATGGGAAAGATCTCAACACAGGAGATCAAGGATCTTATGAAAGCTACCGGAGTAGGTATGATGGACTGCAAGAAGGCTCTTGAAGAGGCTGACGGCGATACCGAAAAGGCTGTTACTATACTTCGTGAAAAGGGACTTGCTACACAGGCTAAGAA
>JAFLUI010000065.1 GCA_022508825.1 Oscillospiraceae bacterium
TGCGAGGAAATGCTTGTACACAGCGGTCCTGCAAGAGTTTTCGACTGCGAGGAGGACGCAATGGCGGCTATCACAGGCGGAAAGATCAACGAGGGGGACGTAGTAGTTATCCGTTACGAGGGACCAAAGGGCGGACCAGGTATGCGTGAGATGCTCAACCCCACCTCTGCTATCATGGGAATGGGTCTGGGAAGCAAGGTGGCTCTTATCACAGACGGACGTTTCAGCGGAGCTACAAGAGGCGCGGCTATCGGACACGTTTCTCCCGAAGCAGCAGTGGGCGGCGTCATCGGCGTTGTAAACGAGGGGGACACTATCTCAATAAACATCCCCGAGAACACCATCACTCTGGACGTTCCGCAGGAAGAAATAGACCGCAGACTGGCGGCGTTCACTCCAAAGACCAAGGAGCTTCACGGCTATCTCAAGCGTTATGCAAAGCTTGTTACCTCAGGCGCTCAGGGAGCAATTTTAAAGGACTGATAATATGGATAAAAAAGCTTCTCCCGGAAAGATCGCAGGAATCATCTTCTGCATACTGGCGGGGATATGTACGGTAGTCCTGCTGTTCATGGATGGATATTTCAGCGGGCAGATGAAGACTATCGACAAATACTATACGTCCGTTGCCCGGGACGATCTGAATGGGTTTAAGTCATGCTTTTCACCGGAGTTTGCGGAAACGCTTACAGAAGCCGATCTTGAAGATCAGGCAAAGAGGCTTCAAGCTTTGCTTGGCAGTGAAGAAATAAAAACAGATGTCACTTTTTTGAGTCGGTATAAACTTAATTCCACAATATATCAAGTTAACTTTAACTACACAGTTTATAATGACGATGACAATGTTACTGAGCAGGCATGGACGGTGATTTATAGGGATGGTATGAAGTGGGTAATAACAATGATTAAGTCTTAAAAATCAAAGGCAGGAGCTTTCAGACTCCTGCCTCTTTTGTTATTCTTCGATCTGCTTTCCAAGGAATTGTGCTGCTGCCTGAATGAGATTCTGCTGTACCTCATTTGCTACGGCATCATTGTTGGGTGCAAGGAAAGCCACTGCACCGGTCACATCGCCGGACGCCATGATAGGCGAGCAGGCAATAGCGGGACGGTCGATACCCTCTACAGGGAATACCTTTGCATCGTTGTGTGATGTGTAAAGATAGTTCTTCCTGTTTTCCAGATATTCCTCCAGAGCCTGCGAAACACGCCGCTCACTGAATTCCTTTTTCTGTACGCCTGCAACTGCTACTACATGGTCTCTGTCAAATACTACTGTGGGACAGTTCGCAAGCTTTGTCATTACCTCCGCTACCTGGGCGGCGGACTCTGACATTTCGTTTATTGCGCTGTATTTTCTGAAAATGACCTCTCCGTCGTTGCTTGTGTAAATTTCAAGGGGATCGCCCTCCCTGATGCGCATGGTCCGCCTTATTTCCTTGGGGATGACCACACGTCCCAGGTCGTCAATTCTCCTGACAATACCCGTTGCTTTCATTTTATAATCCTCCGTTTTCGTAATTATACTTTATTAGCATTATTGCTTTAATAGTTTTACACGAAGATTTTGGATTATACATTTCATTTTTAAAACTGTTTTTACTCTGTTTCTTCCTCTGATTTTTCCGTATCAAGGCGTATTCCCACCTTTGAGACGGACTGCTCGTCCGCTTCCAGAACGGTTATGGTAAATATTCCCTTGGTGATGGTGTCGCCCTCTTCGGGGATCCTGCCAAAAAGCTCCATGACCCAGCCGCCCACGGTGTTGCTGTCGGTGTCTATGAGATCGTCGGGAAGCTCCAGCTTTTCAAGCATATCGTTTATGCTGATGTCCGCCTGCACGTCATATATATGCTCTGCAACCTCAACGATGTTATGGACGACTTCGTCATTTTCATCGTAAATTTCGCCTACAAGCTCCTCGATGATGTCCTCCATGGTGACGATGCCGCTTGTGCCGCCGTACTGATCCTTGACTATCGCCATGTGGATCTTTGTTTTCTGCATTTCCTTCAGGACCTCGGAGATAAGCTTCATTTCGGATATATAAAGAGCCTTCTGGATAATGGGTTCAATGCTGAAGGACTTCCCCTCCGATTCAAGATACATTGCAAAAAAGTCCTTTTCGTTTATAAGACCTATGATGTCATCGATGGAGTCCTCATAGACAGGCAGTCTTGAATATCTGTCCCGCTTGAAAATTTCAAGAATATTCTGTGTGTCCTCATTTTTTTCAACAGCGACCACCTTTACTCTGGGGACAAGTATCTGCTCTATAGTTATCTCGTCAAATTCAAGAGCGGAGCGCACCAGATCGCTTTCCTGCTCTTCAAGGACGCCCTGATCCTCGATCTCCTCGATGATATATTTAAGCTCGTCCTCGGTAAAATTGGGGGTGTCCTCTGACTTTGAGAGCTTGGTGATCTCTCTCTGGATGACGGAAAAAAATGCAGATATGGGTGTGAGAATGAGCATCAGAACGTTAAGCAGCCCTGCAAAGCCGAGAGCGCATTTTTCCGCATTCTGCTTTGCAAAGGACTTGGGGATTATCTCGCCGAAAATAAGCACCAGCACCGTCATTACCGCAGTTGAGACCGCAACGCCTGCAGCTCCGAAGATGGTGGTAAAAACCAGCGTGCCAAGTGATGAGGACAGTATATTTACAATATTGTTTCCTACAAGTATGGTAGTAAGAGCCTTGTCAAAGCTTTCGGCTATTTCAAGAGCCTTTGCGGCTTTTTTGTTTCCCTCGGAAGCTTGGTGCTTCAGACGTATCTTATTTACCGATGAAAATGCGGTCTCCATTGAGGAAAACAGTGCGGACATTGCTATCAATATTATTATCAGCAGCCCATAGGGTATGTAATTCACGGATATGACCTGACCTTTCTTTGTTCTGCGTTTCTAATTTCTGTAAAATGTTTGAAATTCCATAGAATATAATACCACATTAGTGGACAATATTCAAGCGTTTTTGAAAAATTTATATATTGTACAATTATTTTACAATACTTAATGATTTTGACAATATTATGTGGTATAATATTCTATTATGCAATTTAACCGGAGGTTTCAGCCATGCTTGACTCACTTATCAGAAAAATATTGTCCATTTTCCCGAAATTTATACAGGACTTTTATTATAAACACGAAAGCCTTATGCTTTATCTTATAGTGGGTGCAATGACTACAGTTGTTTCACTCATCGCTCAGTATGTCCCTGCATTTTTAGGGCTGCCTACAGCGGTAAATACCACCATAAGCTGGGTAATAGCCGTTATATTTGCTTTCTTTGCCAATAAGTTCTGGGCATTCAAGGACGAGTCGACGGAAAAATCCGACCTGATAAAGCAGGCTTCTTCCTTTCTGGCAGCAAGACTGGGCACATATTTTCTTGAGCTTGGATTTATGGTGTTTACGGTCGATGTACTGGATCAGAACGAATATATAATGAAGCTGATAGCTATGGTATTAGTAACTATTGTCAATTATTTTTTAAGCAAGCTTTTTATTTTCAGAAAAAAATCTGACCCTGAAGCCGCAGAGCCCGAGGAGGAAAAAATTGATGTTTAAGCTTGCAAAAAAATATCTGGGGGCATTTAAAAAGGAGCTTATAATAGGTCCCGCTGCAAAGCTTACGGAGGCTGTTCTGGAGCTTATCGTCCCGCTGCTTATGGCGGACGTCATTGACATAGGCATAAACGGCGGTGCAGGAAAGTCCTATATCTACAGGATGGGCTGCACAATGATACTTATGGGAGCCTTCGGGCTCTGCTGCGCTCTGGTGTGCCAGTACCTTGCGTCGAAAGCATCACAGGGCGTGGGAACAGTGATCCGCAATGACCTTTTCAGACGCATCTGCAGCCTGTCCCATTCCCAGACAGACACATTCGGAACGGCATCCCTGATAAACCGTATCACAACTGACGTGAATCAGGTTCAGACCGCTGTCGCAATGCTGATACGTCTTGTTGTACGGGCTCCCTTTCTTGTTATCGGAGCGGCTGTCATGGCGATGACCATAGACCTTAAGCTGTCCCTGATATTTTTAGCGGTGGCTCCGATGGTGTCTGCCGTTCTTTATCTTATAATGTCCCGCTCCGTGCCCTTTTATCGGGTCATTCAGAAGAAGCTTGACAAGCTTAGTCTTATCACGGGGGAAAGCCTTTCCGGCGTAAGAGTCATCCGCGCCTTTTCCCGCGGTGAGACAGAGGAAAAGCGCTTTGCCGAAGCAAATGACGATTACTCACAGACATCAATGCGTGTGGGACGTCTTTCCGCCCTGCTCAACCCTCTCACCTATGCGATAATGAACCTTGCCATTGCGGCTATCGTCTGGTTCGGAGGCTTCCGTGTTGACGCGGGAGACCTTACACAGGGACAGGTCATAGCCTTTGTAAACTACATGACCCAGATATCCCTTGCCCTTGTGGTAGTGGCAAATCTGGTAGTCATCTTCACAAGAGCGGCAGCCTGCTCTGCGAGAATAAATGAGGTCCTTGACATGGAGCCCTCCATCACAGACGGAGCGGGAGCTGTGGAAGCAGACCCGAAGGCTCCTGCCATCCAGTTCCGGGACGTTTCCTTCTCCTATCATGACGATGGAGACAACGCCCTTGAAAATATAAGCTTCTCCCTTAAAAAGGGGGAGACCCTTGGCGTTATCGGCGGAACGGGCTCGGGAAAATCCACCCTTGTAAATCTCATACCCCGGTTTTATGACGCAGAGCAGGGGGAGGTCCTTGTTGGCGGCGTGAACGTAAAGGACTACCCTCTTGAAGTTCTTCGCACAAAAGTGGGGGTAGTTCCCCAGAAGGCTCTGCTGTTTTCCGGGACGGTGTCTGAAAATCTCAGATGGGGCAAGGAAAACGCCTCTGACGGGGAAATAAAAAGGGCTGCTGAGACCGCTCAGGCGGCAGAGTTTATTGAGAAGATGCCGGACGGGTACGATACCTATATCGCTCAGGGAGGACGAAATCTTTCAGGGGGACAGAAGCAGCGTCTGACCATTGCAAGGGCTCTTGTGGGAGATCCTGACATACTTATTCTTGACGACAGCGCCTCCGCTCTTGATCTTGCTACAGATGCAGCTCTGCGGAAAGCCATCGCAGAGAACACCGAGGACATGACTGTCATCATCGTCTCCCAGAGGGCAAACTCCATCAGGCAGGCGAACAAGATAATAGTCATGGAGGACGGCGAAGCCGTGGGGATAGGCACTCATGATGAGCTTATGGAAAGCTGCGGCGTGTATCGTGAGATAGTGATGTCCCAGGAAAGCGGAGGTGGGGAGAAATGAAAAAAAATATAACCCTCCGTCTTTTCGGATATACAAAGCCATTTGCATTTCTGCTGCTGCCCGCTGTCATTTCAGCGGTGATAAGCGTGGCGCTGTCCCTGTACACGCCCATACTTGTGGGACGGGGAATAGACTATATCATCGGGGAAAACAACGTTGACTTTGACGGCGTAAAGCACTATGTGATAATGATAGTCATTACGGTGATACTGTCTGCGCTCTTTAACTGGGTCATGTCCTTCTGCACATACAAGATAACCTATCGGGCGATAAGCGACATGAGAAAAGAGCTTTATGCAAAGCTTGGCAGGCTCCCTCTCGGCTATATAGACAGCACTCCACATGGAGACATCATCAGCCGTATGTCTGCGGACATCGAGCTTATTTCCGAGGGAATGCTCCAGTGCTTTTCTCAGTTTCTGACGGGTATCGTGACCATCGTGGGCACTATCGTTTTCATGCTTAATATAAATGTGAGAGTCGCACTTGTTGTAATTCTTATAACCCCCCTGTCCCTTTTTGTTGCGGCGTTCATAACAAAGCTGTGCAAAGACAAGTTCAAGGAACAGTCCGCAGTAAGGGGAGAGCTCAGCAGCTGTATCGAAGAGCTTGTAGGCGGTCAGAAGGTAGTCAAAGCCTTCGCCTATGAAAACAGGGCAATAGAAAAATTTGAGGAGATAAACGGCAGACTTTACAAATGCGGAGTCCTTGCACAGTTTTACTCTGCGCTGACAAATCCAAGCACCAGATTTGTAAACGGCATCGTTTATGCGGCGGCGGGAGTTTTCGGAGCGGTGTCCGTAATAAACGGCGGGGCAATGTCCGTTGGACAGATAGCGGCGTTTTTGAGCTATGCAAACCAGTACACGAAGCCTTTCAATGAGATCACGGGAGTCATTACCGAGCTGCAGGCAGCCTTTGCGTCAGCGGGACGGGTCTTTGACGTTCTGGACGAGCAGGAGGAGATTCCCGAAAAAGAGCCTCCCGTCAAAGCAGAAGCGGACGGCAGGGTGGACATCGAAAAGGTCTCTTTCAGCTACAAGCCCGGGCAGAAGCTTTTGGAAAACGTTGATCTGAATGTAAAGCCGGGACAGAGAGTTGCAATTGTGGGACCAACAGGCTGCGGAAAGACCACGCTTATCAATCTGCTCATGAGGTTTTACGATGTCCGTGAGGGCAGCATAAAAGTGGGCGGCACGGATATCCGTGAAATGGGCAGGGACGACCTGCGTTCAATGTACGGCATGGTACTGCAGGACACATGGATATTCACGGGGACTATCCGTGAAAACATCGCCTACGGCAGACCGGACGCCACCGACGATGAAATACTGGAAGCGGCAAAAATGTGTCACTGCCACAGCTTTATAAGGAGGCTTCCCAAGGGGTACGACACTGTGGTTTCCGAGGACAGCGGCACGCTGTCACAGGGACAGAAGCAGCTTCTGTGCATTGCACGTATCGCGCTGACAGACCCCCCTATGCTTATTTTAGACGAGGCAACATCAAGCATCGACACCCGCACCGAGCAGAGGATACAAAGCTCATTTGCAAAGCTTATGAAAGGCAAAACAAGTTTTATTATCGCACACAGGCTTTCCACCATCAAGGATGCGGACGTTATCCTTGTTATGAAGGACGGGAACATCATCGAGCAGGGTGATCATGAATCGCTGCTTGAAAAAGGCGGGTTCTATGCGAAGCTGTATAAATCTCAATTTGAGCAGGCTGGATAACAGAAAAAATCACGCCGACTGATCCCATGGGAACGATCGGCGTAAATCTTTTCAGGTATATTAGTTCAATCCTGTTTTTTTCTTGAACTCCGGAACGGTCATGTTGGCTCTGGCAGCAGCATCAGCTAATGTGAGGATACCGTCTTTTACAAGACCGATAAGCGTTTTCATCACACCTTCTTCAACTCCCTCAGCTCTTGCATCATTTTTAATACCTTCAATAGCTTCGCACATATCAACACACTCCTCTCCTTCATTGTAGTGCAGTCCAGAATTGGTTACTATATTCAGCATATCGGCTGTTTTTCTTGAAACGCTTTTAAATGCTGTATCTTCCTTTATTATTTCTTTCAGTTTTTTCTTATCTTTGGAATACTTTACATATTTCAAAGCAAGGCTCAATTCTGTATGGAATTTTGTAAAATCTTCATCTGCGATATCCGCCGGAGCAATAAGGTTCAGTTTATAGTCTGAGACGAACCGCATCAACCTGTCATCATTGACGGAGAACATTTCGTACAGCGACTTAGGAGCATCCCATTTATCAGCTCCGAAGTAGATCGTCAGCGTGATAACAGGCAGAAGTTTGTCTGTTTTATAGAAGCCAGAAAGAAACTCTGCTCTTGTTTCCGGCAGTTTATCGCTCAATCTGTGAGATTTAGCGGCTTCATAGACCTGAGCGACATACTGTAACGAATCATACAGCATATTACGAGGCGGCATAGCATAGTGTATCTGATTCTGATTTTCGACACCAAGCAACAGATAGGCAGCATTGTCGTCCTCCATAGCTGTTACAATTTTCAGAACATCACGGTATTTCTGTACCGGAACCGGCTTGCCGTCTTCACCGTATGGCAAGGCTATAGATGTTGTATCCAAAGGCTTGAGCTGCTCAGGCTTTATGACTTGTTCTCCACCGTAGATCAGGTAGTTAAAAGCATCGGCAAACGTCTCCCTGTCCTGCATATAGTCTTTTGTGACCGCATCTTTATCAGCCATGAAATCACGTCCTTTTACTGTCTATATTATAACACTTCCCTCCTGTATTGTCAAGGACAACACACAGATCATGATTAAAACGGCGCTGCAGGCTATGCCCTCCGGATCTTGCAGAGAGTTATCAAATCGGGAATACGTTGACTTCACTTATGTTATATGTTATAATCTTTTTGTCGGGTAAACTGTCCGACCAATTGCAATTCGGCGTCAGGAGGTCAGCTATGCGTGAATTAGCAGTATATGATTACAAAAATTATATTGAAAACGGAACGGTGGGCAGACGTCCGTCTGTAAGAGGCATTATCATTGACAATGGGAAAATTGCAATGGTACACAGTCTCAAATATGATTATTATAAATTTCCGGGCGGCGGCATTGACAATGGTGAGACACATCTTGACGCTTTGATAAGAGAGGTGTCAGAGGAAACGGGACTGATCGTAATACCGGAGTCTGTGAAAGAATACGGAGTCGTATTAAGAAAAGATAAAGGCAAGATCGAAGACCTGTTTATTCAGGAGAACTTTTATTATTTCTGTGATGTGAAAGAAGAATCTACGTGTCAGAAGCTTGATGATTATGAAGCAGAGGAAAAGTTCGTCTTGGAATGGGTCGACCCGAAAGACGCTATAGCAGCAAATCTTTCTGATGACCGTAAAAATAAGGCTCCAGACGCTGAAAGGCAAAGACATATGATGGAAAGAGAAGCAAATGTACTTAAATTATTGATAAAAGAAGTTTTTTAGGGACTTTTAAAATTTTTCCTAATATGCCGTCCCCTTGATAGGGGGCAAAACAGACTAAATCATTTTTTGATTATTAGGGGTGGGGGTAGAAAATGCCCGCGGGGGCTTCCCCGCAGAAAGGATGGTCACTATGTTTATCAAAGGCTTTACCTACGGTTTCGACGGCAGACGGGGCGCGTACCGGACCCCCGAGGCTGCCGCATCAATGGAGCGTCTCGCCGCTCTGGGAGGAGACTGGGCGGCATTGGCGTTTACCGTCCTGCAGGACTCATTCAGCTCCACGGTCATACGTCCCGATTACCGCTATACCGTCACCGACAAGGACGTCATCACCGCTGTGAACAAGCTCCATGAGCTGGGCTTGAAGGTCTGCATGAAGCCTATGGTAAACTGCGCAGACGGCGTATGGAGGGCGAATATCGCCTTCCCCGAGCGTGAGATCGGCGACAAGGATTACTGGAAGGAGTGGTTTTCCAGCTACACCGCGTTCCTGTGTCACTATGCAGAAATTGCCGAGGAGACCGGCTGTGAGATGTTATGCGTGGGCTGTGAGATGCTTGGCACCGAGCCTCAGGCGGAGCATTGGAGAAACGCTATCGCAGAAGTCCGGAAGCGTTATTCCGGTCCCCTTGTTTACAATACCAACCACGGCAAGGAGTTCGGCGTAAAATGGTGGGACGCTGTGGATTACATAGGGACCTCCGCATATTATGGAGTAGGGAAAGTTCCCGGGGACAGCATGGAGAATATGTATGAAGAATGGGAAAAGCAGTCTGCCAGACTGGCGGAGCTGTCCGAGGCTCACGGCGGCAAGCAGGTGATATTCATGGAGATAGGCTGCCGGAGTGCAAAGGGATGCGCAATGATGCCCTACGATTTCAGTCATCGGGAGTTTCCCTATGACGAGGACGAGCAGGCGAATTTCTATGAGTCCTGCATGAGGGCAATGTGGGATAAGCCATGGTTCGCAGGCTTTTTCTGGTGGGACTGGTACACTAAGATTCCGGAAAGACAGCCTGAAATGGGCTTCTCCATCGTGGGCAAGAAGGCGGAGCAGGTTGTAAAGGACTGGTATAGGAAAGAGAGAAAATAGTATTAAATTAAAAGAAATTTGCAAAAATCTATTGACATTTCCGCGATTTTATCGTATTATTTGATATGTATATACTAAGGGTCGTGCGCCCGTACGAAAGGAACGTGAGGATAGGGTTGAACAATAAGCTCAAGCTTTACGGATTCAATAATCTTACGAAAACTCTCAGCTTCAATATCTATGATATCTGCTACGCAAAAAGCGCGAGAGAACAGCAGGATTATATCAAATATATCGACGAGCAGTATAACTCCGACCGTCTGACCAAGATACTCTGCGATGTTACGGATATGATAGGCGCTCATGTGCTGAATATCTCCAAGCAGGATTATGACCCCCAGGGTGCATCGGTGACCATACTGGTGTCCGACAAGGATGTGGAGGAAATTGACGAGTCCTGCAATATGGGCGGAGCAATGAACGTAGAAAAGCAGAGCATAGCAGGTCATCTTGACAAGAGCCATCTGACCGTTCATACCTATCCGGAATTTCACCCCGACAACGAGATAACCACTTTCAGAGTGGACATCGACGTTTCCACCTGCGGACAGACCACTCCCCTTAAATCTCTGGACTACCTTATCGGAAGCTTCGACTCCGACATCATCACCATTGACTACCGTGTCCGGGGCTTTACCAGAGACGAGCAGGGCAAGAAGCTTTTTATAGACCATGACATAACATCAATACAGGACTATATCGCATCCGAGACCCTTGAAAGGTACGATGCAGTGGACGTGAATGTTTACCAGTCTAATATTTTTCATACAAAGATGATGATAAAGGAGATCTTCCTGCAGAATTATCTTTTCAACACCGATACCTATGAGCTTGCTCCCAAAAGACGTCTGGAGATAAACGATGCTCTCAGGCGTGAGATGATAGAGATATTCAGCGGAATGAATATATATTAAGAGGTGATTACCATGAAAAAAATGTGGATGAAGATCGCGGCTATCCTTATTGTGACTCTGTCGGTCATGAGCTTTGCTGCGTGCAGTGACAGCAATAAAGATTCTCAGCAGACAGGCATGAGCATGAGTCAGGCTGAGGATGTCCTTAAGAATTATCTGGCAGCAAAGGGCTTTGCCGATGATGATTTTCTTGCAGAGGGCAATCTGATGGAGCTTGACGGAGTGCGTGTGTATGCATTTTCATGGCGCACAAAGGTAAACGAAAATGCAGACAGGCTTTTCGGCACATACGCTGTTTCATTGGACGGACGTCACTTCTATGAGTATCAGTCTGAGCGTGAGACATGGATACGTGATATATCCTTGGACTGGCAGGGCGAGGAATAATTAGGAGGGGTATGCTTTGCAGGATCAGCACAAGGCGCCTGTTTATGAGGCTCTTTTAAAATACCGGGACGCCCGCATCGTGCCGTTTGACGTTCCCGGTCATAAGCATGGAAAGGGAAACCGGGAGCTTACCGAGTTTCTGGGCAAAAGCTGTCTTTCTGTGGATGTTAATTCCATGAAGCCGCTGGATAATCTTTGCCACCCGACCTCTGTGATAAAGGAATCAGAGGAGCTGGCGGCGGAGGCGTTCGGAGCGGCTTACTGTTTTTTTATGGTTGGAGGAACTACCTCTGCGGTACAGTCCATGATACTGTCGGTCTGCAAGGCGGGGGACAAGATAATAATGCCCCGTAACGTTCATCGGAGCGCCATCAACTCCCTTGTTTTAAGCGGAGCCATTCCCGTGTACGTGAATCCGGGGGTGAATGAACGTCTTGGCATACCTCTCGGAATGAGCGCCTCGGACGTTGAAAAGGCGATACTGGAAAATCCCGATGCAAGGGCTGTTTTTGTAAATAATCCTACTTATTACGGGGTCTGCTCCGATCTTAAAAAGATCACCGACATAGCTCACAAGCACGGCATGGCTGTACTTGTGGACGAGGCTCACGGCACCCATTTTTATTTCGGGGACGGGCTTCCCATTTCTGCAATGGCTGCAGGAGCGGACATGGCGGCGGTGTCCATGCACAAATCCGGCGGCTCCCTGACCCAGAGCAGCTTTCTGCTTATCGGCGGGAGTGCTGCTGATTTCGGAGTCACCGAAGGACGGGTAAGAGCGGTCATAAATCTCACCCAGACTACAAGCGGCTCCTATCTGCTGCTGACCTCTCTGGATATTTCAAGAAGAAATCTTGCACTTAATGGTAAAGAGATAGTGAAAAAAGTTCTGGAGACTGCCTCCTACGCAAGGGAGGAGATCGGAAAAATAGGGGGCTACTACGCTTTTGCAGAGGAGCTTATAAACGGAGACGACATTTACGACTTCGACAGGACAAAGCTGTCGGTTCATACAAGAGACATAGGTCTGGCGGGGATAGAGGTCTACGACTATCTCAGGGACTGTTACGACATCCAGATAGAGTTCGGGGACATAGGAAATATCCTTGCGTATATCTCCGTGGGGGATATGTGGAAGGATATTGAGCGTCTTGTTTCTGCAATGGCAGAGATAAAAAGACGGTTCTCGGGGGACAAGACAGGTATGCTTGAGCATGAGTATATCGAGCCGAAGGTGGTGCTGTCTCCGCAGGAGGCATTCTACGGAAACACACAGATGGTACCCATGGCTGAAAGTGCGGGACGGATAAGCTGTGAGTTTGTGATGTGCTATCCTCCCGGGATACCCCTGCTTGCTCCGGGAGAAATGATAACGGAAGAAATTCTTGACCACATAAGATATTCCAAGGAGCGGGGCTGTGTAATGACAGGCACAGAGGATATGGAGATGGATAATATCAAAGTGATAGCGTAAGGTACGGGAGTTTTTGAAAGGAGATCAGATATGGAATTATGGTTCAGTGAGCCCCATACCCCGGACGTGAAAATGTCCATAAGAATAAACAAGCAGCTTCATTCAGAGCAGAGCGAGTACCAGAGGATAGATGTTTTTGAAAGCCCCGAGTTCGGCAGATTTCTCACTCTGGACGGACTTATGATGCTCACCGAAAAGGACGAGTTCATCTACCATGAGATGATAACTCATGTGGCGATGGCATCAAACCCGGATATAAAAAATGTCCTTGTGATAGGCGCAGGAGACGGAGGCACCGTCCGTGAGCTTACAAGGTACGATACCATCCAAAATATCGACATGGTGGAAATAGACAAGCGGGTGGTGGAGGTCAGCCTGGAGTATCTTCCCGTCACCGCCTGCAGGCTGGACGATCCGAGAGTCCGCATTTTTTATGATGACGGTCTCCGCTTTGTCCGCAGCAAGGAAAAGCAGTACGACCTTATCATCGTGGACAGCACAGACCCCTTCGGTCCCGGGGAGGGGCTTTTTACAAGCGAGTTCTACGGCAACTGTCACAAGGCTCTCACGGAAAAGGGCATACTTGTGAATCAGCATGAGAGTCCATACTATGCGGACGATGCAAAGGCAATGCAGAGGGCGCACAAGCGTATCCGTGAATTTTTCAGTATATGCAGGGTCTATCAGGTGCATATCCCCACATATCCGTCGGGACACTGGCTTTTTGGCTTTGCGTCCAATGCTGTTGACCCTCTTGAAGCAGACGCAGAAAGGTGGAACAGTCTGGGCATAAAGACAAAGTATTACAACACCGACCTGCACAAGGGCTGTTTTGCGATACCCAACTACGTTAAGGAGTTATTAGAAGATGCAAAATGAGAAAAAGGTCTTTATCGGCTGTGACTGCGAATATGAACAGGCACGCACCGTCATTTTCGGCGCGCCATTTGACAGTACCACCTCATTCCGTCCCGGCACACGGTTCGGCTGTTCGGCAATAAGAGCAGAAAGCTTTGGGATAGAAACATACTCTCCCTATCAGGACAAGGATCTGACGGACTATAACATTTTTGACGCAGGGGATCCTGAGCTTTGTATCGGCTCTGTGGAGACCGCTCTGGAGCAGATAGAGGACATCGCCGCGGAGATACTTTCGGACGGCAAGCGTCCCGTTATGATAGGCGGGGAGCACTCTGTCACACTGGGAGCAGTAAGAGCGGTACAGAAAAAATACAGTGACCTGTACATCATACAGTTTGACGCTCATGCAGATCTGCGGGACGACTATCTGGGAGTGAAGAACTCCCATGCCTGCGTTATGCGCCGCTGCTGGGAGCTGGTGGGGGACGGTCACATCTATCAGTTCGGCATAAGAAGCGGCGACCGGGAGGAGTTCCGTTTCAGTGAGGGTCACACCATAATGCACAAATTTGACGTGGAGGGTACCGGAAAAGCGGCGCAGGAGCTAAAAGGGAAAAAGGTCTATCTGACCATTGATATGGACGTCCTTGACCCGTCTGCATTTCCGGGGACGGGGACTCCCGAAGCCGGGGGAGTGACTTTTATGCAGCTTCTTAATGCGGTGCTGTGGCTGAAAGATCTTGACATCGTGGGAGCGGATATAAACGAGCTTTCTCCGCATTATGACCAGAGCGGAGTTTCCACTGCCACAGCCTGCAAGCTTCTCAGAGAGCTTCTGCTGATGCTGGAAAATTGAAAGGGGACTGTAAAAAATGTCTGAAGTAAATATAGAAAATGATCTGTCCGAGGAGTCCGCAGAAAAAGCTTCTTCAGCTGCGGAAACTCCGGATCCGGAAGCTGAACCGACATCCGGGCAGGTGACAGAAAAAACACCGGAGCAGGCATCAGAGGAAACTCACACATACGGTGAGTTGATAAAGGGCTTTATAAAATGGTTCATAATAGCCGTCATCATCGGCGTTATTGTTGGTCTGGCGGGAACGGCTTTCACTAAAGCTCTGGGCTTTGCAAACAATTTCCGGAACAATAACAGCTGGACGGTCTTTATCATGCCTTTAGCGGGACTTGTTATAGTGTTCCTTTATACCATCTGCGGACTTTCAAAAGACCCCGGTACAAACAATATCATAAAAGGCGCCCGTGCCGATGAAGAGGTCTCTATAAAGCTTGCGCCGCTTATCTTTATCGCCACTTTCCTGACCCATATCACAGGGGGTTCGGCAGGACGTGAGGGTGCGGCTCTCCAGATAGGAGGAAGTCTTGCTTCTCCCTTTGGAAAGCTGTTCAGGCTGGATAAAAAAGACTTTTCCACGCTGATAATGTGCGGCATGGCGGCGGGATTTTCCGCTCTGTTCGGGACACCCATTGCGGCGGCAGTCTTTGCGGTAGAGGTCACCATCGTTGCGGCGGCTCAGTATTCCGCGCTTGTGCCTTGTATGGTGTCGTCCCTGACTGCTGTTGTGACAGCCAAGCTTTTTGGTGTGGAGCCGGAGGCTTTCCATGTAGCCGGAGTCCCATCACTGGGAGGAGGTTCTGCTGTCGACCTGCTGAAAGTAGCTCTGCTGGGCGCCGCCTGTGCTGCGCTTAGTGTGCTGTTCTGCTTCATTATGCACAATGTGGGGCATCTGTATAAAAAGTACATCAAAAACGATTACATAAGAGCAGCGGCAGGCGGTGTTATTATTATCCTGCTTACCCTGATAGTCGGTAACCGGGACTACAACGGCGCAGGCATGAATATCATTGAAAAGGCTTTTGAGGGAGAGGCGTTCCCCCTTGCATTTCTGCTGAAAATACTTTTCACTGCTCTTACTCTGGGAGCGGGCTTCAAGGGCGGAGAGATCGTCCCAAGCTTTTTTGCGGGAGCAGCATTCGGATGCGTTTTCGGCGGTCTTATAGGACTTGACCCAAGCTTCGGAGCTGCTGTGGGACTGCTTGCTGTATTCTGCGGCGTGACCAACTGTCCCTTTGCATCTATCATTCTCAGTCTTGAGCTTTTTGGAAAAACGGAGGGTCTTGCATTCTACGCACTTGCAATTTCCATCAGCTATATGCTGTCGGGATACTGGGGACTTTACAGCGCACAGAAATTCTATCAGTCCAAGCTTAAGCCAATGAAGTATTTTGAGAGGAAGAAAAGTTAAATATATATCCTATGACATGAAAAACAGGTTCGGTGTGTGTTTAGCGTATCGAGCCTGTTTTATTACATATTTGCTAAGATAAATTATCATTTAACTCGCAAGAGTGGGCGATCGATTTAGCGCTTTGCGCTAA
>JAFLUI010000066.1 GCA_022508825.1 Oscillospiraceae bacterium
TGCACTTTGTGCAAATCAGTTGCGGCGCTTTGCGCCGCTAAATGATAATTTACATGAAATAACTTTGATTTTTTTGTAAATGGTGTTGCAAAATTAAGGCAGATGTGGTATAATTATTCTGTATTATTTAGAAATGAGGCGTATGCTATGGATCTGGAAATGGTAAAATACCTGTCAAAGCTTGGCAAGCTGAATTTTACGGACAGCGAACTGGAGAAGGTCGCCAAGGATATGACAAGCATAATCGAGATAATGGATACTATAAAGGAGATCGACATTGTCTATGAGCCTATCAAGGATAACCACAACGTTTATCTTGCAGGTCTTAGGGAGGACGTTTCTATGGACTCCTTCCCTACGGACAAGATACTGCAGAACGCTGTGAACAGCGAAAGCTGCTTTGTTGTTCCAAAAGTTGTTGAATAATAATGAAAGGATGAAAGACAATGGACGTTACTGCGCTTAAAATACGCGATATGCGCACAATGCTCGATAAAAAGGAAGTTTCCGTGTCCGAGCTTGCAGACGCATATCTTTCAAGAATAAATGAGGTGGACGGCAAGGTAGAAAGCTATATCACCGTTACGGCGGAGGAGGCAAAGGCTGCTTCTGCAAAGGCTCAGGCTGTCATCGACAAGGGTGAAGCTTCCCCTCTGACAGGTATACCCCTTGCAATAAAAGATAATATCTGTACAGACGGTGTAAAGACTACCTGTGCTTCAAAAATGCTGGAGGATTTCGTTCCTCCCTATGATGCTACGGTAATGGAGAAGCTTAACGCTCAGAATATCGTTATGCTGGGCAAGACCTCCATGGACGAGTTCGCTATGGGCGGCTCAACACAGACCTCCGCATTCAAAAAGACCAAAAATCCATATGATATCGGCAGAGTTCCCGGCGGAAGCTCGGGAGGCTCCGCTGCGGCAGTGGGAGCTTCCCTTTGTGCGGCAGCTCTGGGCTCCGATACGGGAGGTTCTATCAGACAGCCAGCTTCTTTCTGCGGGGTTACGGGTATTAAGCCCACCTATGGCAGAGTTTCCCGTTACGGTCTGGTGGCTTTTGCAAGCTCTCTTGACCAGATAGGTCCTATCGCAAAGGACGCTCACGACTGCGCCATCATCCTTAACGCTATTTCTGGATATGACTACCACGATGGAACAAGCAAGAAAATAGACGTCCCCGACTTCACTGCCAAGATCGGTCAGAGCATAAGCGGCATGAAGATCGCAATGCCCAAGGAGTTCTACGCAGAGGGTATCGACGGCGAGATAAGAGATGCTGTTAACGAGGCTGCCAAGTGGTACGAAAAGCAGGGAGCTGAGATCATAGAGTGCTCAATGCCGTCCCTGAAATATGCTGTTGCGGCTTACTACTTAATTGCTTCTGCGGAGGCGTCCTCCAACCTTTCCAGATATGACGGCATCAAATACGGTCACCGTTCGGACAAGGGGGACTCCTACAACGACCTTATCTGCAATTCCAGAAGCGAGGGCTTCGGCGACGAGGTAAAAAGAAGGATACTTCTCGGAAATTACGCTCTTTCCAGCGGTTATTATGACGCTTACTACGGAAAGGCTATGGCTCTCAAACAGAAGATAAGAGAGGAATATAACTCCATTTTTGAAAGCTGTGACGTTATCCTCACACCTACCGCTCCTACAGTTGCATACGGGGTGAACGAAAATATCTCCGACCCTGCAAAGATGTATCAGGCGGATATCTGTACGGTAACGGTGAACATCGCTTCTCTTCCTGCGATCTCAACACCCTGCGGATACGATAAAAACGGTATGCCTATCGGTATGTCCATTATCGGAAAGCTCTGGGACGAGGCTACTGTCATTCAGGCGGCAGACGCTTATGAAAAGCAGTTCAGCGTCGTACCTGCGAAAATATAAGGAAGGGGTGCAAGGAAATGTCTGCATATATACCTGTTATCGGTCTTGAAATACACGCTGAGCTTCTTACAAAGTCAAAGGTATTCTGTACCTGTTCTGCGGAGTTCGGCGGTGATAAAAATACAAGGTGCTGTCCTGTCTGCTCCGGTATGCCGGGAACGCTTCCCATCATAAATCAGACAGCAGTTGAATATGCCGTAAAGGCGGGATTTGCTCTTGGCTGCGGGATAAATAAGTTTTCCGTGTTCGACAGAAAGAATTATTTCTATCCCGACCTTCCCAAAGCGTACCAGATATCACAGCTCAATCTTCCCCTTTGCATAAACGGTCTTGTTCCCATCGAGTACGAGGAGAACGGGGAGAAGAAAACAAAGAATATCCGCATCAACCGCATCCATCTTGAAGAGGACGCAGGAAAGCTTATCCATGACGACCTCAACGGAGTTTCCCTTGCGGACTACAACCGCTGCGGCATCCCCCTCATTGAGATCGTTACCGAGCCGGACATCGGTTCCGCTGACGAGGCAAAGGCGTTTGTGGAAAAAATATCCCTCCTTCTCCAGTATGCAGGAGTCTGCGACTGTAAGATGGAGCAGGGCTCTCTCCGATGCGACGTAAATATCTCCATAATGAAGCCCACTGACACCGAGTTCGGTACAAGAGCGGAGATAAAGAACCTTAACTCTATAAAGGCTATAGGCAGAGCTATTGATTTTGAGATATACCGTCAGGGCAAGCTCCTTGACATGGGCAAGAGAGTTGTTCAGGAGACCCGCCGCTTTGACGACAACAGGGGAGAAACAAAGTCCATGCGTTCCAAGGAGGACGCTCACGACTACCGCTACTTCCCCGAGCCTGATATTCTGCAGGTGAACTTCACAGACGAGGATCTGGACGCTATCCGTGCAAAGCTTCCCGAGATGCCCTATCAGCGTCTTGAAAGATATCTTAAGGACGGTCTTAACGAGAACGACGCTAAGATAATCGTAAATCAGAAGATACTGTCCGATTTCTATGACGCTGCGGTAAAGGCGTACAACAATCCCAAGTCGGTGTGCAATTTCCTCATAGGCGAAATGATGAGGCGTATCAATCTGGGCGAGATCACTCCCGAGAACCTGCCGTTCACAGCAGAGCAGTTTGCGAAGCTCATCGAAATGGCGGACACCGACAAGGTCTCCAAGAACGATGCAAAGGACGTTTTCCGCACAATGTGCGAAAAGGGCGGCGATCCCGAGGAGATCGCAAAGGCAGCAGGACTGCTTATCACCAACGACACAGGCAAGGTTGCGGAGGTCATCGAGCAGGTGCTTGCGGCAAACGAAAAAGCGGTGGCTCAGTACAAGGGCGGAGACCAGAAGGTATTCGGCTTCCTTATGGGTCAGTGTACAAAGGAGCTTAAGGGCGTATGTACTCCCAAGGTCATAAAGGAAGAGCTTGAAAAGAAACTCAACGGCTGATATCTGACCATTGACCTGAAAGCCTGCGGCTCGGCAGCAAAATAAAGCTATGAAAGGACGTTTGCAAAATGAATAAAAAGATCGACAGCAATTTTCTTGATATTGCCGGCACAGTACTGCTGGCGCTGGGTATCGTATTTACAGGCATAAGCATGTTCAGCAAAAAGCTGGAGCAGAAGTATAATAACCTGATCGGCGCAATGCTGTGTGTTTCTCTTTCTCATATGTTCAGCGTCATCAGGGAGTATAACGACGGAGAACAGTAATAAAATCCAAACTGAAAGGTTGTCTTTAAAATGAAGAAAATTGGCGGAACAGACCTGCTGGAGGAGTTTGACCTTGAAGACGCGCTGTCAAAGGTGGGGGAGACCATCACTCTTTATGCCTGCGTTCACAGTGTAAAGCAGATGAGCGGATTTGCTTTTGTGTCACTCCGTACAGCAAGGTATGTGATACAGTCGGTGTACAGCGCTGACGAGTGTGCAGACCCCATTGACGATATCCGTGAGGGCTGCTATGTAAAGGTAACAGCTGTTGTAAAAAAGGAGGAGCGTGCCCGCAACGGCATCGAGCTCACCCTTAAGACAGTAGAGCTTATGTCCAGACCAAGTGCGGACTATCCTCTCCATGTTTCAAAGAGACGTCTTGGCTGTTCTCTGGAGATCAATCTGGACAACAGAAGCGTGGCGCTCCGAAATCCATACGAAAGAGCAGTTTTCAAATTCCAGGAGGGCGTTGTAGAGGGCTTCCGTAAATTTATGCTGGACAATAAATTTACCGAGATACACACTCCTAAGATAGTTGCCCAGGGCGCAGAGGGCGGAGCGAACATCTTCCATCTGGATTATTTCCAGAAGGACGCTTTCCTCAATCAGTCCCCACAGTTTTACAAGCAGACCGCTGTTGCTTTCTTTGACAGGGTATTTGAGATAGCTCCCGTTTACCGTGCGGAGCGTCATGCCACATCCCGTCACCTTAACGAGTACATTGGTCTTGACTTTGAGATGGGATACATCAATGATATGTATGATGTAATGAACATGGAGACTGCAATGCTCCGTTACATGATGCAGTATCTGAAAGAGAACTATGCTCATGAGATAAATATTTTATCAGCGGACATCCCCGAGGTAGGGGAGATACCCTCCGTAAGATTTGAGGATGCTGTGGCTCTGATAAAAGGCTCCAAGTCCAAGAACAAATTTGACCTTGAGCCTGAGGACGAGATATTCCTCTGCAACTATGCCAAGGAAAATTACGGTACGGAGTTTATTTTCATCACTCACTTCCCCTCCTCAAAGCCTCCGTTCTACGCAATGAACGACAAGGAGGATCCCAGAACTGCCTGCAAGTTCGACCTGCTTTTCAGAGGTCTGGAGATCACAACAGGCGGTCAGCGTATCCATGATTATAATGAGCAGATAGAAAAGATGAAGGCTCAGGGTCTTGACCCGGAGGACTTCAAGTCCTATCTGGAGGTACACAAGTACGGTCTGCCTCCTCACGGAGGTCTTGGCATCGGTCTGGAGCGTCTTGTTATGAAGCTCCTTGGACAGCAGAACGTCCGTCAGGCTTCCATGTTCCCGAGAGATCTGAACAGGCTTATTCCGTAAATAATTTGTTTATATATTAACTTACTGACTATGCTTTTATGTTAAAGCATAGTCAGTTTGACTAAAAGGAGTCTAACTAAAATGAAAATACATTATTTTCAAAGATATCACTCAAAAGAAAATGTTGCTACTGCAAACACAATGTTGCTTTTATCTCGATTTTATCAGTATTCGACAAAAGATTTTTTTCAATTTTTAAAAATAAAATTTTTTAATGAATCTTTTGAACCAGAAATATTTTTTAATTTACAGGAAAAAAATATTGATAGTGTTCCAGATGCTACAATTACACAGGAAAGTTTTAAAATTGTTGTTGAGACAAAGAGAAATGCTAAAGATTTTTCTTTTGACCAGTTAATGAATCATTTAAAATCTTTCAGCGATGAAAAATATAAGGTGTTGATTACATTAGCACCAACATTTATGACAAAAAATAAAAAAGATGAATTTGAAAACCAATTAAAAAAATATAATGTCGAACAAGCGCAACCAGTTATACACGTTAATACTACATTTGAAGAAATTGCTACTGCAATTCAGGATGTTATAGACGAAAGAGATTTTGAAATGCAGGAAGTGCTTGATGATTATTTTGATTACTGTATTAATGACAATCTTATAGTAGGTTCTAACTATATGCGTGTTCAGCTTGCAAATACTACATTTGACTTTAATGTGAGGGAAAATGTATATTATGATAACATTAATAGACCATTTAGAGCCCATAGTTATTTAGGACTTTATAAGGGGAAGAGTGTAAGAGCTATAGGTAAAATTAATGCAATTATCACTGCTGTAAAAACAGATTACGGACTTGAGTACAATGAGGAGCTTGGTGATATTAATGATGAAAGAAAAGCGCAAATTAATAAAGCAATTGAAGATGCCAAACAATATGGTTATAAATTAGTTTCTGAAAGATATTTTTTTGTAGAAAAATTTTATGAAACTGATTTTAAAAAGGTTACACCTAATCCACCCATGGGTTCACGAAAATTTGATTTGACACAAGTTCTTGATGTGAAGAAGCTGCCCGATACAGAGAAAATTGCAGAATTGCTTAAAACCAAGACATGGGTATAAATATTGTTATGAAATATAAAGCTGAATTTTACTGGTTTACATAGTTTATGTTAGATAATCTTTGCAATAAAGGCTGTCTCCGGCAGTCTTTATTTTTATTGATGACTATAGTTAAGACACACCAACACACGGCGGTATAGAAGGAGGCTATTGCCGCCATATGCAGAACTTGACTTTACACCATGAATATGGTATAATTGACATACGTTGTCCTAAAAAATCGCCGGACTTGTCATATTGTCCGATATTGCTTCATAGTATACAATAAAACAAGCAAAACAAGCTGTGGAGGGTATTCTATGAAACAAATCAGATGGAATGTAATTTTTGTGGTGTTTACCTTTTTTGCCTGTGTGGGTGTGATATGCTATGCAGCAGTCAAGCTCGACACAGCAATAAGCGTTGAAAATGTGGTGAGTGAACAGGACAGCTTCGTAATCACCTTGGACGCCGGGCACGGTGGCATTGATGGGGGTTGCTCCACTGCTGACGGACAGACGGAAAAGGTCATCAATCTTAATATCATGCTGTCTGCCAGGGATATGTGCAGACTGTTCGGATACAACGTTGATGTTACAAGAGACAAGGACACATCTATCCATGACAAGGGCGTTACAGGCATAAGAAATCAGAAAATTTCCGACATGGAAAACAGACTGGCGATATTCAACAGCCATTCAAATGCGGTCTGCATTTCCATTCACCAGAATACATACCGGGATCCTCAGTTCAGCGGCGCCCAGATGTTCTACAGTGACAAAAATCCGGGAAGCGAGGAGCTTGCCTCCATCATGCAGAGAAAATTCGTGGAGAACCTCCAGCCTGACAATCAGCGGGAGACCAAGCTCTGCGGAAAGGAGCTCTATCTCTGCTATTTCTGCGAAAATCCCTCTGTTATGATAGAGTGCGGTTTCCTTTCAAATCCGGAGGAGGCTGCAAAGCTTACCGATAAAGGCTATCAGAAGGATGTGGCTTTCACTGTGTTCTCCGGCATAAACGAGTTTGCCAAATCTAAAGTTTAAAATACAGGCGGTATGATTTAAGTATAGTTACGCAATTGCAAATAATATAGCTTTATTTCTTTATAATAAAAAGGACGGTCATAAAAATGGCAGGGAAGTTGAAAAAAGTCTACATATGCAGCCAGTGCGGCTATGAAAGCTCAAAATGGAACGGGAAGTGTCCTTCCTGCGGGGAGTGGAACACTCTTGAAGAGGAGATAGTGGAGTCCGCTCCTGCAAAGTCGGGACTGGGGAAAGCATCGTCCATAAAAACCATCGACCTTTCTTCAAAGGTGGTCACACTTTCGGGTGTGGACACGGAGGAGGACGTGAGGTACTCCACAGGCATAAACGAGCTTAACCGCGTTCTGGGCGGAGGTCTTGTAAAGGGCTCCCTTGTTCTTCTCGGCGGAGAGCCGGGTATCGGAAAGTCCACACTGCTTCTGCAGATATGCAAATTTTTAGGCGAACACTACACTATCCTGTATATTTCAGGTGAGGAAAGCATCAGGCAGATAAAGCTCCGGGCGCAGCGTCTTGGAGTGGATACGGAAAATCTTTCCCTGCTGTCCACAAATGACGCTGTGGCTGCGGCGGGAACGATTTCCGCAAATCAGCCAGACATTGCAATTATAGACTCTATCCAGACAATGTCCATAAGCGAGATAACCTCCAGCGCCGGAAGTATTACTCAGGTGCGGGAGTGTACAAATCTTTTTATGAGGACAGCAAAATCTGAGGAGATACCGATCTTTATTGTAGGGCACGTCAACAAGGACGGCGCAATAGCGGGTCCAAAAGTCATGGAGCACATTGTTGACACGGTGCTTTATTTTGAGGGGGAGCGGCATCTTAGCTACCGCCTGCTTCGGGCGGTGAAAAACCGTTTCGGCTCTACAAATGAGATAGGTGTCTTTGAAATGAGTGACAGCGGTCTGGAGGAAGTTGAAAATCCGTCCCTTATGCTTCTGACGGGGCGTCCTGTGGGTATCTCAGGGACCTGCGTCGCCTGCATAATGGAGGGAAGCCGTCCTATCCTTGCTGAGGTCCAGGCTCTTGTGACAAAAACAAGCTTCTCCGCTCCCAGACGGACCTCAACGGGATTCGACTACAACAGACTTGCGATAATCATAGCCGTCCTTGAAAAACGTCTGGGGATGTTTTTCGGCACGCTGGACGTATACATGAACGTGGTGGGAGGCTTCCGTCTTGATGAGCCGGCAGGAGACCTTCCGGTAGCTATCGCTGTTTACAGCGGATATTTTGACATCCCCATAAGCGAAAAGCTCATTGCATTCGGTGAGATAGGTCTGGGCGGTGAGATACGGAACACGTCAAACATTTCCCAGAGAATACTGGAGGCGGAACGTCTGGGCTTTACCGAATGTATCATTCCAAAGCAGGCTCTGCGGAACATTGACCCAAGCAGGTATAATATGCACATATATGGGGTGTCATCACTGAAACAGGCGTTTGCGGTGATAAAAAAGCAACAGTCCGAGGGAGTGACTGCTGCTGAAGATCAATAAAAACTAATACGGCTCCGGGACTGTTCATTACAAGCCCCGGAGCTTTATTTTATTCTAAAATATCTCCGAATTCATCATATCCGTAATCAACAGATTCATCATAAGATACATTGACCAGCCTATCGAGCTTTATCTCATAAGCAGGAGCAATATTGACGTACTGTATCAGACTGTCCGGTACAGGTATCCCGTTTGCAATACTCCAGCCGCTGCCAAGGTTATCAAAGCTGGATATTTTATTGTAATTTTCCTCAGAAATGACATAAGTTTCAGTACCTTTCCTGCCTTTGCCGATGTCCTTTGATACTGAAAAGCTGTCGGGTTCTTTTGTATAGCAATTTGATACTTCCGATGTTTTAGGAGCATATCCGACTATAAGACCACCTTTAAACCTTTCATCATCAAAACCGGAATAGGAGTTGACCTCAGATGAATTGACACAATTTTTTATACTGCCGCTTTTCTGAAGCGCACCGGCAATACCGCCGGAATAATTTGCGGCTTCAATTCTCCTTGCTGTGCGGCTGAAACTATTGCTGATCTTTCCGTAATTTATTCCGCAAACTCCTCCTATACAATATAAGTATAAGCCCTCGTCAGTTGATTCTCCGTTTTCATCGCATTTAAGGTCGTACACTGAATATGTGCATACTAATTGTCCTCCGAATCCGCAGTTTTCTATTGTTCCGTAATTTACTCCTGCAATTCCTCCAATAGTATTTTCCGAAGCAGTAACAGCATTGCTGTAACAATCAGAAATAACTGACGAAACGGAATAGTTTTTTCCAACAATACTTCCGGCTGTACTTTCATTGGAACTCTGTTTGAATTTTGTCCGGCATGATGAAACAACTCCGCCGACAAAGCAGTCTTTGACCGCAACATTTTCAGTACCGCTCTGAATGACAGAAACGATCCCACCTACGGCTTTATATTTCGATGTAATGTATGTGTTTGTCAGTTTGACATTTTCCACGACAGCACCGGATCCAAGTGTGGAGAACAATCCGTATGTATTGGAGGTAAGTCCTGTTATTTCATAGCCGTTCCCGTCAAAGTGTCCGGAAAAATTATTTATGGACTTCCATTCAACGTCTGTCAGATCAATGTCACCTGCAAGATAATAATTTCCGTCAGACTCCATTTTCATAAGCTGATCTGCTGTGCGGACGGCGATTCTCTCCGTATCTGCTCCGATATTGAATGTCAGAAGCGACAGGCATACGGCAGAAGCAGATATTGCAGATATGATTTTTTTGAATAGCATATACATTCTCCTTTTTAATGATTTCCCGATAAACCGGGTAATATATTTTCTTCTGATATAAATACAATCCAGTCCGGCGATTTTTTTCATATGCGCAGTAATTTTGTAGGTATGCATAAAAAAGCATTATCGTTTTTGTTACAAAATATTGGTCGGGCATATTGACTGCTTTTTGGAACAAAGCTTAGTATAAATCCCTCAGAAAAAGGCAAACTATATACCGGAAAAACACAGGAGGGATCTATATATGAATAATAAAAAAACAGCAGTCCTTGCTATGGCTGTTTGCGGTATTACAGCGGCGGGACTTATAGCTCTGCCGGGAGCTGTGACGGATCACGTTCCTACGGCGACTATCGTTCAGGTCGAAAAGGTTGAGCATACCGACAGCGTTTCCCTGTCGGGGACGGTGATGCGGAATGTGCGGGATGACACCTTCTACGTTCAGGTCTATGTCCCCGAGCAGGATATAAGCAAGGTGGCGCTGAATCAGTCCGCTGAAATAACGGGGGACGCTTTTCCCGGGGTCATCTATCTGGGGGAGGTCTCGAAAATTTCCGACTATGCCACGAAGGTACAGTCGGGAAGCGTCCAGAAGACCGCTGTGGAGGTCACGGTGGACATCAGCGAGCCTGAGGAGTCCCTTAAACAGGGATATACCGCTCAGGTGAAGCTGATAACCTCCGAGCCTGATGTTATGACCATCGTCCCCTATGAGGCTGTGGATCAGGACGATACAGGGGAGTTTGTTTACGTCCTCACAGGCGGAAAAGCCTACAAGCGTTACATCGAAACGGGAGAGGAGTTCAGCGACGGGGTGGAATTAAAGACCGTCCTTGATGAAAATGAAAGAATAATAACAGTGGACGAGCTTTCTGAAAGCGGAGTCACGGTAAAGCTTTCTGATAAATAGGAGGGATCAATATGACGGATATTTTCCGCACGGGAATCAGATGTATGTTCCACAACAGGCTCCGCTCTATGCTAACTATGATCGGTATAGCGGTGGGCGTGATGTCGGTGGTGATAGTTTCCTCCATAGGTGAGATAGGAAGAAGCTCCATAAACAATGAGCTGTCCGGAATGGGTATGGACAGTCTTGTGATATCGGTGCAGTCAGGCTCGGCAAACAGGCTGAACGAAGACGACCTGTACAATATAAAAAATCTTGACTCTGTGGGAAATGCAATGCCTCTTATGAGCATGATGACAGAGGGGGAAATAAAAAGCTCCCGCATATCCTGCATGGTATGGGGAGTAAATGAGGACGCGGACAATGTCATTGATCTGGATGTCCTTTACGGCAGACTCCTCAACAAGGGAGATCTGGCAAAGGAAAGTCTTGTATGCGTCATAGACGAAGCCATAGCCTCTGAACAGTATAAGAGAGCCAACATTGTAGGAAAGACTCTCACCCTGACGTTAGGCGGGAAGCCTGTGGAATTTGAGATAGTGGGGGTGGTGAAAAACGGAGTGAACACCCTCCAGAATATGCTGGGAGGGTTCATTCCCGATTTTGTGTATATCCCGTACTCCGTTATGCAGGAGCAGGCGGGAAAGACCGGATTTGACCAGATAACAGTCAAGGTGGAGGACAAGACCCGGAGCGATTCTGCTGCCGATGAAGTACGGAGACTGCTGTCCCAGGGGAATTCGGACAGCAGCTATTCGGTGGATGATCTTCTCAGCCGCAAGGAGAAAATGGACAACATCATTTCCATAGCATCGGCGGCGCTGTCTGCGGTTGCAGGGATAAGTCTTATAGTGTCCGGACTTTCCATTATGACGGTAATGCTGGTGTCCGTCAGTGAGCGTACCCGTGAGATAGGAATAAAAAAATCCATCGGGGCAAGCAGGGGCGTGATAATGGCGGAGTTTTTGTTTGAGTCCGTGCTTATCACCTTTATCGGAAGCATTACGGGAATTGCCGGGGGAGTGCTTATTTCTGTGCTGGCGGGGGCTTTTATCGGGGAGATCGCCGTAAACTGGCGGCTCTGCGGAGCGATACTGCTGATCTCCCTGATGATCGGCGGAGGCTTCGGGGTGTATCCGGCGTTCAAGGCGGCGGCGCTCAAGCCTGTGGATGCACTGAGGTACGAGTGATAAGCTTTGAAAATAGCAGATCGGAGTCGTCATATGGCGGCTCCGATCTTTTGAGGTTCTATTTTTGGGGGTGGCTATGGCATATTGATGAGTTTGGGCAGCTTCCGCAGCCGCACCCGCAGGAGGATTTTCCTGCTTTTTTATTTTTACGGTGCCTTACGATTATCATTATTATCACCGCTGCAAGGATAAGCGTTACAACAATGTTTCCGATGTTCTGTGCAAGAAAGTCTATCATGAAGACGCCTCCCATTGTGATTTGTTTTGTTCATACTCATTTCTTAACATTGAAAAATACAGTCTGCCAACATATTCATTATTCATGTAAAAGAAATCCCGCAGGGTACCTTCATATGTAAATCCGCACTTTTCTATCACGCGCTTGGAGGGTATGTTTATTGTTTTAGTACAGATCTGGACTTTATGCAGACCGATATTGTCAAAACCGTATGTGATGACAGCCTTTGCGGCTTCCGTTGCATACCCTTTGCACTGAAATGCAGAACCGATGCAATACTCGATCTCGGCAAAATGATTTTTGCTGTCTACAAGAAAATAAGCTATCTGACCGATACATTCACCTGTTTTTTTCTCAATGACTGCCCAACGGTAGTAATCGTCCTTTCCGTAAGAGCCGATATATTTATCGAGCAGCTCTTTTACAGCTTCTTTTGTGGAATATACGGGTTCGGAATACAATGACTGTATTTTCTCATCAGCGACCCAGTATTTCAGCATGGCATCGTCATCTGAATATTCAAATCTGCGAAGGATCAATCTCTCTGTTATTATTGTATTTGTTCCGGTATGTGTAAGCATTTTATTTTCTCCCATTGTATTATTTATGGTACATTCTCATGCTTTGACCTTGACGTTCCGTGTAAGACGGTTGCTTTCCTTATATGGTCTTACAAGCATATAAATGATAACTGCCAGAACTGCAGCTGCGAAGATAAGTCCGATTGCATTCACAGAGCCTGTGAAAAGCAGTCCGAACTGATATACTATAAGCGAGACTGCATAGGCAAATACACACTGATATGTGACTGCAAATGCTGTCCACTTAGGGTCATTCATTTCCCGTCTGATAGCTCCGATAGCCGCGAAGCAGGGAGCGCAGAGAAGATTGAATATCAGGAATGAATATCCTGCCAGCGCGCTGAATTCAGCTGCAAGACTGCCCCAGATCTCGTCGCCGTTTTCGGAAACCTCCTCTGCAAAGTGATAGAGGGAGCCGTAAGCGGCAACTACATTTTCCTTTGCAATAAGTCCTGTGACCGTTGCAACAGCAGCCTTCCAGTCTCCCCAGCCAAGAGGGGTGAATATCCATGCGATGGCGTTTCCGATACCTGCAAGAATGGAATTGTCTATCTCCTCAATCATTCCGAAGCTGCCGTTTTCCACGCCGAAGCCCATAAGGAACCAGAGTACAACGGTGGAAAGGAGGATGATCGTTCCCGCTTTTTTGATAAACGACCAGCCGCGCTCCCACATGGAGCGGAGGATATTTCCCACTGTGGGCATATGGTATGCAGGAAGCTCCATAACGAAAGGTGCGGGATCGCCTGAGAACATCCTTGTTTTCTTCAGAATTATTCCCGAAATAATGATAGCTGCCACTCCGACGAAATATGCTGAAACAGCCACCCAGCCTGCATTTCCGAAAAGCGCTCCTGCGATAAGTCCGATTATGGGGAGCTTTGCTCCGCAGGGGATAAATGTTGTTGTCATAATGGTCATGCGTCTGTCACGTTCGTTTTCGATGGTGCGGGAAGCCATGATGCCCGGAACTCCGCAGCCTGTTCCGATAAGCATGGGGATAAAGGATTTTCCCGACAGTCCGAACTTGCGGAATATCCTGTCCATGACAAATGCGATACGAGCCATATATCCGCAGGCTTCAAGGAAAGCAAGAAAGATAAACAGGACAAGCATCTGCGGGACAAATCCGAGGACTGCTCCGACACCTCCGATGATACCGTCAATGATAAGACTCTGCAGCCAGTCTGCGCAGTTTATGGAGGTAAGGATATTTTCCGCGATAACGGGGATGCCGGGTATCCAGAGTCCGAAAAGACTCCAGCCCTCGCCGAACACTCCGTCGTTTGCCCAGTCGGTCGCCCATGTTCCCACAGTTGTCACCGAAACATAGTACACAATGAACATTACCGCAGCGAAAATGGGCAGGGCAAGTATGCGGTTGGTAACGATTCTGTCGATCTTGTCCGAAACAGTGAGACCGCCCTTGTTTTTCTTTTTACAGCAGCCCTTTATAATGGAAGCAATGTATATGTAACGCTCGTTTGTGATAATGCTTTCGGGGTCGTCGTCCATTTCCTTTTCTGCGGCAGCAATATCCTTTTCGATGTGCTCTTTTTTATCGGGGGAGATGTTAAGCATTTCCATGACCTTTTCGTCACGCTCGAAAAGCTTTATGGCGTACCATCTCTGCTGTTCCTCTGGGATATCGTGGAGGACAGCTTCCTCAATGTGAGCAATGGCGTGTTCGACACACCCGCAGAAGCTGTGCTGTGGGATGGATGACTCTTTCGACTCCGCCGCTTTTATTGCTGCAGCGGAAGCTTCGTTTATGCCTGTACCCTTTAAAGCGGAGATCTCCACTACAGGACATCCAAGCTCCTTTGAAAGCTGTTCTGTGTTTATGCTGTCGCCGTTTTTGCGTACAACGTCCATCATGTTTATTGCCGCAACAACGGGGATACCTAATTCCACAAGCTGAGTGGTGAGATAAAGGTTGCGCTCCAGATTTGTTCCGTCAATGATGTTGAGGATAGCATCGGGACGCTCGCCGATAAGATAGTTTCTTGCAACTACCTCCTCTAATGTGTAGGGGGACAGGGAGTAAATTCCCGGCAGGTCGGTGATGATGACGTCCTTGTGACCCTTAAGTCTGCCCTCCTTTTTTTCAACGGTAACGCCGGGCCAGTTTCCCACGAACTGATTTGAACCTGTCAGGGCGTTAAAAAGTGTGGTCTTGCCGCAATTTGGATTGCCTGCAAGAGCGATCCTGATACTCATAGATATTTTCCTTTCTTTATATTAGATACAGCTAACTCTATTAGCAAAGGCTAACTCTGGGCGTTAAAAAAGAGCTGTCAGGTCATGCAGTCATAATATTTTCCGCATCGGCTTTTCGCAGGGAAAGCTCATATCCCCGGACAGTAACTTCAATAGGGTCTCCCAGAGGAGCCACCTTGCGGACGTAAATTTCAGTTCCCTTTGTGATGCCCATATCCATTATGCGGCGTTTTACAGCACCCTCTCCGCAAAGCTTTGTGACGGTGACTGTCTGACCGATTTTTGCATCTTTCAGTGTTGACATATCAATACCTCCTAAATCATAATTTTATTTGCCATTTCTTTTGAGATGGCTACCCTTGCTCCCTTGACATTCACGATAACATTTCCGCCGTTTTCGCTTATGACCGTTACCGTTCCGCCTGCCACGAAGCCGAGATTTTCGAGAAATTTTCTGGTGACCGGACTTCCTCCTACCTTTTTGATAATATTTTCATTTCCTGTATCAGCAAGACCCAAAGGCATCATAGATCCTCCTATCATGACAGTTAGATATGACTAACTGTGCTGCTTGAAATTTGATTAGCCTCCGCTAACCAATTAATATGATACTCCTGTCAGGAAAAAAAGTCAATAGTTTTGGGGAAATTTTTTTCCGGGGAAATGATTTCTGTTAAAAATGCGCATGGATTTCAGTTTGCAGTGGATAACTTTCTGCGATATGCACAAAGATAGAGCGTTAGTTGATTTGTCTTGACGCAGACTGTCTGGTGTAGTATAATAATCAGTAATATAAATCGGAATTTAGTGGTGCGTTAATTGGTCATTGAAGAAAAATGCAACAGTTGTT
>JAFLUI010000067.1 GCA_022508825.1 Oscillospiraceae bacterium
AAAGCTCACCCCCGTTTCCGAGGGAAGATTTGACCGCCTACCGTTTTATTGATGTACCTGCCTATATTTTACCACTTTTTTCGACATATGTCAAGTAAGACCCCTCCCCCGCCGGAGAGGTCTTTTATTATTTTATATAGTATAGACAGAACTTCTCTGTTTTTTTTGCCAAATCATTCAATGTTTTTTAGAAGCTCTTGAAAAACCTCAGCGGGTGTGCTATTATATAATTAAGTATATGCGTACTAATCTGCAGGAAATGGGATGGAACAAGGCTATGGCAGGTATAAATTCGCCGCTCTGGCAGAGTGTTTTCGGAACGGTATGGGACTCTCTTACAGACATCAGCCCCGAAATAGGCGGCTTTCTGATAGACCATGTGAACCGTAAGACCTTCATGGACGACAACGCCCTCTCTCTTATCGGGATGAGGCGTGTCCCCGGATATGATGAAATGACGGTACTGCTGTCAAGTCTGGCTGAACGTGCAGAGGTGGGCTCAAAAATAACCGTCAAAATAACTGCATACAACAAGGACGTCACCGCAGGATTTTTCAAGGTCGCAGGGGAAGACCACAAGAGCAGTACCTTCCTGCCCGTATGCGAAATATCCGACCTGACCCTTGCCATGACCAGAAATTCCGCGCCGTCCATTCTTGCTCTGATACAGATCGAAGAGACAGGAAAAGCAACGCCCTCCGAATATCATATCTTCGGAGCGCTCACCGCAATTATAAAGGAGTCCCCCAAGGGAACGCTCATATCCTCCAGCACAAGAGAGCGCTACTGGATATACATACCCGATTTCCATGAGGACGCTGATGAATTTATGAAAAAGCTCCGTGACGCTGTCAAAAAAAGCGCTCTCACGGACGACTACGGCGAGCCAATGCTCAACGCCTGTGACCTGACATTTTCCGCAGGGCTCGGCGCAGACCTGCCTATCCCCGCCCAGCGAATGAATACCGCTGAATTTTCTCTTTATGAGGCAGTGTCGCAGGGCTCCGGCACCATACGCACATACAACGCCGAAAGACATGAGGCTCAGCGCACCGAATACGACAAGATGAAGCGCTTCTCCCGTCTTGTGGACGAGAACCTGTTCGTATATCATTTCCAGCCCATTGTCAGCGCCCGCAACGGAGACATCGCCGCATATGAGATACTTATGAGAAGCGACAGCAGCATCGGGATGTACCCTCTTGAAATTCTGGAATGTGCCGAAAAAACAGGCAGGCTATATGACATCGAGCGTGCCACACTGAGAAATGCTCTCACTGCCATCGGGCACAATCAGGAGATATTCAAGGACAGGAAGCTGTTTGTAAATGCTATCCCCGCCCATATGCTCACCGACGAGGACTGGCAGTCCCTTGAAAACGACTTCGGAGAGCTCATGGAAAAAATGGTCATCGAGTTCACCGAGCAGACCGAGGTGGACGACGTCAGCCTTGGACATATCAAGGCGCGTCTTGACATGAACCATATCCGTGTGGCGATAGACGATTACGGCACAGGATATTCCAACACCTCCAATCTGCTCAGATACAGTCCCGACTATGTAAAGATCGACCGCATACTTATAAGCGGAATAAACAACGATCCCAAAATGCAGAAGCTTGTAAGCGGCATAATCGAGTTTGTCCATGCCAACGGCTACCTTGCTCTTGCAGAGGGCGTGGAGACTCTCGAGGAGCTGCGGACAATGATACAGCTCGGCTCCGACCTTATACAGGGGTATTACGTTTCCATGCCCAAGCCTGTAATGCTTATGGAGGTCTCGGATGCCGTCCGCGACACTATAGCAAACATCAATTTTGAGTTCAGAAGCGATATTTCCAAGCCCTACCACGCATCGGAAGGCGAGACTGTAGACCTTGAGCGCATCATCCGCGATCATTATACATCTGTCTTTGTGGACAGCTCGGAAGTTACCCTCACCTGCTCCTCGGGAGGTACAGTCACATCCGCCGTCACCATCAAAGACGGCATAAAAACAAGGATCAATCTGGACGGTGCACATATTGTCACAGATAAAGAAGACCCTGTGATCTTCCTGGGCAAAAACTGCGACGTTGAGCTTCATGTGGACGGAGTCAACGATATTCTCAGCAGAGGCATATATGTCCCCGAAAGCTCATCCCTGACCATAACCGGCGAAGGACATCTGCACGTTCTTGCAGAGATCACCGAATGCTGCGGTATCGGCGCCAACAAGAATCAGGCGTGCGGAAATATAACCATAGATATGACCGGAGGGTCACTGTTTGTTGAAGCAAACGGAGAGAGCAGCGTGGCAATAGGCGGAGGCAAGGGCGGCAGCGGAAATACCGCTATACGGCTCATAAGTGCCAACGTGAAGATACACAGCTCGGGCGGCTCATGCGTCGGCATAGGATATATCGACGGGGACGGCATCATAGACATCAAGGATGCCACCATGAACATTGAGATAAGCGCCTCCAATACCGTGGGAATAGGATGCTTCGGCGGCAGCACAGATATCACAATGAAGAATTTCAGCCTTAAGACGAACCTTTCGGGAGCGTCCCTCTGCTCTGTCGGCGCAATGAACAGCGGCACCTGCACTATAGACCTTAAGGACTGCTCTGTCGACGGTGAGATGCGGGGCAAGGCTCTGGTGGGCATCGGCAGCAGAGACGGAAAAGCAGAGTGCAGTATAAGCAACTCCAGCATTTCACTTTACGGTGAAGGCTCTGCAGCTCTCGGCATAGGCGACACCACAGGAGAGAGCAGGATAACGCTGCGTGAGACCGTGTTTGACTTACGGTTCCTGGCAGGGGATGCAAAAACCTACGGAAGCTCGGGAGACCTGCTTGTCCGTGACAAGTGCAACGAAAAAATAAAGATCAATGACTGAGGTCATCCTTCAGGCTCCGCGTATAAAAACGCGGAGCCTTTATTTTTTGAAATGTGCATAAAAATCAGCTTTTTATTAGTGCATTTTAACCCGCAGATATGAAAAAAATGTGAAACTTTTACCCATTTTCAACGTTTTGAATTATAACTATTGACAAAAATATTCAGACTTTGTATAATATAATTGTAATAATGCACAAGAAGTCCATGTAAAAGACTGCAAAATATTACCTGAAGCTGACATTTGAATACTTGAATGCAGTTTCGTTCTCATATCGGTATCTGTTTTTTGACCCCGGGGGGTAGATAATTATGTTCAAAATCATCATCGGAGCTGTCGCAGCAGCAGCGGTCCTTGCAGCATTGATCTTCTTTGCTGTGAAGATCATACAGAAGGAGCGCATCAGAAAATACAAGGAAAATATCCTTGGCATCATGCACCAGCTGAATGCTATGGCTGTTCTGTGGGATGCTGACTTCCATTATATCGAGGTAAATGACGAGCTTACAACGTCCATCGGATATACCTCCGAGGATCTTATGGATATCAGGGAGCTCAAAAAGGTGCTCCCTCCCGATGCGTTTGCTCCCAGCCTTCAGGCTATAGTGAACAACCGTGACGAGGAGTTCACCGTCATTGCAAAGGGCGGCGCAAAGGTGTGCGTTGTGTGGAACACATCCATCATCCATTCGATGCGCACACGGAACGGAGAGCAGTTCCTCATGCTTTCCGTGGGCTTTGATACCACCGAGTCCACCAATATGCGTCAGGAGCTTACCGAACAGAGACAGCGATATACAATGTCAATGGAGCTTTCCGAAATGGGTATCGTGCTCAAGGAACCGGGGGATCCCAGATATTATCTTTCAGAGCAGTTCTGCAAAATAATGGGGATATCAAATTCTCACGTCACCCGCGATGAGATCAGGGAAAAGATCTTCAAGCATGATCCTGCCGTTTACGATGCATTGGCAGCACAGCTTGTGAATACGAACATCGACAGTGAGGTCATACACAATGCAGAGTTCCGTGCCGAAAGAGCAGACGGAAAGCTTCGCTGGTTCCAGTTCAGATACAAGATCACGCCCAATAAAAACAAGCTTTTTGCAAGGATAGGCGGTGCCGTCCTTGATATAACAGAGGAGAAGGAAAAGGATCTCCTTATTGAGAAGCTTGCTTATATCGACGATGTGACCCAGATATACAACCGTCATAAGTTCCTGCAGATAGGTCAGGAAGCCTTTGAATGTTCTTCCGATGCAGGACTCTCCTACTGGGTGATCGTTCTCGACATCGACAACTTCCACCTGGTAAACGACACAGGCGGATATGACAGCGGAAACGAGCTGTTAAACAGCTTTGCCCGCATCATAGAAAATGTTGTCTCAAACGGAGGTCTCGGCGCAAGGATAGGCGGCGATAACTTTGCACTGCTTATCCGTGATACAAGAGATGACGAGGAGCTTCCCATAAAGATCGTACAGGAGATACAAAGGAAGCTTAAAGCCGTCTGCGAGGACAGCTTCGCACTGCAGTCCGTTACCTGTTCCGCAGGCTACTGTAAAATGTCGGACGGCGGCAAGGATTTCGCTGAGGTCCTTGACCATGCGGAGTTCTCCCTTAACACACTGTCCGAGCGTAAAAGCGACATCATCCGCTACGACAATAAGATACACGACAAGATCATTGAGGAGACCGCTCTTGAAGCAGAGATCGCCAGAGCCATCGAAAAGAACGAGTTCGTACTCTTCTATCAGCCCAAGATCAATCTTGAAGACGGCACTCTTATGGGAATGGAAGCACTTATCCGCTGGGTAAAGCCGGACGGAACAGTTATACCGCCAAATAAGTTTATCCCCATTGCGGAAAGCTCGCTGCTGATAACAAAGATAAGCGATTTCGTTCTGCATGAGGCTTGCCGTCAGAATAAGATCTGGCAGGATAAGGGATATCCGCCCATTACCGTTTCTATAAATCTGACTGCGGTGGACTTCTACCAGACAGACGTAAAGGAAGCTATCAGAAGCGTCCTTGAAGAGACAGGCATGGAGCCCAGATGGCTGGACGTTGAGCTTACCGAGTCCCTTGCATTGAAGGATATCGAAAGCGCGATACAGCAGATGAAGGATATCCGCGATCTTGGTGTAAAGCTTTCCATGGACGACTTCGGAACAGGATACTCCTCACTGAGCTATATCCAGATGCTGCCCATCACGCTGCTTAAGCTGGACCGTTCGTTTGTAATGTATCTTGAAGACGACGAGATCTCAAGAGAGATCGTCTCGGCAGTTATAAGAATCGCCAAGTCCAAGAAGATAGAGACCATCGCCGAGGGAATAGAAACCATCGGTCAGGCAGAGATACTGAAGCAGTCAGGCTGCGATCAGGCACAGGGATACTTCTTCGGAAAGCCCATGCCTGCTGATAAATTCGAGGAATTCATGGCAATGAAGGCAAATGAAAGAACCGCACTTATTGCAGCATCTGCAGAAAAATAACCAACAGGGTGCCGGAAACAGTATCCGACAAGCACGGATAGGCTGAAAATGAAATGAGGCTATTCAAAGGGCGTAAAGGCTTAGCCTTGCGCCCTTGTTTTTTAAAGGAGGAAGCTTAAAATGGCAAAGAGAAGAATAGGTATCCTTACAAGCGGAGGCGACTGCCCCGGACTTAACGCTACCATCAGAGGCGTGGCAAAAGCCTGCTTCGAACGCATGGGAGAGGACAACATAGAGATAGTCGGCATACAGAACGGATACTACGGACTTATAAATAATATCGCAAGGGACATGGATCCCTCCGAATTTTCAGGGATACTTACACAAGGCGGAACTATTCTGGGAACCAAGCGTCAGCCCTTCAAGATGATGTCCGTCATCGAGGAGGACAACGTGGACAAGATCAAGTCAATGAAGGAGACCTACAAAAAGCAGAAGCTGGACTGTCTCCTTACACTTGGCGGAAACGGTACGCATAAGACTGCAAATCTGCTCTCCGAAGAGGGACTTAACGTTATAGGTCTGCCCAAGACCATCGACAATGACATTTTCGGCACGGACGTTACCTTCGGCTTCCATACCGCAGTGGACATCGCCACCGATGTAATAGACAGGCTCCACACCACTGCAGCGTCCCACAGCCGTATACTTATGGTGGAGATCATGGGAAACAAAGCAGGCTGGCTCACACTGTACTCCGGAATCGCAGGAGGGGCAGACGTTATAATCATCCCCGAGATACCCTACAATCCCAAGAAGGTCATCTCAGCACTCAAAAAGCGCAGCGAAGCAGGAAAGGCATTTTCCATCGTAGCCTTTGCCGAGGGTGCATTTGACACCGAGGAAGCAAAGCTTAAGAAAAAAGAACGTGCCCGCCTCCGCAAGGAAGCAGGCATCACCACAGCTACAAACAGACTTGCAGCACAGATACAGGAGGGCACAGGAATCGAGACAAGAGTCTGCGTTCCCGGACATATGCTCCGGGGCGGAAGTCCCTCTGCATATGACAGAGTGCTTGCAACAAAGTTCGGAGTCCGCGCAGCAAAGCTTATCGAGAAGGAGAAATACGGATACTCCGTTGCAATGGTCAAGAGCGCAATTACGGAAAATCCCCTCAGCGAGGTTGCAGGCAAGACCAAATTCGTCACCGAGGATCACCAGCTGGTTGTGACTGCACGTCATCTGGGCATCTCCTTCGGAGACTGAGACATGGCACCGCCCTGCAGGGTCATCTCCCCCGCCTGAAAAACAGCTCTGTGAGAAACGCACCGATCTCACAGAGCTGCTGTTATGTCCATATGACACCTTAAGCGCAGTCTCGGATATCCCGACAATATGACATCCACTGCTTTTAAACCGCCGTAATACATACCCGGGACAGAAAAAATTTCAGGTGAATATCCGTTATTCTGACAGAAATATGCCATTAACAAAGGCAATAACATTTGACCGTTTTCTGTATGTCCTGTATAATACAAGTGTCCCAGAAATATAGGGTGACATAAAAAATATTTTATAGGAGGAAAAAATATGCAGAACAAAATGACACTCAAAGTGGGAACCGTGATCGTTTGCGATGACTTAGGCATCGGCGAGATCACAGACATCTGCGAAAACGAGATCAGCTCTTATTTTATCGACAGGGAAGATCAGACATTGACCGCTTCGTTTTCTGAAGGACAGGAATGGTATGAGGAAAACTGCCGCATAGCCGCCGCCGAAGATGCAGAGTGGTTCTCCGGATATCTCCGTCATTGTGAGGAGCTGCTCCGTGAGGCGGAGGAATACGGCGATCTATTCGATTATGAATTGGATTGGCAGCTTACAGTTGACGGGTATTTTCTCAAAGAAGGCGATCATCTGCTCCGTGGCAGATATTTCGGAACGGTCAATGAGATTCGCCAGAATAACAATGTTGAGGTGGATAACAGAAATATTGCAAATTTCTGCAATGAAATGAACGTGCACAGGTATCTTGTATCTTACAGAGATCTGGATGATCTCGACAGATGTGCGATGGGCTTAGAATCCATCAATTATCTCTCTAAGAACTGCCGCTATCTGACTCCCGAGGAAGCCGAACCGTATCTGAAACGGATCAATGCTTATGACGCTGCACTTGATGAGAATGTATGCGGCGCCCTGGAATATTACGAGGCAGACGGCTATATGGATTGGGACTTTTATGACGATCTGGACGATTATGACATTGATGACTATCTTACATCTGATGAGATCAGAGAAACGATAAGCACATCAGACCTGCCGGGTATACGGAAAACATCGTAACAGCGTAACTGCATAACAACATCACGATACAGTGACCCCGTAGCTTTTGCATATCTCCGCCATAGGCATGGCAATGGCTTTTCCTGCCGGGACAAGCTCCCAGACGCCGTCAGTACGCTCGAAGCCGCAGGCAAGTATCGTCCTGCAGCACATATGCTTTTCAAGGCGCAGACGCATCCTTACGCCGTTTACGCTGAGTATGCTTATCTCACCATCCTCAACGGCGTCAAAAAGCAGGGACGGGTCATTCCCGTAAATGGAAAAGAACATTATCATATGATTTATATATGAGGGTACACTGTCAAGATCCACGAACATCGCCCTCTTATCGGGAGCGTTAAGATACCTGACGCTTCCGCATGGAGAGTGGTCGTTTCCGAAAAAGATCATCCCAGTATTATCTGCCACCCTGCCGTTGTCCTTAAGCATAAAAAGATACCCGTCTATGTCAGGCTTTGCCCGTGATAGGGTATACCCGAATTCAATGCGGTACTGGACAGGCGCAAGAGGTACTCTTTTCGCGGTAAATATCTCTATGACCTCTTCCCTCGGCTCAGGCTCGGGGGAAGACTTATATTCATTGATCTCCTCTAATTTTATGGACATCTCCTCTGTCTCGCGGACAGGCTCGGGCATTGCCGTGATACGCGAGATGTCAAGCTGGTCGATCATTTTTTTATATTTTTCGGGAGCCTCCCTGTCCGCAGAGTACAGCAGATAATTTTCGGGGGACGGCGCATCTTCTCCGGTCATGCTGCCGGTGACGTAAATTTTTCTTGTTATTCCTGCCGCTGAGACCAAAAGTATATTTCCATGAAGAAGCGACCCGCTGCGTATCCTCCCCACTGTAAGGGACACCGTATTTGACCCTGCCGCAAGGAAATTCCGTGACAGGGAAATGTCATGTATTTCACACTTAAGCTCCGCTTCCACAGGAGAGTATATCTCCATCTCAAAGGTCTCCTGACGTTCAGCCGCCAGCTTCCCAAGTGACAGCATTTTCGGTATGCCCCAGTATTGCTCCTCACCGGGTATGCCAAGGACTGCGCCGTTTACCTCCACATTGCCAAACCTTGTATCGGGATGACAGCAGTAAACGGAAATATGCTGCTCGTCGGGAATGCTGTCATGGGTCAGCTCCATTTTAAGATCGTTTACGACCACATTTTCCGCTTCGATGATAAGCACGGGACCTGCCGCTCCCCACAGCACGGAGCCTCCCCCGTTTATGGTGCAGCTTTTGCGGACGGTAAACCTGCCCTCATACTCTCCCGCCGGAATGTTGACCCTGCCCATAACGTCAGGGTTGTCAAGAAGTCTCTGAATATCATAGGACATGAGCTCACCACCCCATACCTATTGCAGCCGCAGCAACAGCTATCGCCAGTATAACTCTTGCTGTGAGCCATATTTTATAGTCTCTGGAAAATCTTCTGGACAGCTCTATATAATCTGCCGCGCATTTCACTCCGCACTCGTCCGAGGCAGACGCATCGCAGACAGACCGTATCGCCGAACCTGCCGAGGAGGACGCAAAGGACACGTCCGCTTCCGTAAGAACGGGAGTTTCCTTCATAGCCGTCAGGACTGTGCAGACCTTAGCTCCTGCACGGTGAGCCGCCTTGATAAGACGCAGCTTATCCTTTTCGGTGGCTCCTGCCACCGCTTTGATGTCCCCGAAGCGCAGGTCAAGGTCAGCCTCGGTCATTTCACGGAGCTGATCTGAATCCAGAATGACCCCGCCCTTCTTTTTTATCCCTGCAAGCTTTGCGGTAAAGACCGCATTTTCCCTGTCGCAGGCGGTAACAAGCACTGTTCTTATACCCATGCCCTTAAGACGCTTCACCTGCTCTGCTGCCTCCTGACAGTAGCTGTCCTGCAGCGCCATGAAGCCCACGAGAACAAATCCCTTTTCGGGCAGCTCTCCGTCTTTTATAACTTCATTTGTAAAAGCTATGCCCTCCACGTCCTTGCCGCTTACCGACAGTGTCGATGTAAGCTTCTGCAGGGCGCTTTTGTTCGTTATCCTCTGACGCTTTCCCTCGGAAGGCTGGTACTCGCTGCAGCGCTCAAGGACATCCTCTGCGCTGCCTTTTATTATTGTGGCAAGACCGTTTCCGAGTGTCACTGTCACTCCGTAAAGACAGCCCTCCCTGAACTCTGCCTGTCTTTTTACCATGGACGCATTTTTAGGCATACCCTTTACAAAGCCCACCATAGCCTTATCCGCAGGGCTTCCTCCCCGGACTACTCCCTCAGAGATAAGCTCTGCTCCTGCAATGCTTGTAACAGTAGCCTTGAGAAGCTTTCCCAGACTGCCGCCTACCTTTTCAAAGGAGGAGTATTCCTTTCCGCCGCCGTCTATAAATCCGCTTACAGTGTACTCTCCCCTTGTTATCATTCCGGTCTTGTCCGTGAAAAGAAGGCTTGCCGCAGCGGCGTTTTCAAATCTTTCAGGCTTCACAGGCGAGATTCCCGACGCCTCCAGTTTGTGTACCGTCCTGACAGCGCACAAACGGCAGGCAAGGGAGTCTCTTCCAAAGGCAGCCGCCGCAAGAGTAAGAGCGCAGGCAGACACACCCGCTAAAAATCCCCTGAGCAGTCCCCCTGCCATCGCACCCACCAGAGTGCAGACCGCAAGAGCTGCAACTGCTGTGAGGATACCTGCTGTATTTCCTGTCTTGACAAGACTTTTGAAGCTTTGCTCGGGTATTATGACATCCACGTCCTCCTGGCGCTTTGCTATCTGGGTACTGTCCCCTATTGCAGTTATCTTTAACACTCCGCTGCCGCTGCAGATGACTGTTCCTCTGTAAAGACAGTATGGATTGTCAAGACTCAGCAGACCGTTGTCCCGGTAGCCCACGGGAGCGGTAGTTTTTTCACTCCTGCCGTTTATCCCGAAAACAGACTGCTCCACTGTGACATTGCCGTCCTCTAAGATGCCGTCAGCGGGAACAACGTCCCCCTCTGTAAGGTAGACAGAATCCCCCACCGTGATCTCCTCCGCAGGGATATCAGCCGTACCCTCCACGCCCCGGAACACAGGATATACTCCCATAGCCATGCAGCGGGACGCCTCTTTCAGTTCACGGGATGCACTGTATCTGAGAGCTGCCTCTGCAAATGCAAAGAGTACCACAGCAGCAGCAACACCAACAAGCTTCATTATTGAAGTATACTCAGGGACAGCTCCAAGCAGACCAAGCACCAGCGTGATGGCTTCCGTAAGCGCAGAAATTATGATAAGTCTTACAGACAGCGCAGAAAAGCCCGCCCCCAGCTCCTGAAGGAAGGAATGGTTATATGAACGGACATTGGGACCGTATTTTTGTCTTGCCGCTTCTGCTTCTCTCCTGGAGAGCCCGTAAAAAGCCATAGCCAAATAACCTCTCATTTCAACAGGACGCAGTCCAAAGATGCCGTCAAAGGACGTCTCCTGTTTTATACATTAAGTAATATTTTGTCAAAATTACACATCAAGTATACCAACCTTTATAAGCATACCCCGATCATTTCGTGACGCACGAAAGACTGTGCCGTCCTCAAGACGTATAGCCTGTCCTGCGGGAACAGGATTCCCCTGTGGAGAAAGCAGTCCCTCCGCGTGCTGATTTATCAGGAACCACTTTCCGTCATGACAGCAGACATATGCCTGCAAAGTCTTGTCCGCCTTTTCGTCGGCGAAAACATTGCTGTACATATGCCATTTGAACAGGGGGGTATTATGTACGATGTCAAGCTCGGAATATTTTCTCCACTCACCCGAATGTCCCCTGACCTCGGAATTAAGCTCAAAGCGGACGATGCTTTTTTCCGCTATCTTAGTTCCGCAGAAGGGACACACAGGATTCGTCACGTCATGGAGCACGAACCATTTTTTATCACAGCTTGGGTTTGCGCATTTATGGAGCAGGTCCCATGTCTTTACAAGACCCCTCTCCCATTCCATTGCAGAGGGTCTTCTTGACGGGTCGTGGAGTCCGTCCACAAAAGCCCGCAGGAAAAGGTCTTCCAGAATAGGACCCACATCCTTTATGGTCACGTTCAGGGAAGCGGGTCGGTTGGAATCGTCGCCCGGATCCTCTATGAAAAGAGCCATTTCACCCAGACCAAGAAAATCGTCCATTTCCGCAGACTCGGCAGAAAATATCTTGGGTCCCATGAGCGGGTGACGGCAGAAAAGATACTCGTAAATAAGCACCGCCAGAGCGTGCAGGTCGGATGTGGAGCTCGGAAGGCACCGTCTCGGGTCTCCCCTGTCAAGCTCCATAGAGGACAGCACCTCGGGAGCGATATACCCTCTTGTTCCTGCAACCTCGGGAGGGAAAAGTCCGGGGACTACAAGGGAGTCTATGTCGATTACAACACAGTTTCCCGTTTTGGGGTCTATGAGAACGTTGTTGTTGGACAGGTCGGAATGAGCAAGTCCCGCCTGATGGAGACGTCTTATTGAACGGGACAGCAGCGTTGACATCTGGAGCATTGAGCGGAAATCTCCCAGCTCGGCTTTATTCAGGAACCGTCTGTTTCCGGAGGTGAACCAGTTGCTTTTTTTGTCCTTGCCTTTCAGGTCAAGGAACTGTGAAGCCCCCTCCCCGAAGAAAAAGCTTTTGGGATAGGCAGGAGAAACTATGCCGAACTCAGGCGCTACAACCAGGTCGGTAGGCCAGCAGAACCGTCCCGCAAAGTAGCTTGCAAGGCGCTCGTCATTGCCGATGGCTCCCCCTTTTGATTCGGGGATGGTGGGGTTGTACCGTCCGATAATGGATTCCAGACGTGCTCTTGTATTCGGGTCTACCTTGGCAGGGTCGTTGTAAAACTGGACAACGTAGGACTTATCCGGCGCAAAGTAGGTATATTTCATGCCCCCTCTTGGGGGATTGTCCGTTATAACATACGGAATCTTGCGCCCGTCCGCAAGGGTCGCAGTACCCGTTCTGTTCATATTAAACCTCCGTATTTACGATAAGAAGCGTCCTGTCGTCAAAGGAGCCTCTTTCAACATAATTATCGAGCCAGACCTGCAGCATATCCTTCGGAGTCTTTTCGTGGACGATGTCAAAAGCTTTAAGACAGGACTTTTCCTGCAGTCCCCTGTTTTTCCAGAGCTGTTCAAGGGTAAGTCCGCTTTCTGAAAGCACTCCCTTTGTGTACTGGAGCGCATACCTGACATCGCTGTCATTGACCCATGGATACTCCGTTGGGTCGGGAATCTTTATATCTGTGATGCCGCTGTCCCCGTCCACGGTGATCCGCTTGATGCCGTTGAGACGCAGGTCAAGCACAAGACGCAGAAGCTGGGGATCGTTCGGATAGTAGTCGTCCGCCACACCGTCGGTCATAAGCATAAGACAGGTCATTTTTCCCCGTCTGATCTTCGTTCTGCTCATAAGACTGTCGGGGGAGCGCATCTGCTCGGTGGTGATAAATTCCGTCTCCCCTGCAAAGCCGCCGCTGTCGGCAGCACCGAGAATAACGAGAGCGCTTCCGAAGTCCGCATTTTCGTCATAGGAGGCTATCATGCCGTCCCCTATCTGCAAAGCGGCGGTGAGATATTCCCTGCCGTTTGCGGTCTCAACAGGTATCACCACGGATATCAGCAGAGTGCAGGAAAAATCCTTTATCTCGGGCTTTCTGCCCAGCGCCTGCTCAAATTCGGGAAGATCCTTCCGCTTTTCGTAAGCGGCTTCCACAGCGGAATATGCTTCCGCACAGGAGTCCCGGAGCATACCTGCAAGCTCGGAGCAGACTCTGCCGAAGTCCGGGTCATCAAAAGCCTTTCCGAGAGCTTTTTTATAATCGGGGATGTCCCTTTCAATAGCCGTCATGCGTATCTTTGCATAATTAAGTACAGCGTCACAGGCGAACTTTGCGCCTATACGGGAAAGAGGCTTTGAACCTGCTCCGTCGGAAACTGCAGCAATGACCGCTCCCCCGCAGAAATCAAATGCGAAAGCATCGTCACGGTTGGAGCCCTCATGCTTGTGCTTTTTTCCCCGGACAGACGCCGCAAGGACTTCAAATCCGTCTGATGACTCCCCTGCGCAGATCGATTCGGGATACGGCTCGGGAGACTCGGGCACGGGCTTGTATTTCCACAGCGCCGCGGTGTGAGCGGTAACGTCACGGTCGGTAAGCTGCTGCTCTGTGACCTGCCCGGTGTTTTTTTCGTTATCCATCTAAACCTCCATATGTCAAGGAACAATGACAAATCCCTGGGGCGGGGGCGGAAGCTCGATGTTTGCTCCCGGCTTTGCGTCAAGGCTCTTTGAGGACATCTTGACAGAGCTTGATACCCATGCAAAGAACTGAGCAAGGTCTCCCGCAGAAAGATTGTTCATCATAAGCACGCAGTCGGTGATCTCTTTAAGTACGGTGGTATCTGCATAGGCTCCCGCAGCACAGGCGATGATGTTGGCAGGCTTTGCGTTTTTAAGCTCTGCAGCTGCACTTCTCCAGTCGTCGGTAGGAGCGCCGTCGGTGAGTATGAACACCAGAGGCTTCCAGTCTCCCTTTTGCGTGGGGGTGGACTTTCTCACCTCGGAATTTATACATTCGGTAAGGAGCTTCAGCGCCGCCCCGAGAGCGGTAGCGCCTCCTGCACGGAGCTGAGGCTCGTTAAAAAGCATAAGCTCGGTAAGGGGAGTCACCTGTCTTGCACCCGAGTTAAAGGTAATAACGGAAAGATAAGCGGTCTCAAGAGCCTGAGGGTCTCCCCGCAGCTCGGAAATAAGAGCGCGCACGCCGTGTCTTACCGCTTCGATGGGATCCCCCTCCATAGAGCCGGAAATGTCCAGAAGCAGGTACACCGGCAGTCGTCTTGAAAATTCGGACATAATAAAACTACCTCCTGTTTGTTTATTACAAGCATAACGCAGAAAATTGCATGAAAATAGTATATAAATAAATTATAACTCCAAATGACAGAAATGTCAATTAAAATTGGCATAATCAGCCGCTGTTACCCTGTGATAGGTAACATGACCCAGATCAATATCCACACAGTAACGATAATCGTCCGGATATCCGTCCTCAAAATATATGAGATAATTGAACTCGTCATCGCCAACTTCCGTACAGCTTACATGATCCGAATACTTGTGAAACACCTGCAGCACGTCGTCAATTGAAATATTCCGGCGGGTGGTAAGCAGAGCAATAAAGTCTGTCAGGAAGCCGCTGTCCCTGACATTTTCGCGGACATATTCCGCACCCTCGGCAGGAACCGTCAGACAGTATTTATCCTTGTCAAGCGAATATCTTATCTCCCCCAGATCGTCCCTTGCATACTGAGCAAAGGCATCAAGTGCAGAACACATTTCCGACTCATTATAATTTGTTCCTAAGAGACTGTTAAGCGAATCCAGAGGGTAATTCAGATTGACCGCATTATGTGTATAACCGATCTTTATCTGGGACTCCTTGATGACATCGATAACATTCTTTTTAAGCGCAGTGAAATTTTCTCCTGACATTCATAAGCTCCCTTCAGGTAAATATCTGTTATGAGCATCGTCTGCTTTTATATAATTGTAACACGTATCGCACCAAAAATCAAGATGCTTGCAAAAAATAGACCACCCCTGACTGTAGTGCTACAATAGATATTGGACAAAAGGTAAAAAAATAGTTGAGAGATAGAC
>JAFLUI010000068.1 GCA_022508825.1 Oscillospiraceae bacterium
ATTTGCCTCCGAGTTTTGCTGCGCAAAACATCGGGCGGTCAAGGCTCAGCCTTGTCCGAATACACCCTGCCGTCATGTATGTGTATGCAGCGTGCAGCCTGAGCGGCAATATTGTCATCATGGGTTATGATTATGACAGTCTTGCCCTGAGCGTTCAGGTCGTACAGGATACGCATTACCTCTGCACCGCATTTGCTGTCAAGATTTCCCGTAGGCTCGTCCGCCAAAATTATGGGAGGCTCCGATGCGATAGCCCGCGCGATCGCCACTCTCTGCTGCTGACCTCCCGACATCTGGCTTGGACGATGGTTTACACGATGACCCAGTGAGACCTTCTCCAGCGCATGAATCGCAAGCTCCCGACGGACATTCGGTGACAGTCCCCTGTATATCAGCGGCAGCTCCACATTTTCCTCTGCGGTAAGGCTTGGTATCAGGTTGAAATTCTGGAAAATAAAGCCTATCTCCTTGTTGCGGATCCGTGTCAGCTCCCTGTCATTCAGCTCCTGAACGGAAACCCCGTCAAGACGGTACTCTCCCGAGGTCTGAGTATCAAGACAGCCCAGCATATTCATAAGCGTGGATTTTCCCGACCCGGAGGCTCCCGCAATTGCCACAAGCTCTCCCCTGTTTATGGTCAGGGAAACGTCCTCCAGAGCAGCAACGCGGTTTTCCCCATCCCCGTAGATACGTGTTATATTTTTAAGCTCGATAAGCGGCATAAGATCAGTCCCTTGTTTTTTATATTATTTTTCCTGTTTAAGGGGGTATTATACGACCGATCTTATCCGATAACTTTTTCTAATTCTTCCATTATTTTGCAAAACCAGACCGTATTGCGCCAAAGTGAATATCCTTTGCTGTTCTGCATTTCATTCAGCATTGTTTCGATCATACTGAAATTATTATCAGGAGCGTTCTGAATTTTCCAAGAGTACAGCAGCGGCAGACCAAGAGTATGTTCACTGATCTCCGGTGATCTTACCGCAAGTTCAAATGCTCTTGTAAGATGATATCCGGCACATTCTTCGTTATCCGAATACTCAGCGGCAAGGCTGTGGAGACGGAACATCTGACGGATAGTTTCAAAACCCGCCTCATCGTTTTTATAAAGCACCTCAAATAGCTTTGCAGCGGTTTCTGCCATTTCAAAGCTTTCTTTTCGTGAAAGTACCCCATCACAAACAGCTTTAACGGTCATATAAAACAGGTTATCAAATGACCAGAATGTGTAAAAGCTGATATCCTGCAAAAGCTCGTTCCCGCTGTGTATTTCGGAAAGGATCTTTTCCCGTACCTGATGGACTATCCCTGCTTTTGCAGCCCATTTTTCCGCAAGAGGCATATTTCTGCAGGCAGCATAAGTGACTGACATTTCCCTTATAACCTGACCTCTGTAATAGCTGTCCGTGCTTTCCGAAAAAATTTCATTTCCAAGCTCCTCGATCTCCTTGCAGTATCTTATCTTGTCCGTATCGTAGTATGCGGACATTAGCATTTCCTTTACTTTTATGTCGTTTGGAAGCTGATGATACGCTTCCTGCCATACTTCAAGCATTTCGGGATACCTGCCGTCACGGAAATGCTTCTCAGCTTTATTTTCAAACTCCGCATAGAGCCTGTCCTTGTCTATAGCTTCAACACATAAAAGCTCGTCAACAGTGATTCCAAAAAATCTTGCAATATCGGGAAGAAGTGTTATATCCGGCATTGTGCTTCCTGTTTCCCATTTGCTGACCGCCTGAAAGGTCACTCCGAGAAAATCTGCAAGCTTTTCCTGCGAAATTCCTTTTTCCTTACGGAGAGACTTCAATTTTTCCTGAAAGTTATTCATAACTCATTCTCCTTTAAAATGATCTGCAGCTGCTAAGTATATAATAGATCTTTTTCATCATAAAAACAATAACCTGTCATTTTAGATGACAATAGAGATTCTCAACCTCTGTTAGAAATATATAAAAATCCTGCCGGCTTCCTTATTACAGAAAGCCGACAGGATCATGATACACTGTATCAATAAGCACATATTTAAATTATTCCGCCAGTTCCTTTTCACACTCTGTGAAAATTTTCTCAACAGCATCGGTATCCTTCACCTTTGTAAAAGAGCTTACTGCCGGTACAATAATTAAACCGGCGATCATTGCAATAGCCCCTGCGTTTATCGGAGACGCCATGTTAAGCTTCAGGGAAGCTGCTGCCGCAGTTGCATCCGGGAAAAATCCCAGACTGAAAATAAACATATGAATAACGGTAAATCCAACACCGAAAATGATACTTGCCCATACTGCCGCATTTGATATTTTTCTGGAGAACAGTCCATACATAAACGGCGCAAGGAACGCTCCTGCCAGCGCACCCCATGAAATGGACATAAGCGTGGTAATATATGCGTTGGGGTTAAGAGCGATCAGAACGGAAACTATAAGGAACACTGCAATGAGTATCCTCATTATAAGGACCTGCTTCTTTTCGATAAACTCACCCTTGTAAAATGGCTTTATAAGGTCTATGGTCATTGTAGAGCTTGATGTGAGCACCAGTGAGGACAGCGTGGACATGGACGCTGAAAGCACCAGCACCACAACTATACCGATAAGGAACTCGGGAAGCGCAGCCTGAAGCATAGATGGAACTATAGAGTCAAAAGCAAGCTTGCCATTTGAGCCTGTAGGAACGAGAGTTCTGCCTGTCGCCTCTGCAAGCTCCTGGGTCGCTGCACCGTAAAGTCTGCCGAAGCCGCCCATAAGATAGGAGCCTCCCGCAACAACAATTGCGAATATGGTGGAAATTATGGTTCCTCTTGTAATAGCCTTGTTGTCCTTGATAGCGTAGAATTTCTGCACCATCTGGGGAAGTCCCCATGTTCCGAGAGAGGTAAGGATTATAACTCCGAAAAGGTTTATTGGGTCAGGACCAAACAGGGTATTCATAGTTCCCGCAGGGATACCCTTGTCCGTGATCTCACCAAGACCCGCAAGAGCCGCAGTCCAGCCGCCTTTGCCGTTGATAACGCTGATAACAACAGCAGTTATGCCGATAAGCATGATGATGCCCTGAACGAAATCGTTGATAGCAGTAGCCTTGTATCCGCCAAGGATAACATACGCCGCCGTGAGGATAGCCATAGCCCAGATGCATATGGAGTAGTCAATATTGAACGCCATGGCAAAAAGTCTGGACAGACCGTTGTAAACAGACGCGGTATAAGGGATAAGAAACAGGAAAACTATCACCGCAGAAACGATCTTAAGATTTTTGGAGGAGTACCTTTTTTCAAAGAACTCGGGCATTGTGGAGGCTCCAAGATGCTTTGTCATGATTCTTGTGCGCTTTCCAAGTATCATCCACGCCAGCATTGAGCCGATGATGGCATTTCCTATGCCTATCCATGCTGCAGCCACACCGTAGCTCCAGCCGAACTGTCCTGCATAGCCGATGAAGACCACCGCCGAAAAATAGGAGGTACCGTAAGCAAAGGCGGTGATCCATCCGCCCAGATTCCTTCCTCCCAGAACAAAATCGGACACCGAGGAGGTCTTTCTCCTGCAGTAAATGCCTATACCAAGCATAATAAGCAGGTATATGACCAGAATTACATATAACATATTATTTCCCTTTCTTTTTCAATTTAAGCCTTGTCAGCTTTAAAGCAATAAAGCATTTACATTATACCATATAATAGAACGATTGTCAATACCATAATGCGTGAAACAGGCAATTTCATCGGTTAATATTTTATGTACAATAGTACAGATCATAATAAAACGGTCTGCTATCAAGATAACAGACCATTTTGCATATTCATTCAGTTTGTTTCGACTTCATCAGTAACATCCGATTTCTGATCTGCCGCGGGTATTTCCGCAAAAAGCTTATCATATACCGAATTATCTTCAAGTATACAACCAAAGTTATAGAAAGGAACATACAAATAAACATTTCCCTTGCTGTCCTTGGAGAATTTAAGGTGAGGCATCTTTTTATCCTGTTTCTGCTTTGTATCAGAGCGGATCATTATAGCGTTTCTGTCAGGATAAGCAAGACCCTCCTGTACCTCGTCATCGGATGATATCTCATCATAAACGAATTTTGTTTTGCTCTCGCTTTCGAGGATCTCCCTTATCAATTCAATATTGTCAAAGGAGACATATTTTCCGTTGTTATAGTTTATCTCGTACAGAGCGTCAACTGGATAATCGAAATCAAGAAGAAAGTCCCCTACTGTTTCTGGTTTGTATACATGGTTCCAGCTCTTATAGGTTTTCCCGTCCCAGATGCCGTCTGCGTCAAAATAACAGATATCTCCGTCTATCGCCGCCCATCCGGTCCTTATCACTCCGTTTTTAGCTGCATAGTATTTCTGACCCTTTACGGTGAGACATCCTGTCTGTAAAACACCCTTCTTGTAATAGTATTTATACCCCTTTGACTTAGTCCAGCCGGAAAAAGTACCGAGATATTTTCCGTCCGAAGCAAATTTATATCTTTTTCCGCCTATTGTTGTGTTTTTTGTTACTGCTGTTCCATCCTTTTTAAAATAGTATTTATTTCCGTCAATAGTTTGCCATCCTGTCAGGTTATTGCCCTTATCGTCTGTGTAATAGATCTTTCCGTCCTTGGTTTCCAGCTGGTCAGCCGATACAACAGCAGTCATACATGATGCTGCCAACATAACTGAAAGAATCGCTGCACAAATTTTTTTAGACATAATATAGCCCCCAAATCATTTATTTATTATATGATATCATATCCTTTTTTAAAGTCAAGAATTTTGGCACAAACGGCACATTTTCGGCACAAACAGCATCATTTTATATTTTTTAGCCACACCTCTGCAATAAAATTGCTGCCGTTTTCATGGAAGTCAACATTTCCATCGTATTTTTGAGCAATTTTTCTGATCGAATCAATTCCGAACCCATGAACCGTTTTGTCCTTTTTATTTGTTTTTAATTCAGGGTTTTCTGTCAGGACTGAAACAGCAATACTGTTCTTTACAATAATTCCTGTATATGACTTTCTGCTACCTATAACTAATTCGACTGACGGCGATCTGCTTCCATTACAGCCATTGATCGCATTATCCAGCATATTTGACAAGAGAATACTGATATCCACATCATTTATTTCGCCAAGCCTTGTATCGATCAGACATTTCATTGCAATTTTGTTTTTTGCGCAAAAAACAATTTTGTTATTGATAACCGCATCAATAACAACGCTTCCTGTATCTACAGCAGAAGCAGCAGTATTTATTTTTTCATTAATGACGCTTTCTATGTAATCCTCTGCTTCATTAATTTTATTATCGGCAATAAGCTCAGCTAATGTTGTAAGACAATGCTTCACATCATGTCGAAGCGTCCGTATCTCCGCATATCTTTCTCTTGCTTCTATAACAAGCCGTTCCTGCGATTTAAGACTTGTCTGCACAAGATTATATTCCTCCTTTATAATATTATCACGCTGCATTTTATTCAGTAATATATAAAGCAGAACATTAAGAGCGGCAATCATTATATATATGAGCAAAAATTGAGGCTGACTTTCAGTATAAGCTCTTGAAATACTCCAGAGTGAATTTGAAATTAAAAAGGAAAGTCCAAAACAAGAAAGCTGGATAATCCATTGGACCTTACTTAATGAATATCCTCCGCGTCTTCGCATTTTTATTAAAATCTCACATATTAAAAAGAATGCAAGCTTACTGAAAAATAAAATCATAATACGCAAATTACTGCTTGGATTTGTCAATTCTGATATACTGCAGTCAGACAGCGCAGAAAACGTATGAATTACAATAAGATTTATCGGCAAAGCGGTTATAGCAGGAACAATAGCCGCAAGAATTTTTTCGTAGATTTTCCCACCGAGAAAAAATAATGAATATAAAAATGTAAATATCAGAAGCAGTATAACAGAGATATTTTCAAATCCGCTTAACTGACTGAGTAAAATATTGTCAGCAGCAAGCAGACTAAAAATAAGTACAGATTTTAACCGGTCAAACCTTGTGCTTTTAAATCCTAAAAAACGATTGCAGAATCTGATGACAATAAAGCTTTCTGTGAGAGACGCAATAATTTCAAGTATGCCATTCATAGTACACTCCGTAAGTATTTTTGATATTTTTCTTTTACAGCTTCTGCTTTATATCTGCTAAGCGGAATTGCAGTTTTATTATCAAGAATGATCTGCTTGGTCTGCAAGGAATAAATATACTGACAATTTACAAGATAACTTTTATGAGTGCGTATAAAATCAAATTCTGTAAGCTGTTTTTCTAATGATGAAAGACTGCCGTAGCATTCGATTGATTCCCCACTGTCAGTATATATTTTCAGCCAATGTCCGTAAATTTCAATATAAATAATTTTTCGCAGATCAAGAAAGACATCTCCGTCTTTCGTCTGAAATTTGTACTTTGTACTCATAATACGTTTATTAAAGGCATTGGTTAATGACTCAACAGCTTCTGTAAGTTCATTTTGTAGATATGCTTTTCTTATAAATCTGAATGGCTGAAATTTTATTGATGAATACACGAGCTCATCGTGTGTCGTCAGAAATACAATAAATGTCCCACTATCCTTATTTATATTATCAGCAACTTCAAAGCCCGAAATAACTGGCATATCAATATCAAGAAACACGATATCAAACGGATCATTTTTATGTTTGTCAAGCAATTCTGTTCCATCATAAAATGCCATCACATCAAATTCATCTGTAAGCTTTGAAAAAGCATCTCTAATTGCCTTTTCCAGCATTTTTAACGCAGTATCATTATCATCACACACAGCGATCCTCATTATAACGCTCCCCTATCCGTACTATATCTCGCTTCAAGTATATCACATTGAAAATTCAAAATCAATCATATAGTTGTGAACAGATGCCATTTCTGCATATAAATTACCATTATTTTCTAAAATTAAAACACCCGCGGCACGAATAATCTTCATAAAACTGCAAAACCTAATCACACGAAAGGAATGATGTAATTATGAAGAAATATGAAAATCTCGACAACCTTCTCGCAGAGTGCGAGACAGCAAAAACCTATTTCTCTTCTTTGCCTGATTACGTTCAGGGCGCGGTAATGAAAAGAAGCAGCAGCATCTTCACTGAGACCGAGCTGCACCGCGTTGCAGAAAACGCAATGAACGACTTCAACTAAGCAGAAAAAAGTCGGGAGGATCATTCTCCCGACTTTTTATTTTATTCAAATGGACGCCAGACCTCAATCAACGATCAGAGACTTTCCTGTCATCTCCGCAGGCTGAGGAAGATCAAGTATCTTCAGCATTGTAGGACAGATGTCCGCCAGAACGCCGCCCTCACGGAGCTTGCAGTCCCCGTATCCCACAATGATAAGGGGCACGGGATTTGTTGTATGCGCTGTAAAGGGAGAACCGTCCGGTTCCATCAGCTTATCGGCATTTCCATGGTCGGCAGTGATGATAGCAGCTCCTCCCTTTTCAAGAACAGCGTTTACCGTTCTGCCTACGCATTCGTCCACAGCCTCAACGGCTGCCTTTGCAGCATCAAAAATTCCTGTATGACCTACCATGTCGCAGTTTGCGTAGTTAAGGATGATAATATCGTACTTATCGGAAGCTATCGCCTTCTCAACAGCGTCTGTTACCTCGTAGGCGCTCATTTCGGGCTTCATGTCGAATGTAGCCACCTTGGGGGAATCAATAAGTATCCTGTCCTCGCCCTCGAATGTGGTCTCCTCGCCGCCGTTGAAGAAGAACGTTACATGAGCGTACTTCTGTGTCTCGGCAATACGGAGCTGTGTCATTCCCTGCTTGCTGATGTACTCGCCCATTGTCATCACAAGAGCTTCAGGAGGGAACGCAACGGAAACATTAGGCATCTCCGCATCGTACTGAGCCATGCAGACAAATTTTACGGGGAAGAAGCCGTTTCTTCTCTCAAAGCCTGCAAAAGACTCATCCACAAAGGAGCGTGTGATCTGTCTTGCTCTGTCGGGACGGAAGTTAAAGAAGATGACGCTGTCGTCAGCCTTGATCTTAGCGTCCTTATCCACAACAGTTGGAAGCATAAATTCATCGGTGACACCGTTTTTGTAGGAGTTCTCAATAGCCTCCACAGGATCGGTCTCCTGAACGCCCTCTCCGTAAACAAGAGCGCTATATGCCTTTTCAACTCTGTCCCATGCGTTGTCACGATCCATAGCGTAGAAACGTCCTGAAATAACTCCCACAGAGCCCACGCCGATCTTTTTGATCTCGTCCACTAATTCCTGCATATATCCGGAAGCAGAGGAGGGAGGAACGTCACGTCCGTCAAGGAAAGCGTGAACGTATACCTTGTCCAGACCGTTCTTCTTAGCCATTTCAAGGAGACCGTAAAGATGCTCGGAATGGCTGTGAACTCCTCCGGGAGAAAGCAGTCCCATAAGGTGGAGCGCGCTTTCCTTAGCCTTGCAGTTTTCCATAGCGGAAACCAGTGCAGGATTCTGGAAGAAGTCCCCGTCCTTGATGGATTTTGAGATCTTGACAAGCATCTGATAAACAATTCTGCCTGCGCCGATGTTGGTGTGTCCTACCTCGGAGTTGCCCATCTGACCGTCGGGGAGTCCAACGTCCAGGCCGGAGGCGCCGATGATAGTATTGGGACACTCCTTGAAATATTTGTCCAGATTAGGCTTGTTTGCAGCAGCGATAGCGTTGCCGTAAGTATCGTTGTTGATACCGAAGCCGTCCATGATGATCAAAGCAAGAGGTTTTTTGCTCATTTGATACTCATTCCTTTCGGAAAATTATTTTAGGGTAATATCCATATAAAGCTGCCGAGCCGCAAATTACGCAGGTTATTTCAAATCAAGCAGCGGAACGGGTAAAGGCTCAGCCTTTTTTAGATGTTTATATTTTTGGGTATGAACCAGAAGCCAACATAATATCTGGTCTCGTCGTCAAAGGGGTCGTAGTCCTTCCAGACCTTGTAAAACAGACCGTAGTAATCCACGCTGCCGTTTTCGTATTCTATCACAGGATAGCAGAACATCGGCGGCTGATTGTTTTTCTTTGCCCGAAGCAGATCGGCGGAAAAAAGTATCACCGCAATGCCTAACATCACACCGCATACGATGGCGATGACCTTCCATTGCCTTGGGGATATATCCTTGACCCGCTGCCGCTCCTCTTTTCGAGCCAGTTTTAAACGTGAGGATTTCATAGCTCCCCGTCCGCTTAGCCGTTAATTGCAGCCTGAACGATGGTGTTGAAGTCATCAGCCTTGAGAGATGCGCCGCCGATGAGTCCGCCGTCTACATTAGGCTTGGAAAGAAGCTCTGCAGCGTTTCCTGCGTTCATTGAACCGCCGTACTGAATGGTAACAGCGTCTGCTGTAGCCTTATCGTAAAGCTTAGCAAGAGTCTCACGGATAAAGCCGCAGACTTCCTCAGCCTGATCTGCAGTAGCAGTCTTGCCTGTGCCGATAGCCCATACAGGCTCGTAAGCGATAACAGACTTCTTAAGATCCTCAGCGGAAATGTCATAGAAGTCAAGCTTGATCTGACGTGCAACTACCTCGTCTGTGATGCCGCACTCACGCTCCCAGAGAAGCTCGCCCACGCAAACGATAGGCTTCAAGCCCGCAGCAAGAGCAGCCTTTGTTCTCTTGTTGACGGTCTCGTCTGTCTCGCCGAAATACTGACGTCTCTCGGAGTGACCGATAACAACGTACTCCACGCCCACCTCTTTAAGCATATCAGCGGAAATTTCGCCTGTGAAAGCACCGCTCTTTTCAAAGTGTACATTCTGAGCGCCGATCTTCACATTAGAGCCTGCAACAGCAGCTACAGCAGTTTCAAGGTTTGTAAAAGGCACACAAGCGATGACCTCTACCTCTCCTGCGTTTGCCACCAGAGGCTTGATCTCTTCCAGAAGCGCCTTAGCTTCGGGACGGGTCTTGTTCATTTTCCAGTTTCCTGCGATGATCGCTTTTCTCAAAGACTTGTTCATAATGATTACTCTCCTTTTTATTTATGGCACGGGACGTACCCATGCAAAAGTCAAGACAGGTAATATCACACAATAAGCGATATTACCTATCTATTATACCATATTTTTCAGAGGAATATATTGCTTTTTTGTGAATAACCTTGACACTTTCTTCCTGAACATATATAATAATAGTAAATAATGGAGAACAATTATCCGCAACGGGAAGGAGGAACCAAAGTGAAAAAATTTCTTGCTGCTGCATTTCTGACGCTTCTGCTTCTTACAGGCTGCAAAAGAATAGACGAAGCAGACTATATTCCCGCTGCAGCCACAGTGTCCGTCGCCGAAAGCACCGACAGCACCGAACCTCCCTCCCCTGCTGAAACAGAGTGGGAACCTGAGATCCTCCCTCCATATTTTGTTTCGGACACCCTGCAGGAAGTCTCTTTCTATCCCTCTGAGGACGCCGTCAAGCGTATCGGACGGTTTATCGAATACAAGGACGTCTACTATCTGAGCTACACCTGCTCCGCAGTCTCCTTTCTTATGACGGGAGACCGGCTGGAAGCGGAAATGACCTCCAACGGCAACCTCTACAAGGCAAAGCAGCAGTGCTGGATGGGTGTCCTTATAGACGGAGAGCTGATTGACCGCTTTCAGCTTGAAGACGGAGAAAATACATACACTCTCTATGACGGCGAGATGCTGGAGGATGCAGAGGTCTCCATCGTCAGGCTTACGGAAAATCCAATGGCGGCATCGGGTATCGTAAGCATCACCGCCAATGCAAAAATGATCGCCCCCGTTCCGGAAAAGAGGCTCACCATCGAATTTGTGGGAGACTCCATCACCTGCGGATACGGCAATGAAGCGGAAAGCTCGTCAGAGGGCTATAACAGCGCCCATCAGAACGGACTGGAGACCTACGGATATTACACAGCGCAGGCTCTGGACGCAGATCACAATCTGGTCTGCTACAGCGGCATAGGGATAATCTCAGACTGCACAACAAGAACGGGAGTCAAGGAAAACTACCTGCTCATGCCTGAGGTCTACGACAACTGCGACACCAATTTTGAAATGCGCCGGGGCATTGAGCCATATACGGAGTGGGACTTTCAGTCCGGAAGCGATATCGTTGTGATAAATCTTGGCACCAATGACTACACCTATACCGGTAAAAATGAGGACCTGCAGGAGGAATTCCGGGACGCCTACTATAAATTCATCGGACAGGTGCGGAAGTCAAATCCGGAAGCAGAGATCATCTGTACTCTCGGCATTCTCGGCTCGGAGCTTTACCCTCAGATAGAGGAAGCCGCCCGTATGTATGAGCAGGACACAGGAGATACACAAATCCACACCTTTGAGTTTGACTATCAGGACGGTGAAAATGACGGCTTCGGCGGAGACTTCCACCCGTCAATAAAGACCCACCAAAAAGCCGCCGAAAAGCTTACAGAATACATCAGGTCACTTTCACAGTGACCTGATACTTTTTTACGATAAAATTATCAATACGTCCTCTCGTCATAGTCTCCGCCGATAAGCTCGCACACTTCAATTTTACAGTTGGGCAGAGCCTTTTTTATCTTCATAATTGTATCCTCCGGGATACCTGTAAAATCAAGGATTATTTCCTCAAGCTTTTTCAGAGAACCAAGCTTGTCCATATTTTCTATACGACCGTTGCCTCCGGCAGAAAAAAATACTTTCTTTATATTAGTACCGGTTATCCATTTTACATCAAAGTCGGTATTGCAATTATAAACATTAAGTTCTTCAAGGGAGGAGCATTTTTTTAACTGAGACAGGTCGTCAAACTCACAAAGCATTATTGTAAGACTTTTCAGCTTTTTGAGCTTTGAAATGCCTGTGTCATCAAGATCATGCACACCCATTATGAACAGATCTTCAAGACCGGTCAGATCCTTTAAAAAGCTCATATCATACGGATTACAGTTATTTACATCAATAAGTGTAAGCTCTTTGAGACCTTTCAGATTTCCGACAGTCTTTGTAAATGTCTTATTTGAATAACTGAGATCCAGATTTTCCAGACCGGTCATCTCACCGATAAATGACAGATCCTGCTGCTTGCCATAGTAGTTGTAAAATCCGACAAGGTCAAGACGTTTAAGCTTTTTAAGACCTTTGATGGAATCCAGTCCTTTGACTATCCCATCACCGCTGGATCTCAGTTCCAGTGATTCAAGCTTCGTAAGCTGTCCCAGAAAGGACACATCAGCGTCTCCATCGATCTGTATATCCAGCTCCCTCAGATTTTTCATATTTCCGATCAAAGAAATATTTTCCCGTATGACCGAATCAATTTCAAGCTTTTTCAGCTTGGTAAGTCCTTTCAGGGGCGAAATATCCGATATTATTGACCCTTGAACGTCAAGATACAGCTCCGTAAGCTCTTTCAGATAGGATACCGGCTTGACGCTTTCGCAGGGCTTATCCCCATAGACATTCTTATAGCGGAATTTCTTAAGCTGGGGCAGCTTTTTCAGAAAGGACAGATCTTCCGCACCCTCATTCTGATAAAGACCCAGCCATACAAGATCCTTTAGATTCCCAAGAGCGGACAGGTTTTTAACCTCTCCGTAAACGATCGCAAGATTCTGCAGCTCCGGAAGCTTTTCTGCAATGACCTTGCAGTCAATTACCGTTCCCGTGGGAATGTAGTAATATTTTTTGAATCCCGGCGCATAGCCCTCCACAACATATTTTGTCAGTGAATTGTCCTCGTCCCCTGCCACAAAGCATATCTGCTTTGCAGCTGCCGAAATTGAACAGCCGTAAACGTCCACCGTCTTTGAATCGGCAGAGGCTGTCACCGACAGGACACCCACGAGCATTACCATCGCGATAAGTACGCTCAACAGCTTTTTCATAAAAATTCCCCCTAAATCAAAATTAAAATTATCAATAGACCATATATTCCTCATAGCCCCGCTCATATACTTCTATCCTGCAGTCCGGCAGAGCCTTTTTGATCTTCTCAACAGTATCCTCAGAGATACCTGTAAAATCAACGGTTATTTTTTCAAGCTTTTTAAGGGAAGCAAGCTTGTCCATGTTTTCTATGTCCCCTGAAAAGTACACTTCTTTGATGTTGGTGCCTGCTATCCAGCTTACATCAAATTCGGTGCTGCAATGGTAAATCATAAGCTCTTCAAGGGAGGAGCATTTTTTCAGCTCGGACAGGTCGTCAAATCCGGAAAGCACTATCGAGAGCTTCTTAAGATTTTTAAGCTTTGAAATTCCTGTGATATCCATATCAAGATGACCCATTATGAACAGCTCTTCAAGCCCTGTCAGCTTCTTTATAAAGCTCATGTCATACTCCAGACTGTTATTAATATCCATAAGAGTAAGCTGCTTAAGACCCTTAAGATTGCCGATGTTTTTTGTAAAGGATGTATTTGAGCTGCTGATATCAAGGCTTTCTAGCCATGTCATCTTACCGACAAAGGACAGATCCTGCTGACCGTAGGAAAGTCCGTCGATTTCAAGACTTTTCAGACCTTTAAGCCCTGTGACAACGTCCAGTCCCTTTGCGGTACCGTTACCGTGGATGTGCAGTGATTCCAGCTTCGCAAGGCTGCCCAGGAATGACATATCTGCCTCATCGTGAATAGTTATTTTAAGCTTTTTCAGATTTTTAAGCTTTCCTATAGAAGACGGGTCGACTCCATTACCTGTTGTTATATCAAGCTCCTGCAGGTTTTTCATATTTCCCAGCACAGAAAGATTTTCATATACAGCAGTTTCAATTTCAAGCTTTTTCAGCCCGGTAAGTCCTTTCAGCGGTGCAAGGTCATAGCACGCAGTTGACGAAACATTAAGATACAGCTCTGTAAGATTTTTCAGATATGACACCGGCTTGATGCTTTCGCAATACTTATCCCCATGGATATTCACATAGCGGAATTTCTTAAGCCGGGGCAGCTTTTTCAGAAAGGACAGGTTCTCCGCTCCGTCATTCTGGTAGAGACCCAGCCACACAAGGTTTTTCATCTCTCCAAGTGCGGACAAATTTTTTACCTCCCCCGAAACAACAGCAAGATTCTGCAGCCCCGGAAGCTTTTCCGCTATGACCTTGAAGTCCACCACAGTCCCCTTGGGAATATAGTAATATTTTGTGAAGTCCGAAGCATACTGCTGCGCCAGAAATGTCGGTGTGAAATCCTTTTCATCGCCTATAACAAAGCATACCTGCTTTGCAGACGCAGACACAGAACAGCCGTAAACGTCTGCCTTTTCAGAAGCGGCGAAGCTTGTTATTGGCAGGACTCCCAAAATAATTACTATAGAGATGACAATACTTAACAGTTTTTTCATAAACATCCCCCTATAATGAAGCGGAGAACAAGTTAAACCCATTCTCCGCTATTTTTTATTACCACACTAGCAGTTTACTTTTCAGCAATTACATCAACACCGGGAAGAACCTTGCCCTCAAGGTATTCAAGGGAAGCTCCGCCGCCTGTGGAGATGTGGGACATCTTGTCAGCAAAGCCAAGCTGTACAACAGCAGCAGCAGAGTCGCCGCCGCCGATGATGGTGGTAGCGTCTGTCTCTGCAAGAGCCTTGGCAACAGCAATAGTACCCTTTGCAAGAGTAGGATTCTCAAATACGCCCATAGGACCGTTCCAGACAACAGTCTTAGCGGACTTAACAGCGTCAGCAAAAAGCTCCATAGTCTTTGTGCCGATGTCCAGACCCATCTTGTCAGCAGGGATCTTGTCGGAATCAACTACAGTTACATCAACAGCAGCATCGATAGGCTCAGGGAAAGCGGAAACGATAGTAGTATCAACAGGGAGAAGCAGCTTCTTGCCAGCCTTCTCAGCCTTAGCGATCATATCCTTGCAGTAGTCGATCTTCTCGTCGTCAACCAGAGAAGTTCCTACCTCGCAGCCCTTAGCCTTGAGGAATGTATAAGCCATACCTCCGCCGATGATAAGTGTATCACACTTTTCGATGAGGTTGGAAATAACGTTCAGCTTGTCAGCAACCTTTGCGCCGCCAAGGATAGCAACGAAGGGACGAACGGGAACCTCAACAGCATTTCCGAGGTACTGGATCTCCTTCTGCATCAGGTAACCGACAGCGGTCTCCTTAACGAACTTTGTAACGCCTGCTGTAGAAGCATGAGCACGGTGAGCGGAACCGAAAGCGTCCATAACGAATACCTGACCGTCAACCAGATCAGCCAGCTCCTTGGAAAGTCCCTCGCCGTTCTTGGTCTCGTCTGCGCCGCGGAATCTTGTATTCTGGAGAACAACG
>JAFLUI010000069.1 GCA_022508825.1 Oscillospiraceae bacterium
TATCTGCCCTCCATCACGTTCTTCATCAGGAAGCCGCAGGTGTACTTGCTTATAACGAACTCTGCAATGAATACAAGAAGCAGGAAGGTAGACACAAGCCAGTTGTCCCTGCCCTCTGCGGCGATGCCGTAGGCTGCGTCCCCGGGCTTTTTCATAAAGTGTCCTGCATAGCACAGGTCCGATACAAAGCTGTTCTTTTTCAGATTCCGGAAAGCCCGTCTTGGCTTTTTGAGTATCTGCTTTTTCCTGTCGAAATACTGTGTGACCTTATATGCGATATACAGGAACACCAGCAGCAGGATCACTGTCATGATATTGTTTTTTAACCACACGTTCCGGATCTCCCAGAAGGCGTCGGAATAGCCTGAGTAGTCCTTCGCCAGTCTTGCATAGCGGAGGGCTTCCTTGTAGTTGTCCTCCTGGAAATAGCAGCTTCCCATTGCCTTGTTGGCGTAATCGAACATGGAGTTCATTTTCAGTATCTGTGTCAGAGGCTCCTTTGCCTCGGTGTAGCGTCCCTTTGAATAGAGATAGAGCGCATTGTGCAGAAGGTTCGTAAACTCGGTAGGCTGATATATCTGTATCTGCGCCTTGTCGGAGTCCAGAACATAGATGCGGTCTTCTGCGTCAATTGAAATACCGCTTACCATAGTGGACAGACCCACACGCTGGGTGCCGTCATCGGGACCTCCGAACACGAAGAGCATCTCCCCTTCGTTGTTATACTCGTAGATGTACCCCTGCTGATCTGCAACATAGACGTTATCGTGATTGCCTGCCGCAACTGCGGTGGGAGTATCGGCGTAGGTGCCGTCTGTGTTGTGTATCATGTTTGTGCCTGCGATGTTAAGACGCTTTAAGGTGTCGTTCTCATTGCCTCTTGTGACTGTGTAGATAAGACCCTTTTTGTCAATGGTCAGATTGGTAGGGGTAGCAGGGATATTGCTGACCATCTTTGCACGCTGGGCGTCTGTCAGGATAGCCCTGTAAATGATAGTCGTCAGGCTTGTTGCTGCATAGTTAGTGCCGAAGTAGCCCAGAAATGTTCCGCCCTCTGTAGGGGATATCTCCACGATGCCGTTTGTATTGGATTCGCATACCACGAACATGATACCTGCATCGTTGACCACTATCTTGATTGGCAGGAAGCTTACCTCGTCGCCGTACAGCGGACTGGCGGGCTTTCCGTACTCTTTCACAAGCTCCCCGTCTCCGTTAAAAATGAATATCCTGCCTGCGTCACGGTCGGCAGCGTAGATCTCGCCCTCATGAGTGACAAATACGCCTCTGGGATTTTTCAGAGTACCCGCTCCGATTATTTTTACAAGCTCCCCCTCTGCATTGCCCACAACGATACGGGCATTTCCCGAGTCAGCCACGTAGATGAGACCATCATCTGCAATGAAGATGTCGCCGGGAGACGCCAGTGCCTCCTCGCCGAACTTGGTGATAGTGGCATGAGCAAGATAAGCGGTCTGGGTCTGACGTATCTGACCGTAGCCGTTGATGGTGTAGGTAACATAGGGGGTATCTGCAAAGGCTGTGACAGACAGGAGCATCATGCATACCACAGCCGCCGACAGCACAGCTGCGGCAATGCGCTTTAATTTTCGCATATATCCGTCCCCCCTTATTTAATACCCGAGCTTGCCATGGTGTTCATTACCTTATTCTGCAGGATGATGAAAAGAACAAGGTTGGGAACGAACATGATAAGTGAAGCTGCGGCGGACATACCCTGACCTGCAACGGTGTTGTTTGCGTTGACCAGAGTATTCATATAGAAGGTCAGAGTTTTCATGCTGTCATCACTGAAGAAGTAGCTGGAGGTCTCCATGTTTGTCCAGACCTGCTGGAAGACCAGAATGGAAGCCGTTGCGATGGCAGGCTTTATCATGGGGATTATGACCTTAAGGTAGACGTCCAGATCGGTGGCGCCGTCCATATAAGCTGCCTCTAAAAGAGAATCGGGAACCTGCTCCACAAACTGCTTTACCAGAAACAGTGCCACAGGCATTGCCACCAAAGGCAGAACGTGAGCAAGAAGGTTGTCTATCAGTCCAAGCTGGCAGATAACAAGATATCTCGGTATCAGAACGGCAGTGCTTACAAACATAATGGCGATCTGATTTATTTGTGTCAGCATATTTCTTCCCTTGAATTTGATCTTTGCCAGAGCAAATGCGGACATTGTTGTCAGGAGCAGCGACGCAGCAACAGTTATGAGCGTAACCACAATACTGTTGAAAACATATCTGCTCAGAGGGATACCGCTGCTGTCGGAAAATTTCATGAGCTTGGTGAAATTTTCAAGGGTGGCATTCTTTACAAAGAATGTGGGAGGAAAGGCAAACAGCTCCTCCATAGGCTTGAATGCGTGGTTGATTATGAAGATGATCGGCATACCCATGAAGATGACCAGAGGCAGAATGAGCAGAATGATCTTCAGCTGACCGATCTCAAATTTCTGAGGGTTGATTTTCCTGCCCTTATTCCCCATCTGTATCAACTCCTTTCTTTCCGTACGGATCCTTATCGGTAAGCAGCATATTCGCGCCCTTGCTGAACAGCTGGACTATCAGCAGAAGGACAACGGATATAGCCGCAGCATAGCCCATCTCATAACGGAGGAAGCCGTAGTCCTCGATATGGTTGACCAGAAGCTGGGAAGCATATCCCGGTGAAGGATTTCCCACCAGCATGGAGGAGATCATACCGTTCTGGAAGGCTCCCACTATTGCCATAACGGCAGCAAAGAGCATCTGGGGCTTCATCTGGGGGATGGTTATGTAGATCATTTCCTGAACACGGTTGGAAACGCCGTCAATGGATGCTGCCTCATAAAGTGTGGCATCGGTGTTAAGGATACCTGCTATCATGCTGAGAAATCCGATACCCATAGATGACCAGAGTCCGATGATAATTACGATAGGCAGCAGGAACCTTGCGTCTATGAGCCAGATGACAGGCTCTGTGATGACGCCCAGCTCCATGAGCCAGCTGTTGAGAAGTCCTGCCTGATCTCCCGAGAAAATCACCTTCCACAGCACTGTCATAGCAACGCCCGTGGTCATGCTGGGCGAATAGAGTATCAGCGCAAAGACAGTCCTTACAGGCTTTGTAAGGTTGCATAACGCCCATGCCAGCACAAAGGAGAGGACATATCCTCCGATACCTACTATCACCGCATAGATCACCGTATTCGGCAGAACGTACTTCATAAATTCCGCATCGCTTGTAAGTATGGTGATGTAATTCAGGAAGCCTACAAACTTCGGGAACTGGATGGCGTTGAAATTCGTAAAGGACAGTATCACTGCCAGAATTACCGGTATCAGGATAAAGATCGAGAATATAAGAGCATAGGGACCTATGAACACCCAGCCGTGCCAGTTGTTTTCACGGCGGGAGATCTTGTTTTTCTTCTTTTTTATCTGCGGCTTATGAGGCTCTGCTGTAGTTTTAACCTGCTCTGCCATGAATTTTCACCTCATTCGTTCCTTCCAAGAATTTCTTTGACACTGTCTATATTGGGGATAACATAGTCCTTGATGGTATTTCCGTCACTGTCGATGTAGCCGAACTCCTCCAGCTTGCGGACTATCTCCCTGTCGATGGTCTTGACAGCCTCGTCAATGCGGGACTGGGCGCTGTCGCCGTTTACTACGATGGAGTTAAAGGCATTGCTCATCTCACGCTCCAGCATATATGTGCCGGGAACACGGGCAACGTCCACCACATTTCCGGCGAACTCCAGCACTACCTGCTTGTGGGCGCTGTCCAGAGGAAGCTGGGCGAACGCTTCTACATTTGCGGTTGTCCAGAGATATTCGTCGCCGTAGGTTATCTGCATGGTCTGACCGAACTCGGACTGTACCTCGGTGGATGACCACCATTTTACAAATTCCCATGCCTTAGCTTCTCTGTCAGAGTCGCTTTTGAATATGACTGTTGATTCAGCACATCCGCAGGTGCTGCGGTCGATGCTGCCGTCCTCCTTTTCGGTGCCGGGGACGATGGAGATATCCCATGAGCCTGCCAGCTCGGGAGCCGCATTGCTTATAAGATTGTATGTACCGTAATCGCAGATGCCGATAGGTATGTCTCCGTTGCGGAAATGCTGGTAGAAGTTATCGATATCCACAGGCATATCGTAAACGGTGAAAAGGTCGGTGAGAGCAGTGAAGCCGTTTACAGAGGCTTCGCTTCCAAGTGTGGTGCCTCCCTGGGCTGTTCCCGAGTAGAGCGCACCGCCGTTCTGGACGATAAGGGGAGTAGTGCCGTGGAAATTTCTCATAGCTCTCATGCCTGCTGTGGGGTAGTAGAAATTCAGACCGCGCATCTGCAGCTCGGGGAGTATGTCGATCACGTCCTGCATCGTGTCCGGAACGCCAAGTCCCAGCTTTTCAAGGACGTCTGTACGGTAAACAAGTACCCAGAAATTCATTGTCTCCGGCATAGAGTAGACGGAATCTCCGATAGTGCCTGTCAGGAAGAAGCCCGGTTCATATACCGAGGCAGTCTCACGGAAGTCACTGTACTGTGCCATATCAACCAATGCTCCCCTGATAGCAAGCTCATAGGGAATGGTATAGTTTATTCCGGTGGCAACATCCGGAGCGTTGCCCGAGGAATTTGCCAGAACAAGCTTATACTGATCCGGCATAATGCTTATATCGACCTCAATACCCGTCTGAGGGGTAAAATATTCGTCTATCATCTTCTGCATGACCTGAACATACTGGCTTGACCTGCTCACCCATACCTGAAGATGGTCGGGGTCGATATTTGAAGCGGAGTAGGACTGGTCAAAGAAGGATGCAAAAAACCTCTGTATCGACATCCACATGGACTTGAAGAAGCCGGGGGCTTTGGGAAGCACCGAGTCCTCCTGATATATCCATATCCTGTCGATGGCAAGACCGTTTTCCAGAAGTGAGTCGATGGTATTTGCAAGGTGCTGGTTCACGGAGTTTGTGCTTGAGGACAGCTCTGCGATACGGTAGGGTATCTCATCCGGGTTCTCCGCCAGAGAGGTGAGCTGATTGGACGCAATGAGCATTGAGGACATGACTGCCACATTCTTAGCCTTTGCGTTAAAGTGTCTTGCGCTTGCCTCCAGACTTGTAAGTCCGTCGGCGTACTCCGTCAGCGTAGTCTCCAGACCGGGTATATATCGGGACAGCTTAAGGTCTCTGTATTTGTCGGAGTTGTTGCCTGCCACCTTTGTTATCTCTAACGCCAGATCGTTGACCCCTGCCATAGTTTCCTCCAGATCCTCCAGAACGTAGCAGATAGGGTCTAATGTGATCGTATAGGAGATGGTATGCTCTCCCGGCTCCAGATACACCGACAGCTTATTGCCGTCAGAGCCCGTGAGGGAAGCAATCCTGTACTTGCTGGTATAAGCCATTTCATATGCTTCAAATGCGGTATTGGGTATCTGCCCGTCTACGCTCACGTCCACAAATACGGGGAAATCCGTTTTGTCGGGCTGACAGTAATTCATTGCTATGTAGTAATATCCTGCAGTATCCACATTGAATTTATATGTAAGAGCCTGACCTGCAGTACCGAAGGAATCGGAGTCTATGGTATTCAGCTCAGAGTCCGTTACCTTGTACGGATTGACCCGTGGGTCAAACTCTGCAATGGCATGGACGGAGGACTCGTTTGCAGAAAAGTAGTCCTCACCCTCGATGGTTATGATGCTGTCTCCGCTTGCAGTCTGGGAGCCGCTGTACTCAGGAATGCTCTCGGGAGCTGTCAGTACCATGCTTCCCAAAAGGAAGCTTCCGCTTTTTACACCAAAGCCGAATGTATGCTCCCCTGCGTCAAGCTCTATAAGCAGCGCTCTTGAATGACGATAGCTGCTGTCACGGAAATAAGCACTCTCCCACTGTATCGCCTTATCGGGAACAGTTACCACCTCATCGTTGTAGCGGTCGTAGGACTTTTCCGCCTTGGGCAGCCATGTAGAGCGCAGCTTCACATTGCGGCACTCATAGAATGGGAGCTCTCCGTCCACTTCCATGGAGAACTCCACAGGAAGCACCGAGTTATCATATGACAGGTAGTCAAAGCGAACCGCATAAAGACCCGCGCTCTGAACGGACACCGTCAGCTCTGCCTTGTCGCCTGCCGTCACATCCATCACGCTGTCAGAGCCTGAATAGCCCCTTGTATCAGTCGTGACAGTGCCGCCCTGTCCCAAAGAAAAGGGGAAGACCAGATCTTCTCCCGAATACTCCGGGGCAGTATAGCCTTTGCTGACCTTGGTGTAATTATTGGAGATACGCTCGCTTACAAATTGTTTGTCATAGGTCGCCGATGCTGTAGATGCAGCGGGAGCTTCAGCAGCAGAAGCAGCCGTTTCGTCTGCAAAAGCAGACGAGCCCGTATTCACTGCCAGCAGAATTGCTGCAAGCGTAATGGAAAAAACGCTTTTGAGTCGTTTCATCGCTTTTCTGTCCTCCTTGTTATTGCAATGCATCGCTTATGATCAGCAGAGCATCAGCTTTTTCTTTTGATAATATGCGGAAGTTTTCGATCAGCCGTTTTTCACTTTGAGAGAGATAGCAGCATTCCATATCGTCACTGAATATCTCAGCAAGAGAAGAGCCCAAAGCAGCTGTGATCCTTTGAAGCGTTTCGACAGTAGGCTGTCTGGTGCCTTCTTCTATACCTCTGATATGATTTCCTGATATGCCTGTTATCTGCGTAAGACGGTATACAGACATTTTTTTATTTTCTCTCAGATCGCGTATTTTTTTGCCAACTTCCACAAAACCGCCTCTTTCAGAAAATTATTTTCAATAAAAAATATATACTTAGTTATTATTACAATTATAAACTAAATCATGTCAAAAAATAATATCCGATTGGGCATTATTGTATTAACTTTTAGGATAATACTCTCTTATACGGCGAACTGCCCGACCGTAAGACCGAGCAGTTCCCGATTTAATTTTCTCAGTAGTAAAACTTTCTGTGAACAAGTATCGCAGCATATACAACAGAACTGATTCCTGTGAGAATACAGGCGTAAATAATAAGCCTTACCAGTGTGACCTTCCACACGTTCAGCAGGAATACGGACGCCAGCAGCAGCATAGCCATCCAGTACACAAACAAAAATATCGTGACCAGAAACCATCTGAATGCTGTTTTCGCAGTATCCGCTGCTATCTGCTTTCTGGTCATGCCCTCATAATAGGGATTGAGCCGCCGCCTGAAGCCCTCTCTGGGGGGCTTCTTTTTCTTATTCAGCGGTTCCTTCCGATCCTTCTGCTGTTCCTGCATACTTCACACCCCAGACACTTTCATTATATCCCACTGCGGAGAAGGTCATCACCGGCGTGCCTGCCTCGTCGTCCATAGCGCAGAACACTCCCTTATAAGTCCTGTCTCCCAGCGTTACAGTCATATAACAGCTGTCCTTTTCCATTTCCCATGTGCCCTCGGCAGCTTCTGTTCTTGCCTTGCCGTTTCCGTTAAGATAGAGTATCTCAGGCTCGGCAATTTCCGCACTGATAGCCATGCCCTGATTTATCATATAGTACCGTCCCACTGCATCGTCCTTGGTATAGCCTGTCTGTGAGACCGCCTCCCCCTGTGTCTGGTAGGGAAGCATACAGGGCCATCCGTCAGCATTCACAATAAACTGGTGTACACGGGGAGAGTGCTGCTCTGTGCCGTTGTCAAAGCGTGTGTGGTAGACGATATACTTTCTTCCGTCATCATCCACCAGCGCCGAGTTGTGTCCCGTAGCCATATATGCCTTGGACAGACTTGGCAGCATATAGTTTCCGGAGAGCTTAAGACCGTAATAAGCATGATTCAGACCCTTCTCGGGCTTCTGACCGTTCATGTCCAGATACTCGCCGTCAGGAGTCTCACTGCGGAACACACGTATCTGATAGCCGCCCTCACGGGTGAGCCCGCCGTAGGATACAAAGAGATAATAATACCCGCTGGCCTCGTCACGAAGTATATAGGGAGCCTCCATGGACATATGTCCGCCGCCCATAAGACGCTTTCCGAAGTAGGCGTCCACATTGTTGTCCGGGTCTGCCGCAGGGTGGATGACCTTTCCTGTGGATTCATCTACCTCCAGGAGAAAAATTCCCCCGCTCCAGGAGCCGTATACAAGCCACATTTTTCCGTCCCCGTCATAGAAAACTCCGGGGTCTATAGCATTTGGCCAATCTTCATGCCTGTATTTGTTTCCCTTGAAATAGGCAGACATTGCGTATTCTTCGTCCACATAGTCCAGAACGTCTGTGGAGCGTATAGTCTCCTTGTCAAAGCCTGAGTATATAAGCGCGCCCTGCCATACAAAGGGACCCTCGGGAGTATCCGAGATGCCGTAGCACAGGTTGGAAGCATTCCATGTGGAGGTGGTGCAGTAGTACATCACATACTTGCCCATTGCCTTGTTGTAGATAACATCGGGAGCCCAGACGTGTTCACCGCCGTTTTTTGCATCATCGGTTGGGATAAGGCTTTTCGGACTGCCTGCGTAAGCGAACGCCTCATCATACACATCGTATATCTGTCCGAACACCGTGTTTTCCGCACGGTAGCCGTTCGCCATAAATCTCCATGTTTTCAGGTCTGTACAGGAGGACGCCGCCATATGTGAGCCGTAGATATAATAGGTATCACCCGCTCTCAGTACAGACGGGTCATGAACAGACGCACCCGATGAAACATTGCCCAGCGTTATGCCCTCATAGCTTACGGTAAAATCATAGTCGGGCTCCACATAATTATCCTTGCCGCAAGCAGTCATCATCATAACAGGCAAAAGCAGCGCTGCAGCTGCCGAAAATATTTTTTTCCGCATATTAGTCCTCCTCGGATGCTGTTTTGTTTGATTTTATGTAATTCAATTATACACTTAATAGTATTCAATGTCAATAAAACTCCTTCCTGTTTTGGTATGCAAATATTTCCGTCTCATGTCTCTGAGATCAGGAAGCTCACCGCATTTGCGTCCTCACCTGCAGTAAGGGATGCCTCTCCGCCTGACAGAGTAAGATACATACCCGGTTCGGACAGCGATTCAAAGGATACCCCCTCGCCTGCAAGACCCTTCACTGTGCGGAAGGTCTGAGCCTCCGCCATTTTTCCGTTATGATCCTGACACAAAACGACCTTGCCGTCCTTCACCGTCACATAGAGTCCCGGCTTGTTGTTTGACTCAATGGAAACAGTGTACGCATCGTCGGGGGACGCCTTTCCTGACGTGATCTCCCACTGTTCATCAAGACCGGTGATCCTGTCAAGACCGCTTCCCAGACCCATGTCCGTGTAGGGATATTCAGCGTCGCCAAGAGAGTTATTGAACCACTCATGGCAGAGTACCTCACCGTTAAGGGCAGTGATATTGGAAGCCGTTCCGAAGACCCCTGCCGCTGTTTCTTCAATATACGCCACCGCTCCGTCGGGATAGAAGCTGACCTCCGCTATGCAGACGGTTCTCCTGAATCCGCTGCCTCCCGGCAGTGAACCGTTGTGATAGATGAACCATGTCTTGCCCAGAAAGTCCACCACAGCCATATGGTTTGTATTTGATGTAGCAGAGGGCTTCATTATTGTATCCTGAAAATAAAGCCGGTTTTCCATAAGATCATCGGTAGTTGCATAAGCCATCTGCTCACGCCAGCCGTAGGCATAAAAGAGGTAGTAGTCCCCGTAATAATTTCCGTTTTCGTCCTGACGGCGGTATATCCAGGGTGCTTCTGTAAAGGAGTCGGGCACTGTCTTGCTGCGGACGTCCGTCCTGAAGGTGATCTGTCCGTCCCCGTCGTAGTCCTTGACGGAGACCATATCCTCATTGAGCTCGCAGATATAGAGCTTTGAGTTTCCCCATGCAAGATAGCGGTGTTCCTCACCCTTTTCGTCATTCTCTATCCAGACGGTGGGGTCAATGTCGTTCCATGCGGAGGTCTCGTCCGCCGTAAATGAGCCTTTTACAAGCGGCTCCCCGATATCCTCAAATGGACCGGTGGGACTGTCCGATACCGCCACACCTATAGATTGCTTCCCGCTGTCAGTGCTGTCCCATGAGCAGAAATACAGATAGTATCTGTCCTTGCCGACGGTCTCATCGTAATGACGGGCGACCTGTCCTGCCCAGGCAGAATTCTTGTCCGCCCAGGAAACGTCGGTCATTTTCATGACCACTCCCTCATATGTCCAGTTCTTCATATCCTTTGTGGAGTAGCAAAGATATTCAGGTATCACATAGGAATCATTTGTGGAAACATCATGTCCCACATACAGGTACAGTGTGTCGTCCACCACCAGCGCAGATGGGTCGCCTCCGTAGGTGAGGTTTCCCTCACTGTCAAAGCCTGTGACGGGATTGCCCCACTGACTTTTTGCGATCTCAACAGGGACAGGCTCATTGCCTGCATTGTCCGCAGAGCTGCCGTCCTGACCTGTCTCCGCTGTTCCCACCTGCTCAGTGCCGCTGCAGGCAGCCAGAGAGGCGGTCAGCAATAATGCGAGGATGCACTCAGATATTTTTCTCATGGAGTCATTCTCCTTTTGATCTTACTTATTTACACTTATCTGAAATATTAAATTATTTTTTAAATTATTCTGCTTGCATTTACAGTCGTACTGCGTTATAATAGACATAGGCAATTTGTTTAGAATTACCGAAAATAATTTAGTTTTATTTTAAGGAGACCCATATGCTGCATATCAAATCTCTTGACGACGGACTGGAAATATTCAAAGCCCTTGGCTCGGAAATAAGGATAGAAATAATCAAGATACTCATGGAAAGCCATGGGATGAACATGAATGAGCTTGCCGCAAAATTAAACATAACAAACGGGGCACTTACCGGACACATAAAAAAGCTGGAGGACTGCGGACTTGTTACCGTGTCCAGTGAATCGGCAGGGCACGGAAATCAGAAGAAATGCTATGTTTATCTCGACAAAATACTGATCGAGCTGGATGTACAGGAGCCGGAGAATATTTATCAGACGGATCTTAAGGTAGGTCATTATTCGGATTATTCGGTCTATCCTACCTGCGGTCTTGCTTCAAGCGACGCTATTATCGGAGAGGTGGATGATATCCGGTATTTTGCTCACTCCGACAGATACAATGCGGATATATTATGGTTTACAAGAGGATATGTGGAGTATGTTATCCCTAATTTTATCCCCCACGGACAGAAGATAGACCAGATAACCATATCCATGGAGATCAGCTCTGAAGCTCCCGGCGTAAACGATGTATGGCCTTCGGATATTTCTTTTTTTATCAACAGTAAGAAGATAGCTGTATGGACCAGCCCCGGTGATTTCGGAAATGTAAAGGGGATATTTACCCCTGACTGGTGGTATCCTAACTGGAACCAATACGGGATGCTCAAGATACTTGTTATCAACAAGGATGGTACCTTTATTGACGGACTGCAGGTATCGGATGTTTCCCTCCGTGACTTTGAGCTTGATTCCCGAAGCGTTATCAGGTTCAGGCTGGAGGTGGAGGAAAACGCAGAGCATATAGGAGGTCTGACCATTTTCGGCAGGACCTTCGGAAATTACAATCAGGATATTGCCGTCCGCATCAAATACAGTCCCATAGAATGAACAATTACCCTAAGCAGGCTTTCCGCTTATAAGGAGGTCTGCTTTTTTGCGCTCCCCCTGTTCTGATGCGTCTTTATCCTTATTTTCTGCCGTCTGTTCCCAGAAACGTTTCATCCTTCTGATACTCCTGAAATTTCTCCTGTACATATTCGGCTGAAATAACATAATGGTATATCTCCAGACCGGCGATCCTGCCTTTGAATGAATTCTGATACTCGTCGCCGCCCAGAATAAAGGCTTCGGCGACCTTAAGACCCGGAACATTCTCCAGGCTCCCCACCAGAAGTCCGTTAAAATACAGCTTTGAGATACCCGTCACCATGTCATATGAAGCACAGATATATGCCCACTTTCCCGGCACTGCCTGTCTGCAGAAGATATCATGCCATACATTCGGTTCTCTGTCGTCCTTGATACGGAAGCAGAGTCCCCGCCCCGCAGCGGGAATAAGACTTAAAAATCCGTCTGCAAACGTGACATAAACAGCGCTGGTCCACAGCTGTTCCTCATCGGGGTTGATCCAGAAGCATATGGAATAGCTGTCACTGTGCATCAGATGTCCCGGGAAGCTGACTATATTCTTTTTGACGCCGCCGCCCGGAAATACCAGAGCTCCCTGCGAACTGACCACTCCCCTGTCAAAGGAAAGTCCCGTTCCCTCATAGCTGCCCTCTGTCTTTCCCGAGAGATCCTTCAGATCCCCGTCAAAAGGAAATGAGACAGGCTCTCTGTTTGTAATGATATATAAACGGTCTGCATATTCGTCCCGGAATGCGGACTCTTCTTTTGCCTCTCCGCAGAAGCTGCCCGTACCGAGCTGCGCTCCGTAATTGGCGAGCGCCGATACCTGTCCGGCATTACTGATCTCCTGACCGACAATACTTTTCTGCAGATCCCGTCCCAGACTGATGACATTTTTTAATATGTGCATTGCTGACGCGTCTTTATTATCCGCAGCAGACAGCTTGGCATCCAGTTTAAGTATCCGTGAAGGGATATCCTTAAGCACCATAAAGGAGGAGGCTGAGCCGAAGTTATTTATTGCGATCTGAAATCCCATACCGATCAGCGTCTGCAATGCATAGTGCATCTGCTCTTTCTTTTCGGGAAAATCCTGTTCATTGATACATATCTTTATTTCCTTCGGGTCGACCCTGTATTTTTCCAGACAGGAGACGATATTCCCGATTCCTTCATCCTTAAGGATATACAGTCCGGACAGTCTTACGTAAATATCCAGATGCTCGAATACGGTATCCTTCCAGCCTGCTTTCCATCTGCATACCTGCTCAAACGCATAGTCATCCATCATTGCCACGATGCCATACTGTACGAAAATAGGCATGAATTTTTCTTCGGGAAGCCTTCCGACAGAAGGAAAATCCCAATACAGCACTGCCTCCGCCGCGTATACTTCGGAAGTCTGCAGATAAATGACAGGCCGCAGAAGCATTTTTATCTCTGCATTTTCCAGAGCTGTAAATGCTCTGTCCTTCATCGCCTTGTTCTCTTCCACCATATCCCTGATCTGATCGTATGTAATATAACTGCCCTTGCCGTTTTTCTTTATATAGTACATTGCCTCATCGCACTGCCGGAGAAGCTCCTGCAGACCGTCAGACACCTTCTGATCAAATATCACTCCGATGCTGAATGACAGCATGGAAGCGATGGTCTTATCGAATCCGCCGTTTTTCAGTCCATCCTGCAAAACAGGGAACCGCGTCTTTACCTCTTCACTGCCAAGACTCCCGTGACAGATCACCACAAATTCATCGCCGCCCATTCTTACGACGATCTGCCCTTCAAAGGTATGCTGCAGAAGGTCGGACACGAATATCAGCAGCTCATCGCCCTTGGAATGTCCGTAGATATCATTGACCAGCTTGAAATTATCAACGTCAATATAGATACCGTGCAGCGTCATATCCGCAGACAGAGTGTCCCACACTTTATCCAGACCTCTTCTGTTAAGTAATCCGGTCAGATAATCCGTATCCATTTCCTTTTTATTTATGCTGAATATCTGCTCCATTTTTATATCGCTCCCCACTTGCATCATTCGGGAAAAGCCAAATATCAATTATATTATACAACAAATATGCTGCTTTGTCAATATATATTTTATATTTTTCTAAAATATTTTAACTTTATTAAAAGCAAAGTGATCTTGAATTTGAATTATTGACTTGTCCGCAAAAAAGGGGAATTTCCTCCTGCGTCCGGTCAGTTATCTGAGCGCACAATACCGGGTTTCCTTCCCTTTTGAGACATATGCTCACCATACGGTACCCAAGTCCGTTTGATGCCTCGTCATATACGATATAAAAACCGTTTCCAAGCTCCTTCCGCGGTTTGGGAGGCAGCTCTGACAGCTTTTTTACAATGTCCCCGATGCTCTCTCATTTTTTTAACCCCCGGACCTGTTATCATGTGATGCTTTTCTCTCAGGTATCTGATGATCTCTTTGTGAGTCATGCCTCCGAATTCAACTTCATAGCTCCTGTCGAAGCAACTCACTTTCAGAACAATATTCACCAGATCCTGCCGTTTTCGCAAGCCGGCACAATACAGCCGATGACTCCTCCTGTCATATCATAAAGCTTCTCTCCGTATTCAATATAGCGGTTTAATACATTACTCATATCCGGATCCTCCTGTCATCATTTATCATATATTTCTTATGGGTTTATCGGTAACCACAACATTGCCGCCGCGGGTATTTCTGCAAATTCTGTTGAAGGAATCAACATCAATATACTGACACGCCTTTCCGGATCCGCTGTCGCATATAAAGAATCCTGCGTCAAGACCTGCAATAACGCCTATGCCGTCCTCTATTGCCTGAGCTATTGCCTCATTGTCAAATTTTCTGAACTCCCTGCCCTCGTAAGAATGAGCTTCTATGCCGCACAGCTCATTCAGGATCCTGACAGCAGACTTTGTACTGGTTCCTCCTGTATTTTCAGGACTCCATGCGTCAACATTGCACAGTTTGTTTTCGACAGCGTATCTTACCACATCTCCCTCACTGATATCCTTACCGGCTAATGTGCATATGTTAGAGATACTTGTAAGAAAGCAGGTTCCCCATGCTCCTTCAACAGCGTCTCCCTGTACACTGTCCAGTATGTTTGCAAGTTCAAATGGCTCTCCGGATACTATAGCGGTTTCAACGCCGGGGATATCATACCGTATTTCCATCTGCGCAACCCTTTTGTCGGAGCTTATGAGAAAAATATCAACGGAGGAAAAGCTGATCTCCGAAATACCG
>JAFLUI010000007.1:0-17513 GCA_022508825.1 Oscillospiraceae bacterium
CCCCCTTGATATGGGGGCTTGCCAAATGCTTCGCATTTGCCTCCGAGTTTTCGCACAGCGAAAACATCGGTACACCCGGGAGTGGACATTTATCGGGGGCTTCCCCGCCTTACATACCGGTCAGACCGGAACGTGCAATACCCTCTGTGAAGTTTTTCTGCAGAAGGATATACAGTACCAGGATCGGAGTGATGGAGATAAGACACGCAGCCTCCATCCAGATGATGATCTCTCTGGTGTTTACCTGAGCGTTGGCATCGCCGAACAGCAGTACCTTGATGTTCGAGCTCAGGTTTTTTAACGTCAGCGCGATGGTCTTGTATGAGATGAAGAAGGACGTACTGATATAGTAGTCGTTCCAGTACCATACTACCGAAAGCAGGAATACTGTCAGGAACGTAGAGCCTGCATTAGGTATCATAACGCGTACAAATGTTGTCAGAGGCGAGCAGCCGTCCAGAGCAGCAGCATCCTCCAGCTCCTTGGGAAGTCCTCTGAAGGACTGCCTGAACAGGTAGATGAACAGTCCGGCACGCAGACCGTTTGCTGTCAGAGCAGGAAGGTACATAGCCGCAGGCTTGTCGATAAGGCTGAGATAGTCATGCTTGATAAGATAGTAGATACCCAGCGGATTGAAGTAACGGAAGAACATATACAGCGGGATAAGAATGATCTGAGGGGGTACTATTATCATCATGATAACGATGAAGAACAGTATATTCTTACCCTTGAAGTTGTATCTTGCAAATCCGTAGCCTGTTACCGCACAGGTAAGTACCTGGAGTATGGAACAAACTATATTGAGCTTCAGTGTGTTCCACAGCGTACTGCCGAACTCCATAGCCTTTATTACGTCTTTTACGTTTTGCATTGTGTAGTGTCTTGGGATCCACATGATAGTGGGGTCATTCATGTCCGCTCTTGTACGGACAGCAGCCGTGATCATATAGATCAGAGGATAGATGATGATGAAGCACAGTCCGAAAACGATCAGGGCTCTGAATATAGGCCACATAGCGTCCATGAACTCTTTACGTCTCAGATATGCCTGCTCCTCGGGAGAAAGGCACTCCATTCTTCTTTTGTAGCGCTCTTTTTTCTCCCTTCGGGTGAACTTATCCATCTTATTCTTGGGTTTCTTCTCCGGCATGTTCTTTGCAATGAAATCGGAGACAGCATCTTTAATACCACTAATAGCCATTTTTATACTCCTCCTTAATCATCATACCAGACAAGCTTGTTCATGATTGCGAATATGATGCCGAGAACTACGAGGATTATTCCGAAGTAGCTCCACGCCATTGCTGCCGACAAACCGTATTTCCACTCAGTCTGTACGCTGAGCAGCCGCTCCATTACCTGGTTTGTGGGGTCTGTAAAGGCATCGATGACCGTATAAACTATGTTTACAAGAATCATTGGTGAAATGTAAGGCAGTGTGATCTTCCAGAAGAACTCCCATGAGGTAGCTCCCTCGATACCTGCAGCTTCCTTAGCGGAGGCGGGTATGCCCTGCAGGGCTGAAAGGAATATGATTATCTGGATACCGCATTTCCACACCAGATTCAGTATGTCAGAGGTTATCTCCGTAAGCATATCGGTGAACGTGGCGCTGAAGCCGTAGATACCCACGAACTCCAATAGCTGGTCTACCATGTCCGCCTCGAACATTGTTGAGAACTGAGCCGCATCATTGTTTCCGCTGGTCTCAAGGTCGCCTGTGATGATGGCGTAAACGGGACCGGTAGCAATGATTACCGGCAGGAAGAATACCGCTCTTGCGAAGGTCCTTCCTCTGAAGTTCTGATTGATAACGATAGCAACGAAAAGTGAGAATACAACGATAACCGGCAGGTCAAGAGCCATATCCTTCAGTGATTCCACCAGATACTGTCTGAAGTTAGGGTCTGTCATGAAGGCGTTTTTATAGTTCAGCAGGTAATTTACCTTTCCGTTTGCGCCGCCCTCTACCAGCTTTTTGATAAGCGGTGCTCCCACATCGGGAGATACATCAAAAAACGAGTAGTAAAGAGACTGGAACAGGGGGATTATAAAGAACATCAGCGCACCGATAAACCACAGCGCAACGAAGCCGTATCCGTAAAGACCCTTTTTCTTTTCATAGGACATATATAACTTCTTCATCAGCCGATTACCTCCTTTCCGACATAATCATAAAGACTTATTTTCTTTCCGTTCTTGGTAACGGTCCTCTTTTCTATGTTTACAACTGTCTTTGTACCGTTTGCATAGACCGTTTCGATCTCACCGTTAGGCATTACCTTGTAATCGGTGATCTGAATGCCGTCAATGTCTGAAAGAACTTCATTTGCAAACTTCCAGCAGCCTGCAGCGTCCTCTACCCAGTATCTGTAGTCGGCATAGAAATACTTGTCGTATTTTGTATCCTTCAGTTCATTTGCTTCATCGCCGATGAAGTCAAATCTTGGATCAACTCCTACAGCCACCGATCTGAGGAGCAGGTCAGCGATCTGAGCGTCGCCGTTTATCGCAGTGCTTGAAACAGGCTTAAGTCCGCTCATAACGATCTGATAGAAGGGTATCTCCGCATCAAACAGGTCATATTTGCTGGAGCTGAGGGGGACATTTGAAACGTGGTCAACATATTTCAGCACATAAGCGTTTGCGCCGTCAGCAAATATAGAACCCACTGTGCTCTGCAGATCAGCCATATATTCCTGGAGATTGTATTTGAACATCTCTCTGGAAACTGAATTTCTGCCGTAGTCACCGTAGATGACGGTAGTTGCGCTTCCCACTGAAATAGTATCCAGCTTTTTCTTCTTGTAGCTGCCTGCCAGATTGTCAAACATCTTTTTGTGTTTTCTCGGGCTCAGCAGCGACAGTGCCTTGTAGTATTTGTTTTCAACTCCGTGGGCAAGGTCATATTCGATCTGTCTGGAGTAAGCATTTGAAACTCTGACAGCGGTGTCTGTCATTGTGAAGTATCCGCTTCCGGATTTGAATGTCAGGTTATCCACCGCAGGATAGATCGTAATGCCCTGTGTCCTTGTGTAGTCCATAAGATTTTCAAAGGCACCGCTTCCTCCAAGAACAGATGCTGCCTTTGCGCTGTCTGCCACCTTTTCCTTTATATCGTCGGCAGTCCATTGATTGTACTGTACAACGATATCTCCGACGCCCAGATCCTTAAGCTGCTGCAGTATGCTCTGTGCGTCCTTGAAGGTAGTTGTCTTATGCTGCATTGTTACCGGCAGACCCAGAACAGTTTCGGTCTTCATGGTACCGCCGTGGAAATCAACATAAAGAGATGTCTTGTCTGCAGCTGCAGATTTTGTGACTCCCTGTGAGTTTACAAGATATCTTCTGTAGGAATCGGCTATATCCATATAGTCGACCTCGCCGCTGCTGTCTGAAACAGGGTAATATCTTACCTCTATCTCGGGAACCAGTATGCCCCTCTTTTCAAAAACCTTGAGAGGGTTAGCCTCGCCGCCCATAAGGTATTCGTCAGAGGTCCTGATCTCGAAGTCGAAGTAGCAGGAGTTGTAGCTTGTTTTATTCTGTGCTGCCACATAAGTGTTTATGGTAGCGCAGGTGTCGCCCTTGTCGGCAACTACCATCAGGCCGGCGTTATTATCCTTTACGATACCGTACATAGGCAGATATACCTGACGTGTTGTTGCGGGCTTGGTAGTCTTTACAGCGGTTATATCATTGCCGTATACCTTGCCTGCATATATCTTGTAGCCTGCCTTGCCGTTGTTGAAGTTCACCAGTGCGCCGCTTCCGTCGGGGATAACGTAGTATCCCTGCTCCTCGCTGTCTGCTGCACCGAATGTTGTATTGAGCGCAATGTCAGTAACTATCTTATCCGGGTTCCTCTCAATGATGGCAGAGGTATCAACGCTTACAGCAAGATGATCCTCATTCAGTGTGTATGTAACGGGAACGAGTATCTCTGCATCCTTGAAATCAAATGTAGCCTCTATTCCTGTGGGGGTGATCTTCACCTTGTACTTGCTCTTTGTTCTTGCCACCTGAGCCATAGTACGGCGCTTTGAGACCTCGGCATAGGTCAGTGTCATGCCTGATTTCAGCTCATCCTTCTGAGCCTTTTTGCCGGCTGAAGCGTCTGCATTTATGGGGTTTGACCACCATATCCTGCCGCTTTTCTTATCCTTCAGCGCCATCCACATTTCCTTTTCGTTGCAGTACAGCGCCAGATTGCTGTTTTCTGCTGCCAGCTTCATATCAGCCATTGCCTGATCTTCTGTGATAAGCTCAGTCTCGTCTATGTCATACTCATCAGCATCAATAGCCTCGCTGTCCGAGCTGCCTGTGTCAGCGTCTGCCGCTTCGTCGTCAGAGAGTGCAGGGACTGCACAAACCGGAATCATCATAGCCAGACAGCACATACCGGCAAGAAGCCTTTTCATAGCTTTTCGCATTTATTCTTTCACCACTTTTCGTTTTAGTAATTAAACTCTGAACCTGTAAGAAAGCTCTGTATAGATGGAGAGTATAAATATTATTACCTGCTGGAACAGTGTAAGAAGCAGTACGAGCAGGAACAGTATCGCCACCATAGCTACCAGCGTAAGAAGTATCATCGCTATGGTCTTTCCGAAGGTGAACTGATGTACCGCCTTCTGTCCCGAAATAAGAAGCACGAAGCTCCAGCACAATCCCAGTATCTCCACCGCCTGAATGAAAACGTATTCATCTCTTATCAGGAAGTGTGACATTACCGTGCCTATCAGATAGCAGGCAACGAATGGTATCAGTGCATATGCGGAGTTTATGAAGATATTTCTCATGCTCCCCTCGCCGTCAAACAGCGTACACATCGCCCAGTTTGCCACTACCCATGTAAGGAATATTATGAAGCTTTTGAATATGTAGGGAACTATGTTGAAGGTCTTGTCATAATCAGAGTAATACTGAAAGCCGTAAAGTCTGTTGTAGGCGATCTGCTGTACAAACAGGAGACACACAATGATGATCGCTATCCTCATTGAGCCGCCCTTTTTCCAGCGAAGATCCTCGAAGCCCTCAAAGGGGTGAAAAACAACGTGCTTCACAAACTGAGGCTTAGTCAGATCCAACATATCACAGCACACCGCCCTTTCCTATTCTTCTTCTCTTCTCCCACGGGAATACGATCTTGCCCCTCTTGCGCAGCTGCTTGTAAACGATGATGAGCGCGATCAGGAGTATTATCACTATCAGACATATCTGGTAGTGAGCCTTTATCCAGATGTCTCTGTAGCCCTCAAACGCCTTGTTGTAGCGCACACGGCTTATTGAGATCTCAAAGTATTTCATTGCTTCCTCGTACTCATATCTGTTATAAAGCGCGTTGCCTATGCCGATATAAGCTCTGCGGTAGTTTCCGTCATACTTGAGAACATTTCTCCAGGGCTCAAGGGACTCCTCATAGTATCCGGCATTATAGAGGTTTGCCGCCTCTGTAACGATCTCGCCGAAAACTGTTCTTGTGAATATCGTTATATTATTCTTTCTTGCATCCAGTACATAGATGTGATTGTCATGGCTCTCTATAGCCGATGCGGACTGGAACAGACCCAGCTGGTCGCCGCTGCCGCCCATGATGAACATCAGCCAGCATTCCTTGTCGTACTGGAAGATACGTCCGTGCTGGAAGTCCAGGATATTGAGCTCGCCGTTTGGACCCAAGTCAATATCTGTAAGACTGGAGTTCTTTGAGTAGATAGAGTAGTACGTAGGGGGCTCATCACCGAAGGTCATATCAGAGGTACCGCTTATGGAGTCCAGGATATTGTCGCCTCTGGGGTTGAGCTTTTTGACCAGGTCGGTGTTGATGGTCTGGGAGTCTGTCACCGTATAGATGAAGCCCATGTCGTCGATATCGAAGTTTGTGAAGCCTACAGGGGTCTGTCTTGCGCTTCGCTCTCTCTGAGCCTCTGTGGAGATGGTGTTCCAGAAAGCGTTTGCGATTACCTCTGCTGTAGCTTCAACGCGGTTCGCGCCGTAGAATCTGAGGAAGTTGCCCTCAGAGTCGAACATTACCGCACCCTTTGTAATGGATTTAACTACCACGTAAACATTTCCTGCCTTGTCAACCAGGACCTTGTTCGGGTTATAGGTGAGGTTCTGGTCGAAAAGCTCTGTCTCGGGTCTTGCAAAGAGTCTGTCGACATTGCCGTCTGTGTCGCATTTGATAACGCGGTCATTTTCCGTGTCACATATATAGATGAATCCTGTATACTGGTCAACATAGACGCCTGCGGGCTTTTTCAGGGTGAGAGTCTCTCCGCCGTACTTGAACTCCTTCATTTCCTTTTTGAAGTTGAAGTCCAGATCGGTAACAACTATCCTGTTATTGCCCTTGTCAGCTATATACATAAGGTTGTCGTGAGATATGAACATATCTGCAGGCTCATAGAAGTTGCCGCAGCCCATCATCTCGCCGTCCACGTATCTTTCGGCGGTGTATCCTGCCTGTGAAGCGACCGGATCGCCCCATCTGTCATAGCTGTAGGGGTCATATGTTTCCAGCGCGGAGACGTTCACGGCAAGTGCCGAAACGGTGACAGCCGCTGCTGATACCAGTGAAATAAGCTTTTTCAAGCCTGACATATTATCCCCTCCTTTTAGTCCTTCATGCCGGCGTGAGCCATTGTTTCCATAACGTTGCTCTGTGCGGCAATGAATATTGCCAGCGGCGGGATCATAAGAACTACTGCGGATGCTGCAATAGCGCCCTGTCTCGCGATACCTGCTGCAGCGATCTGCTGTACAACGGTAGGTATCGTTTTCAGCGCCTCATCGTATACCAGCGAGCCGCCGTTGGAGTTCCATGCCGCCTGGAACTGGAAGATGATAATCGTCATCAGCGCAGGCTTTGAGTTGGGCATTACTATGCCCCAGCATATACGCATAAGTCCTGCACCGTCTATCTTTGCAGCCTCGATCATTGCGTCGGGTATCTGTCCCACGCTCTGGATCATCAGGTAAAGTCCCATTGAGCTTGCGATAAGCGGGAAGATAAGCGCAGAGTATGTATTTATCATACCAAGCTTTGCCATTACCATGTACTGCATGATGTATGTTACCTGGCTGTTGAACAGCAGCGCGATTACTACTATCTTATTGATAGCCCTTGCACCCGGGAACCTGCACTTTGCAAGGATAAAGCCCGCTGTACAAGCAAACAGTACGTGCAGCACTGTGGCTGTAACTGTTACAAAGATACTGTTGAATACGTTTCTTGAAAAGGGTACCCAGGAGTTGTTTGCAACAATGAACAGATCCTTGAAGTTGTCTGTTGTGGGATCTATCGCATAAAGTCTCGGCGGCATGAGGAAGATCTCATTTACCGGCTTCAGCGACGTTACTATCGCAATGTAGATGGGCGCCAGCATGAACAGTCCCAGAAGGAAAAGGAACAGGAATATTCCTATATCGTTTTTCCAGCTCTTGCCTACCTGCTTGTTCGTGCCCTTGGACTTCTCCATTTTCTTGTGCTGCTTCTCACGCCTTTTTCTGAGCGCTTCCAGCGCCGCGGCGTTCTCAGCCTCCTGCTGTTCCTTTATGGAAATTTCTTTTGATTTAGCCATTATGTGATCCTCACCTCATTTCTCAGTTCATATACTTGCCAAGAAGCTTCGACACTCCCTCGTTACACAGGTACATTACCAGGAACAGTACAAAGCAGACTGCCGAGGAATATCCCATCTCGTAACGCACCCAGCCGTAGTCAAAGGCGTGGGTCATGATAGTGTGTGCCTTGTAATCCGTTGAAGGGAAGCCGCAGAGCATTCTTCCTACCATATCAACTGTGAATGCGGATACGATCTGCATTACCGCAGCGAACATCAGCTGGGGTCCCATTGAAGGGATGGTGATGTAGATAAGCTCCTGCCATCTGTTGCTGATACCCTCGATAGCTCCTGCCTCGTACATGGCCTTGTCGATGCCCTGGAAGCCCGCTCTCATTGCAAGGAAGCCTGCGCCCATGGATACCCACAGCTGTACGATTATTACGCAGGGGAGGATATAATTCGCGTCCGTCAGCCACTGGATAGCGGCTGTTGTGATTCCCAGTGTGGTGAGCGCGGAGTTCATATATCCGTACACGTCACCGGAGAAGATCAGGTTCCATACAAAGTAGATGTTTCCTGCCATTGACGGTGCATAGAAGATCAGTGTAAAAATAGTCTTCAGCACCGGATGCAGCTCGTTGATGAGCCACGCAAGGAAAAAGCTGAGCGCATAGCTTAACGGTCCTGTGAAGATAGCGAATATAAGAGTTGTTCTTATTGCGCCGATGAACACGTCGTCCTCCAGGAACAGTGTGTAGAAATTGTCCAGACCCACAAACTTGGGCGGAAAATGCGCCATGTCAAAATCGGTAAATCCCATAGGGAGAGACATGATTACAGGCACTACAGTGAACACTATAAAGAATATCATGAACGGTGCCAGCATTGCGTAGCAGTTCCAGTTACGCTTCATCTCGTGGGTCGTGTAAGCCCATCTTTCCTTGAAGTCCATTTTGCGCTCACTGGGGAGCAAAATTTCCTTCCTTTGAATTTCAGCAGCCAAAGGTAACCCTCCTTATTTAATCATCGGTATCAAGACCGAGATTTTCTCGTTTTCTGGTGATCTCTCTGTTGATATCAATGTTATACCAACGCAGTGTCTCTCTTGGATTTTCCTTGTCGTTTACCACCGCTCTGAATGCGTTCATTACGCCTCTTGTTACAACGTATGCGGAGGGAACTACAGGGATCTCCTCAAGCTGATCCATCTGGTCGAGGATCTTTACAAGGTCCTTGTTTGACCAGTTGAGCTGCTTCAGAGCCTCAACATTTGCAGAGTCGAAACGTCCCATAGGTCCCATTACACCCTCTACATTCTGTCCGTATTCTACCATGGTATCCGTGTCGGTGAACCACTTGATGAACTCCCATGCTGTCTCCACGTCCTTGCAGTCGGAGAGGATGATTCCGCCCGAGCCGTTTGAGTTAGCGGCATGGGATATTTTCCCGTCTGCCTGCATGGTGCCGGGTACAAGCGCAAAGTCCCACAGTCCCTTTATTTCGGGAGCTGCCATGTTCAGCTGATTGTAGAAGGTACAGTAGTTCTGGATAACTATGGGCGCCTCGCCTGTTCTGAAACGTGTGAACGCGTCATAGGTCTGGTCGAACTTATAGATATTGTAGAAGTCGGTCCATGTGGCGAATGCGTCTACTGCTGCGTTGGAGTCAAAGTTGGTAGCCCTCTGGTCGTCGGTATAGTAGTTGGTGCCCGACTGGAGCATCAGCAGTGCGAATGTGTGTCCTGCTTCCGTTGCAGGGGAGATGGACACGCCTCCGGATACAACGCCCGGCAGGATAAGTCCCGGCTGGAGGTATTTTCTCTGCATTGCAGGGAGCATATCTATCAGATCGTCCCATGTTTCGGGAGCTGCGTCCACGCCTACCTGAGCAAGAAGATCCTTGCGGTAGAACATCATGGGGAAGCTGCGGTTGATGGGTATTGCATAAACGTCCCCGTCATATGTATACTGTACCATTGCGTTCCTCTGGAAACGCTTTGTTACCTCGTTAAAGCCCTCCATGTCGTTGAGAGGGAGAACCAGGTCACGAAGTGCAAGGTTTACGGGGAACTCGCCGCCCACGAACAGTGATGCATCGGGTCCCTTGCCTGCAAGCACCGCTTCCATGATGGCGCCCTGTACAAGGTTGATGGCAACCTTTGTGCTGTGCTCCGGATTGAACTGAGCGTCTGTAAGCTGCTTGATAACGTTTGTCTGGTCACGTCCGAGACCTACCCAGACATTTATGGAGCTTTCGCCGTCTGCAGGATCGCCCAGGACGGTGTAGTCCTCAAAGAAGGAATTGATAAATCCCTTGAAGCCGAACGCCATGCTCTTGCCAAAGTTTTCCTTTACCCTTGTAAAGCTTCCGCCTGCGGGAGCAAGCTCGATAAAGTCGATCTCCAGAGGCTGCTCACGGTACTGTCTCATCCATGAAGACACGGAAGAAACGTTGTCCTTGATAGAGCCGTTGCCGATCATGTCGGGGATCTTGTTGGGCTTATCAGCGCCCCTCTGGAGCACTGTTGCCAGTCTTTCCAGAGCGGCTGCTTCGGTGCCCTTCTGGGATGCCAGAGCCTCGATCTGTGCTTCAACGCCAAGGAGCTGTCCTGCCATGTTGCTGAACTCCAGTGTGAGCTCGGGGATCTCTCTGTGTACATAATAGTCGGTGTACTTATCGGGAGAGGGTCCTGTTATCATCAGTATCTGCATATAATACTGGTTTGCTGTGTAGACAACATTGTCCAGGTACCGCATGGAGTTTCCGATCTCACCGGGGATGACCTCCAGTGAAAGCTCATGCTTGCCTTCGTCCAGATATACATATACAGGCTCTCCGTCGTCATCTGTGGGAGTTACCATGAGCCAGTCGTCGTCGTAGTCGAACTTGATCTGAGCAAGCTTGTCGTTGGGTACCTCTCCGTCAATATAAAGACGGCGGTTGGTATAAAGACCTCTCAGCTCCTTCTGACGAGCCTTGATTCCTATTTTATAATATCCTGCGGATGTGACTGTCATTTCCCAGGTAATAGTCTGACCTGCAGTATCCCAGGTGCCTTCACCCACTGTATTATAGCGCTGTTTGGAGGGGTGATTTTCATTTCCCTTGTTATCCTCGGTAAGATAGGAGCCGCGGTCATATGTAGGGAAGATGGTCTGGGAGGTAGTATATTTATACTGCTCGCCCTGCAGCTTTATATTTTCCGCTCCTGCATTTTTCTGGAGGTCTGCATCGGAGGGCTTTTTATAAGCCTCATAGTCCTTCAGGTTGCAGAGCTTTACATATTCGATGGCAACGCCTGCACGCTCCGACTCAAATGAGATAGTATGCTGACCCTTATCCAGATTGAACCAGAGGGGGTCGTTAAACAGACCGTCCACATCGTATGCCATACGTGTCACCCACATAGGGGTCTGGATCTGGGGCGGACGCACCTCATTATTTTTTGAGTCCTCAGTGATAGGGTAGGCGCTGTTCCAGATATGATCCAGCGTTACACGGGTAGCTGTATCATAGGGGGACTCGCCGTCCAGCAGGACGGAGAACTCGGTGATGGTAGTTGCCGTCAGCGGGTAGTAGCTGAACTCCATCTGATAGGCACCCGATTCGGGGACATCCACGGTAAAATCGACCCGTCCCTCGTCGTTTGACCATACCAGCACATTGTCCCTGCCCTCGAAGGAAGCAAGCTCCGCGTCGGCACGGCTGTCCTTTCCTGAGTATGTAAGCATAGCCTCCTTATCCGGACGCTTCACGTCAGCGATCTCGTCATAATACTCGCTGTAAGTTTTCTGTCTGAAGGAAGCGCTCAGCTCGCTGAGGCTTGTTTCTGCGTCTGCAGCTGCATCCGCATCGGCATATGCAGGAAAAGCAGGGAGCATAGTAACGCAGACCGAAGCCGCCAGCGCCGTTCCCAGCAGCCGCTTAAAATTCGTTTTCCTTGACAACAGATAGACCACCTTTCATATAGCTTAACCTGTCAGAGACGGCACCAAACAGCTCTGCCGCTTCTGACCGGGTGTAAATTTTGTGTCATTTGCAAAAAAATATGCAATGCCTGTGGAAAAAATTCAGCGTTATACAACTATTATAACAATTTTTTAACCGTATGTCAAGTATTTTTATGAAAAACGTTGATGTTATAATAAATTTTTAAATGAAATTTGGGTATTATGTCAAGCAAGACAGCGCCCTGCTAACGCATCCTACCAAAAACTGTCGATGTTTTCACGCAGTGAAAACTCGGAAACGCCGCTTGCGGCGTTTTGCCCACATATCAAGGGGGCGGTGAAGTTAAGTTAAAAAAAGTATTGACAAATAAGAATGTATAGTATATAATAAATATAAAAGGGTACACCGATGAACGGCTGCCCCTACTTTGTTTGACTAAAAATAGCCGCGCATTTGGGAACTGGGCGGCTATTTTTATATGTAATAAATATAAAAACGACTACTTTCTCTTGCTTTTGACAAGATAATATAGCGAGACAACGTCAACAATGATCGACACGAGCTGGAGAAGCTCCGCTAATGTTACCATCTCGATTATCACCTCCTTTTCAGGAGCAACCGTCCACCGCTTTGGTGTACCCTATCTGCATTATATCACACTTTTGGTCATATGTCAACAAAAATCCCCGAGGGTGCCTCCTCGGGGATATGCTTTTGCATGTCCTTGTGTTAACATACATATTTGGTACTTATGATTATATTATACACCATACATCCTCATTTGTCAATACCCTTTGTTGACATATTCCCCCGGATATGATATAATACAATCAAGAAAGCATCAGAGGTGGCAGCTCATGGCGGAAAAATTTATATCGGCAAAGCTTGACATCGTTTTCAAAATGCTCTTTGCCGCTGAGGAAAACAAGGACATCCTTGAAGCGTTCCTGTCTGACATTCTGGACATACCAAGAAGCAAGCTGCGCAGTGTCAGAGTAAAGAATCCCGAGATAGACCCAAAGCACATTGACGAAAAATACTACCGTCTTGATCTTAATATTGATGTTGGAGATCAGATGATAAATGTGGAAATGCAGGTATACTATGATGCATTTTACGGTGCGAGGACGATTCTGTACTGGTCAAAGCAGTACTCCTCACAGCTTAGTGAGGGCGAGGATTATTCCAAGCTGTGTGTCTGCATATCTGTAAATATCATGGACTATATTGTTTTCAAAAACCACGACGATTACCATTCAAGATTCGGTATCTGGGACGTAGAGCATAACAATAAGCTTACAGACATGATGGATGTACACTTCTTTGAGCTTAAAAAGGTCAAAGGTGAACTTGACAAAAACGACCGTAAAAAATTATGGCTCCAGTTTTTGAAAGCCGAGACAAAGGAGGAGTTTGCTATGTTGGAAAATATCGGAGTACCTGCAATAGAAAAGGCTGTACAGGCGATCTACACAATGAGCGCCGATGAAAAGAAAAAAGAGGACATCCGCATGAGAGAAAAGGCTCTGCATGATGAAGCTTCTCTGTTGCTTTCTGCTGAAATAAAAGGCAGGACAGAGGGCATTGAGGCAATGATCGCCGGAATGAGGCTCGCCGGAATCAGCGAGGAGCAGATCGAGGCAGCCAAAAAAGCTATGCGGAATGAGTGAGATCAAGTGTCATATGTATACAAAAATCCCCGGGGCTGCCGCTCCGGGGATTTTGCTTTTGCGTGTCCATGCTTTAAGCTTTACCCCATCGCCCCCTTGATAGGGGGCTAAACAATGCCTGAATGTTTGCTGTCACTTGTATTTGGGGGTAGATAAAGGTCAAGGCTCAGCCTTGAAAAAGTAAGCACCCCGCGTTCTGCATCCGCGGGGCGCTTGTGATGTTAGAATAACGTACAATTACTCATAGTAACCGCTGTTATACTTTCATGAATTGCAAGACATCTTTTCTATGTCTTTTAATTAGCCTCTCTTCTTAGCAACTACTGCTGCTGCAGCGAGTGCTACAGGAATTACTGCGAGAGCTACAGATGCATTACCTGTCTTAGGGCTTGTTGCCTCTACAGGAGCTGCCTCGGGCTCGGGCTCGGGCTCAGGCTCGGGCTCTACATCCTCAGGCTCTACATCGATATCATCACCCTCGTCGATGTCCTCGTCTTCGATTACATCGTCGTCAGAGTCGATACCTGCATCAGCAGAAGCGTCATCCTCAGATCTTACTGCAAGAACAACGTCCATGCTGTCCCAGAACCATGTCTGAGATGTTACAAGACCCATTGTCTGGATTGTAAGAGCGTAGTCATTTGTGATGCCCTTCTCAGCAGCTGCATCAACGATATCATCCCAGCTGAAGCTGATGGATGTCTTTGTCCAGTCAAAGTACTCTGTGTTGGAGAGTGACATTGTAAGACCGCCGTTAATTACAAGTGCGCCTGCGAAGAGGTTAACGCCTGCCCAATCCATACCTACGAACTGTGAAAGCTCGAAGTCATAGAGAGGATAGAGGTGCTGACCGAATGCCATGTACTCGGTGGAAACCCAAGCCTTCCATGTATCGCTGTCGTACATACCGTACATATTATTGTTCCAGTCTGCTGTTGCACCCCATGTAGGAGTTGAAGCATCATAGTAGCATACGTTTACTCCCTGTGTAGCTGTATTGAATGTGAATGTTACATCGTAATTCTGAACAGCATCGTTAAGTACAGCACCAACGTTTGTGTAAGAACCGAAGTTACCGGAGAGCTGCTTGTTGTTCTTGAACCAGTCCTTGTTAGTTGCTGTAGCGCCGGAGTTAACTGCCTGACCCTCAAGGTATGTGATGATATCTCCGCCGTTTGCATACAGATTAAATCTGTCAGTTGCATTGTAATTGTAGTAAGTAGTCCAGCCGTAGCTCAGGCTCATTACACCGGAAGTGTTGAGGTTGGACATATAAGGATATCTTCTGAATGAACCGCCTGTGTAGCCTGTAGCAAGACCTGCGATCTTGGAAGTGTAGCCCTTAAGATCAGACTCATCTACTGTAGCAGCTGTGATTATGATCTTATCACCGTCAGTGAAGTCTTCCTTGGTCATGTTGTAGATGAAATCAGGAAGTGTAGCATTAGGTGTAGTAACGCCATTTGCAACCTTAGTCCAGCTTCCGTTTGTTGTTGTTGTATTAGCCTTGATTGTGATCTTAGTGCCGTCTGTAAGTCCAACAGCCTCAGCAAGAGCAATTGTTGCAGGGTAGGTCACGTTTCCAGGCCATGAGTAAGTACCGTCAGCCTCAGGTGCTGCAGTTGCAGGATGAGCTGTGATTGTTGCGCCGTAAGTAATAGGTGCCTGAGATACAACCAGTACATCAATATCAGCAGGATCAGAAGCTGCCTTGGTGGTTGCATCCAGCCATGCATATGTGAGAGTTACAGTAAAGCTAGCATTTGTATTGCTTGCTGCAATTGTTGAATCACCAAGAAGTGTCTTAAGAGCAGCAACTGCATATGATGTTTGTGCAGTGTTATCTGCCTTCCAGTTTGCACCCGTATCAGTTGTGGAGAATGTAATAACTCCATCCCCGTCTTCATCCAGAGCTGCGATAGCATCAATATCAGCAGTTGCTCCAAGTGTAGCAGCAACAGTTGCGTTGCTTACACTAGCACAAGCAGAAGCAGATACGCCGTAAACAAACTCCTTATCAACACCAGTACCTTCCCATTTATCGAAGTCAGTAGGTGTTACAACCTTAACATCAACAACATCAACTGTTGCCTTGTTTACCTTCCATGTAAATGTCTTGTCGTTAAGGCTTGCAGGGATATCAGAAGTTGCATCAATCACGAACTTACCTGCGCCAACTGCACTAACTCCGCCAACCTGAACGTCCTGAGTAGTTTCAGAAGAAGTAGAAGAGTATGTGTACTCACCAGCCTGATCTTTAGTAATTGTCTTAAGGATCGGGCTTCCCTTCAGCTCATCTACCTTAGCCTTGCTGACAACTTCGCCGTCAACCTTCTTAGGCACCCACTGGATGCTTCCATCGTGCTCAACATTTTTTCCATCGGGAACCTCTACTCTGATACCGAGCTGGGGCTTGCCGTCATGATCATTACCAAGTGCTGCGTTGATTGCACCGATACCGTCGAATGTTTTTGCGTTGAGGTGGCTGTACTTAGCAACTACGTTAATAGTTGTCTGCTTGCTCTGTACGAATGATGTTGCTGTACCAGCTTTTTCGGGAACTACATCAATTGAAACGAGAACACCGGATCCAACGTCATCTTTAAATGTACCCTGAAGCTCGAAACCTTCCTGGCTGAAGCCCTCAGCATACTTGTTGCCTGTAACATTGATCTTCTCGATCTTTCTGTTAACGCCGCCCTGATCGTTGTAGTAACCGCTGATTTCAATCACGTCATCAGTGTGTGCGCCGTACACCTTAATGTAAAGCTTGCTTGCGCCCTCTGTGTTAACGTTCTGGAAGTTAGCAGAAATAGTTACGCCTGCGTTTTCGCTTGCCGTAGCTTCTCTTGCGAGGTTGTAGGTAAGAGTCTTGTCAGCAAGCTCAGCGGATGCTGTTGTAGCCATTGCAGATACGGCTACGGATGCTGCTGCGATAGCAGCCATTGTCTTTTTCATGTTCATGAAAAAATCCTCCTTGTTTTGTTTTTGTTTTTTCTTTATTTATTTCCAAAATAAAATGGAAATCAATATTACCCGGACAGGCTGTACAGTATGTACACGTTTTGCCTATCACGCTTATAATTCTAACATTTTGTTTTGAAAGTGTCAATGTATAGAATACACAAAAATTAAAAATAAAAAATATAACATACGCACAGATTTCAACAAAAAATTAAAGGGTGGCATAAAAATGCACAAAATTTTAGTAACCGAAATGCAATAATTGTAACACTTTTGTAACCGGTGGGGGGCAGACCCTCTTATTATTATACCTTTACTGGGATGTTGTTTTCCTCGGCGATCTCTTTTACTTCTTCAATGGTGAAATCCGTTAAATCCGCAATTTTACTAAGTGGATCCTCTCCTCTTTCAAGCATCTTTAATGCAAACCTGTAAGCTTCCTCTGCTCTTGTCTCCACTCTTGTCTCCTCTACTACATCTTCAAAAATCTTACACATTTCGCTCACTCCTTTCGGCTCCTCTTTATAATAGCGTGTTTTTTCCGCCAAAAGCTCATAGTGCATTTCGTCTGCATCAGAGCAGCGGAAATCGTGCATGAGCCAGCCAAGCTCTGTGTCGCCCTCGTATGCGCCGTTTACATATATGATGTGCTCGCCGTCGTCGAAGGGCTTGCCTGTGGCGATGTTTATTCTTTCAATAGGGTAGATAGCTTTGCCCTCGCCGAAAACGTCATGCTCGGTGATAAAGATCACGTATGTATCGGGCAGCTCGTCAAAGTCCTGACCCGGAGCAAGATTTTCAACATCAATGGATGATGAATGATACCTTGCTCTTCTGGGATCGGCTCTTTTGTCGCTTTTTTCGACCTCGATATTATATAAGTTTCCAAGACTGTCAACGCCAAGAGCATCAAGACATAGCGACCTTGACCCTCCAAGACGCTTCAGATCATATTGAGTTTCGTGCTTAATAAGGACGAGGTCAGCTATTCCGGTTATTATCCTCAGAACCATCTGAACTAAGGGACGGTCATCTCTGAACAGTACCCGCATAAAATTGTCATCAATAGGACGCAGAGCCTTTAATCTCCGAAGATGTTCCTCATGCCGCTGTTCTTTTGTTTTGGGCTGTAACTTTTTCATCGGTACCACCGCTTTCTGTCCTGTTGATATTATTGTAACATATTATATAGGGAAAAGCAAGGGGAGGGGCTCCTTTGTGCGCTCGTCGGCGCTCATTTTGTATGTGCCACGTACTGACATTTAATTATCCTCTTTTAACATAGCTTTTCTGGCTGCCTCGATCTGTTCTTCGCTGATTCCGGCAATTCTCATTCCTTTGATTACTGCCTCGATTC
>JAFLUI010000007.1:17613-37720 GCA_022508825.1 Oscillospiraceae bacterium
ACCTCCCTTTTGTTTTGCTGATTCTATTGTATCATATTATATAGGAAAAAGCAAGAGGAGGGGAGTATGTACCCATCAGAAAAACCTCAATAACTGCAGATACTTTTTCTGTTCCCTTTCAGAAAACCGTTCGCCATACAGCTTAAAACGGTTGTTGTCATTCTGATAAAAATCCAGAAGCTTGTCCTTTTCTTCACATTCGAGAAAAACTACACCTCCGCCGATAAGTTGCTGTGCTTTAAATAGTGTTCTGAACACATATTCCATAAGATGGTTTCCTGAAATGGCAGTTCCATTTTGGACAGAATAATTTTTACCGAACTGCGCAACAAGAAATGCCGATACATCATAGCAATTTGAAGCTTCATCAAATCTGCCGTGCATTGCAAGCTTTTTCTGACCGGTCTTGCTTAATTTATCCACCGGGATCAATGACGATTTATGAGTAAGCGTGAAGTATCCGATAAATTGCTGATGATCATCCAAGACAAGATGTGTTATAGACATCTTGCGCTTTGAAAATTCAACCGCATTTTTCAGCAAAAAGTTCTCTATTTCCCGATTTTTCGGGCAAGAAAAACCGGAGAGAACAGCATTTACCCTATTCTCTCCGTAAAGATCAAGCAAGTCAAGTATGTTAATTACTGAATAATCAGTCATTTTCTTTTTTCTCCCATTTTTCAAAAATTTCCCTGAGCTTCTCTTTGTCTGTAATAAAAGTCGGTTCAGGAAATTTCGGCGCCCACTTGGGATCCTTGGAAGATTCGTCAAGGGCTTTGACAAAAGCTTCTGCAGTTTTACTGTCATTGATGTTAAAGCTTGCAAAAATACTTGATGTAGCCATAATTGCACCTCCTGATTAATGTGTGCCCTTTTGTTATTTACATTATACACTACAAAAAATCTTTTGTCAATGCCCCGTCCCGATGACCTTTCCCATCACCGTAATGCTCACGCCGTCCTCTGACCTGTCCACCGAAAACACCACCATTTTGTCCTCATGCATGATGTTATAGGTGTTCACATAGACGGTCACATATCCCGACATGAACACCGTCATAAGAAGCACCCCGGCAATAATGTATTTTAAATAAATTTTTCTGCGGACGGCTCTTGAATAACCTTTAAAAATTTTTAACGGGGAGCGCATTTTTTCACCTCTCTTATTTTTATGTAAAACATTCCGCCAGAGCCCTGCCGATCAGCTCCCCGCTGTATATTGCCTGATCTATACTGTTTGCATGACCCCCCACCTCTATCAATACAGACCCGGTCGTAAGATCCTGATTATATTTCCTGTAATCGAAAAGCACGGGACGTGTCAGACCCGGAAAATCCTTTTCCATCTGCTGCTGCAAAAGACAGGCAAACCGGAAATTTTTCAGGTAGTCCGGCATATCCATAGTGCCGTCGTCGCAGCCGCTTATTATCATGACCTGAGCCGCGCTTCTGCCCTTTATCTCAGCTGTGGGAGCAAGACGCTCTCCGTCCGACCGCTCCATAGCGTCCCTGTGGATGTCCAGGACTATTTTTATGGACGGATACTCCTCTAAAATGTTTTGCACCGTCACTCTGCTCCTGTCGTAGCTGTCGTTGTAGGAGGGATAGTCGTGCTTCGTTGTGTCGTGTATGACGCCTATGCCTGCCGCTTCCAGCTGCTCTGCGATAGCGTCCCCCACAGCCACCATATTCATGCTCTCGTCGGTGGTGCGGGATGTAAAGCCTGCGTCGTAGAAGTCCCGCTCATAGGGCTCGTAGCTTTCGGTGGTGTGGGTGTGCATGATAAGTATCTGAGGCTCCCCGTTTTTTTCTATTTCAAAATCGGGGGACAGTCTGCTTTCCGCAAGCAGGGTCTTGTTTGAAATTGAGGTGATGTTCCGCACCTGACCTGCAGTGTCAAGGTCGATATAATTGTCCCCGTTAAAATGGCCGTAGCTGATGGCAGTGATGATGCCGTCGTGATTTTCCAGAGACTCGGGGTAAGGCTCGGGACCCACGTCATATTTTTTATCGGGGACGTACCGTTCCTCGTCCGTACTGTTGGGGATGTCGGGAACGCCGTAGGAGAGCATTTCACTGTCGTCCACAGAAAACACCATGACAGCACCGGACATCTCCGCGGCGGACTTGTCCGATGCAGACAGCTCCGTAACCGATGTATCCGTGACGTGCTTGTCCGAAGCGGACTTGTCCGCAAATGCATCGTGAGGAAAAATATCTCCCGCAGAGAGGAAAGCAGAGGACGCCGCCGCAAAAAACACCGTCTGCTCCGGCTCCGGCACAGACGCAGCAGCAGCCGCGATCATAAGAGGGAGCAGCAGAATAAAGACACTCACCGCAGCGACAGTCCGCAGACGGTCTTTCTTTTTTCTTGACATTTTTTCTCCCTCCCCTTACAGTTCATACTAATATTATGTCTTAGCGGAGGGAAAATATACCTTCACATATTCCCCGTCCGATTCATAATAATAGCCGTCACTGCAATGGGACAGGTCTCACAGCGGAGTATCCGCTCCCCGAGCCAGACGGGGACAGCTCCCGTACTTACAGCCGCGTCCGCTTCGGAGCGTTCAAAGCCGCCCTCCGAGCCTATCATGACGCCGATGCTCCCGCTCTTTGGAAAAACAATATCAGAAAGCCTTTCCCCGCCGTTCTCGTAGCAGATCAGGGACAGGTCGTTTTTTTTCATATCCTCGACAGCCTCGCTCACAGACATGAGAGGGGAGACCTCAGGGATGATACCTCTGCCGGACTGCTTCGCAGCCTCCTCTGCGATCTTTTTCAGACGGGGGAGCTTTTTTTCATAGGACGCCTTGTCCGGTCTTGCCACACATCTGGACGAAATAAAGGGGACTATCCTTACTGCTCCAAGCTCGGTGACCTTTTGTATAATTGTCTCCAGCTTGTCTTTTTTGGGATACGCCTGATAGACGGTGAGCTGCACAGAGGGCTCGGACAGCGTGGGAGTGATACTGTCCACTCTGCACACCACCTCCTCCGGCGTGATGCTTTCGATGATGCAGTTATAGTCCATCCCGCAGTGACAGAAGGTGAGCTTTTCGCCGCACTTCATTCTCAGGGAAAGGCGGATGTGATCCGCATCGCTGCCTCTTACTGTTATGATATCCTCTGCAGGGTAGTCCAAAAAAAATCTTGGCATAGTGATCTCCTATAAAAAACCCTCCGCCTTTTGTGGGGAGGGTTTGAATTTTTTAATGGGGGTGGTGTCGCCTCTGTGCGTTGGTGCGTTCGTTCGCTCGTGGTCGGAATTCCAGCCCGGGATTCTTGCCTTGCTTAAGCTGTCGTGCTCTTGAACTGGAACCGCCCTGTAAGATTCTTGAGCATATCGGACTGGCTGGAAAGCTCCTCCGCCGACGCCGCAGACTGCTCCGCCGTAGCAGAGTTGTTCTGGACAACGGAAGCTATCTGATCCACGCTTACAGTGATCTCGTTCACCGAGTCCGCCGCATCGTGAGAAGCCTTTGCAATGTCGTTGCTTATCTTCTCTATCTCAGCAGAAGCGTCTGCCGTAGCGTCCACATCCATAACGACCTTTTCTGCCAGACTTCCGGCTTTTTCAATTGACGCCACCGTGTTTTCGATAAGCTCGGTAGTATTCTGAGCCGCCTCCGCAGATTTTCCTGCCAGATTGCGGACCTCATCCGCAACAACTGCAAAGCCTTTTCCTGCAGCTCCTGCTCTTGCGGCTTCGACTGCCGCATTAAGTGCAAGGATATTTGTCTGGAAAGCGATGTCGTCTATAGTCTTGATGATCTTCTTGATGTCCTCGGAAATATCGCTTATCTCCTTGATAGCGCCGGCAAGAAGATCCATTTCCTTTTTGGACTCTCTCATCTTCAGACCTGCATTATTTGTAGCGGAGCTTGCATCCATAGCTCTCTGAGCATTGTTCTGTATAACTCCCGCAACGATATTTATCTCCGCAGCCAGCTCCTGTATGGAGGATGCCTGCTCTGTAGCTCCCTGAGCCAGCGACTGAGCGCCCAATGATACCTGCTCCGAACCGGCAGCAACCTGATCGGAGGACAGTGTGATATTATGCATCACACTATTCATCTCGTCAATAAATTTTCTCAGTGATTCCAGAATGTTATAGAACATTCCGATATAAAGGCTTCTGTCCTTTGAGGTCACTCTCAGGTTTCCTTCCTCCAGCTCGCCCAGTATATAGCTGATGTCCTTGATGACCATTTTTGTGCGTCCCGAAAGACCTCTCATGCTGTTGGCAAGCAGACCTATCTCGTCTCTGGAATCGTAGTTTATAGTGACGTCGAAATCGCCCTCTGCCATTTTTGCAGCAGCCTCTGTGACTTCGTTTACGCCGCCCACTATCATCCTTGTTATGTAGGTTGCCAGGAACATGGCAGTGATTGCTGCAATAACGCCTGTCACAACCACCACTACATTGAGGATGTCACACAAATGGTCAGCATTGTCATAGTCATTGACACATTCTTCAATGGCTCTGTCTTTCATTTTGGTAGCTTCATCATAAGCGGTAACGATGGTAGCCATCATCTGGGTGTCGTAAAAATCTATTGACCCGTCCATGTCACCGCTCTGGACAAGCCGCTTGAAATCATTATAATCCGATTCGATATCCAGGACCAGCGTCTTTAAGTCTGAAAAGTCCGCCATATTGCCCATATAGATGTCGTCCAATCCATCCAGCGCCATGTTCACTTCACTGAAACACGACTCTGCCGTTTCCAGGTAAAACTGCGCCTCGCTTTGCTGTCTTGCATCCGCCGCAGCATGGAGCACGTTTTTGGCACCCTCCTGGATCTTGGTATTTACATAGTCGATATACATTACTGACATTACATTCTGCTGGTAAAAATCCTTTATGGTGGATTTCAGCTTTGCAAGCGATGAGATGCATATGATAATTACAACTACCATAAGCACCAGCACGATACCGAATGCAGCGATCAGCTTTTTGGAAACGCTTAAATTTTTCATATGATCTTCCATCCGCACAGTGTGTCATCTCTTATACGGAATTATACAGCTCCTTTCTTTATTTCTCCATTATAAAGTATACTTTGATGCGGGAAATTTGTCAATAAACAAAATGTTAATATTATGTACGGGTGGTTCAGCTGCGGAGCTGCTCATTGAGCCATTCTGTATATTCCTTCTCCGAGCTCTTCTTTGCAGCTACGGCGTACTGGAAATCATGAGCCTTTGCAATGAATGAATTGAAGGACTGCAGATCTCCGTCCTGCTTGTACTGCTCCTGCTTCTTGCGGTAAACCATCTCATACAATAAATTCATAAACGGATTCCCCTTTTAAAATAAAATATGTTGTTATTATATCACAAAATGGGACAGGTTTCCATAGTATAAATGCACAAAAGAAAAATAAAATACTGTCAGAATACACAAAAACGACGAAATTTTATCTACTCTCTTGAAAAAATACCGCCTCTGTGCTATAATAAGCGGTACCGACATTGTAAACATACCATATATCGTATATAAAAATATCAGGATAGGAGAAAAAACCATGAAAAAATTTATTGCATCCATTGCCGCACTGACTGTGTGTGCGCTTATGCTCACAGCCTGCGGCGACAAAACAGACACAGGAGACGAGGGTCTCACCGAAAGCATAACAGCAGCAGAGACCGCAGAAAACAAGGCTGAAGCAAAGGCGGAGACAAAGCCCAAAGCCGAAACAAAAGCTGAAAAGAAAACAGAGACCAAAGCTGAGACAGAAAAGGAGACAGAGACAGAGACCGAAACCGAAGCTGAAACAGAAGCAGAGACCAACGCCTCGGCCGCAGCAGCATCGTATTCAAGCATGGACGAATTCATTAAAGATAAAAGCGTTTTTGACCTCCCCGGAAAGCTTATCCCCTCAAAGGACACCAATACATACACATTGATGAAAGACTTTGAAGGCGGCAGCGGTATACACATGGCTTTTGAGTCCACAGACGGCACCATGAATATATCAATGAGCATGGAGGGCGATAATATTGCGGTCAATATGATCGTACCCAATGACACCAGTCCTGTATGGTCAGTGGACTCTTTTTCAAATGTTTCGCTTATCGTAACAAACGGTATCATGTACATACTTGACCCTGTGACAAAGTCAGGATACTCCATGGCGCTTTCGGATGACCTGCTTGACCAGATGTTCGGTCAGTACGACCTGAGAGAGATTCTTTCCGATCTGGACGTGGACGCAAAGGCTGAGAACGACCGCACATACAGCTGCAATGTAGAGATCGGCGGAAAGCCCTATACATTTGAGTACGCGGATAAAATGGGTATGCTTTACGATGCATCCGGAAAGCTCTGCACTATTGTGAGCGGAGATAAAAACAGCGATGTGCCTGACATAATCATCAACGAATTTTCAAGCAATATCCCAAGCGGAGCATTCAAAGTGCCCTCCGGCTACGAGATCTATGACATGACAGAAATGGCAGATTTGTTTGGTTAATAAAAATATGCAAAAATCTGTTATCGGGTCTGCGGCTCTGTCATTCTGCAGACCTGATATTTTTATATTCGGAAAGGAGAAGATCTCATGAAAAAGATCATCGCTGCAATTGCTGCCCTCCCGGTATGCATTATGCTGACATCCTGCGGAAACAGTGCCGCAGGGGACAACGTACTGACAGACATGATCCCGGACACAGGTATCGCAGAGATCACCGATAATACTGCCGACGAAACAACTGTAATTGAAACGGAAGCTGAGATCGGATCCGAAACTGAAACCGGGACAGATATCGAATCTGAAACCGGGACCGAAACCGAGGCAGAGACTAAAACAGAAACCGAAACAGAGACCGGAGCAGAAGCTGAGACTGTGACGGAGACTACTACAGAGACTACTACAGAGACCACTACAGAGACCACTACAGAGACCGCGACCGAAGCTGAGACCGGGACCGAAACCGAGGCAGAGACCGAAGCTTTTGAAGCGTCCGCATCTTATGCATCCATAGAAAAATTTGCCGCATCGAAGGATATTTTTTCACTTTCTGCGGAACCTGTTTACGCTGAAGATTCTTATACAAATGCTCTTGCGGAACAGCTTGCAAGCGGCAGTGATCTTTACGTTGAGCTTAACTGCTTTAAAAGCATAAAGGATATCCCTGCAGGCGGCACAGATCTCAGCATGGCGACCACCGGAGACAAGATGTTCTTTTACACTGCATATACCGAAGATGATGTGCCTATTATTATGAAGGACGGTATGTCATACCTGGTCAACGATAAGGTCAGGGCTGCTGCATATGTGAATCTTGGCGAGAAGAATATGAGATCGTCCATTGAACAGATCAGTGAGAGCTTTCTCTCGATCATTATAGAAAACTACAAGGATTTTTACGCATACGACCTGATGAGCTGTACAGTGAATATCGGCGGCAAAGCATACACTTTTGAATTTGACAGATATGACGGTATTCTTTTCGATAAGAAGGGAAGCCCCTGCCTGACGGTAAACAAAAGATCGGACGCAAATTATTATGCAGTCCGTATCAATAAATTTTCCACGGATGTCCCCGACAGCATATTTGATATCCCCTCCGATTATGAAATATTTGACTGGCATACAGGAGAATGACCCGCGTATAAAACTATTTCAGGACGGCTTACGCCGTCCTTTTTGTATATAATGACTAATTTATTCCCCTGTTTGTAATGTAATTTGTTGAAAATATTATTTATCCATTGCAATTTATATTTAAAAGTGATATAATATTAAATATCTTAACATAATTTTTTTGTTAATTTGTCACAATTTAATTTGGATAGGAGAGTACCAATATGAAAAATTACAGTCCGGACAAAATAAAGAATATCGCCATCGCAGGTCATGCAGGCGCAGGAAAGACCTCTCTTGCAGAGGCTCTGCTGTTCAAGGCAGGAGCTACCGACAGGCTGGGCAAGACTGCTGACGGAAACACCGTCTGCGATTTCGACCCGGAGGAGATCAAGCGCAAGGCGTCCCTTAATACTGCCCTTGCGTCCTTCGAGTACGGCGATATAAAGGTGAATCTGCTGGACATCCCCGGACTTTTCGATTTCGAGGGCGGACTGTACGAGGGCGTCACCGCCGCAGGAACAGTCATGATTGCCGTGTCCGCAAAATCAGGAGTGCAGGTAGGCACCCAGAAGGCTTACGAGCTGGCTCTCAAGCAGGGCAAGCCATCCATGTTCGTCGTTACAAAGGTAGACGATGCGGACGCTAATTTCTATAACGTCCTTACCGATCTTAAAACACAGTTCGGACCTACCGTCTGCCCTGTTGTTGTCCCCGTTATCAAGGACCGCAAGGTGGTCTCCTTCGTAAACCTTATCGAAATGAAGGCATATACCTATGATGCAAAGGGCAATGCAGTAGAGACCGAAATGCCCACAGCTGAGGTCTCCGAAAAGATGGAGTACCGTATGGACGGTCTTGTTGCCGCTTTCTCGGAAGCCGTTGCAGAGACCGACGACGACCTGATGGAGAAATTCTTCGAGGGCGAGCCCTTCACCCAGAAGGAGCTTGTACACGGTATCCACAAGGGTATGAACACCGGTGTTATCACTCCTGTTGTGTGCTGCTCGGCAGCTACTACTGCGGGAATAGATATGCTGCTTAAGGAGATCGAGCTGCTGCTTCCCGCTCCTGTGGACAACAAGCCCGCATTTGCTGTTGACGGCAATGATGAGCCCGTGGAGGTCGCATACAATGAAAAGGATCCCATGTCTGCATTTGTGTTCAAGACAGTTGCAGACCCCTTTGTGGGCAAGATGTCCTATATAAAGGTCATAAGCGGTGTGCTGAAAGCAAATACCGACTATACAAATACCGTTTCCGGTCAGCAGGAGAAGATAGGAAAGCTCTACTCTCTCTGCGGCAAAAAGCAGACCGAGGTAACGGAAGCTCAGGCAGGAGATATTGTTGTTGCAGTCAAGATCGGAGCAGTTACATCTGATACTATCTGCGAAGCAGGTCTTAACGTAAAATTCCCTGAGATAGAATTCCCCAAGCCCTGCTACAAGATGGCTGTATCCGCCAAGACACAGGGTGACGAGAGCAAAGTCGGGACAGGACTCCAGCGTCTTACCGAGGAGGACAGAACGCTTACCTTCGGTCTGGACGAATTTACAAAGGAGCAGATCCTTGCGGGTCTGGGCGAGCAGCATCTTGACGCTGCAGTTGCTAAGCTGAAAACAAAATTCGGCGCGGACGTTGTGCTCAAGGAGCCTAAGATAGCCTACCGTGAGACCATCCGCAAAAAGGTCAAGGTGGAAGGCAAGCACAAGAAGCAGAGCGGCGGTCACGGTCAGTACGGTCATGTATGGATCGAATTTGAGCCCTGCCTTTCCGACGAGCTTGTCTTTGAAGAGAAGGTATTCGGCGGAGCAGTTCCAAAGAACTTCTTCCCCGCAGTTGAAAAGGGTCTGCAGGAGAGCATGAAAAAGGGCGTTCTGGCAGGATGTCCCGTAACAGGACTCAAGGCTGTTCTGGTGGACGGTTCGTACCACCCTGTAGACAGCTCTGAAATGGCATTCAAGACAGCTGCGTCCATTGCATACAAGGAGGGTCTGAAGCAGGCTGACCCCACAATTCTGGAGCCTATCGGAAAGCTTGTTGTCACCGCTCCCGATGAAAACACCGGAGACATAATGGGTGATCTGAACAAGCGCCGCGGCAGAGTTATCGGAATGAATCCCGCTGAGAAAAAGGGCATGACCGTCATTGAAGCAGAGGTGCCCACAAGGGAGATGCAGAGCTTCACAATGCAGCTCCGTCAGATAACAAGAGGCATGGGCAGTTTTTCTCTTGAGCATCTCAGATACGAGCAGCTCCCGGGCAATCTTGTAAGTGAAGTAATTCTCAGTGTTGGAGATGCTGAATAGTTTTTATGGGGGGCTGAAAAGCTCCCCATTTTTTTCCCCAAATGTCTTGACAAAATCCCGTTTCTATAATAAAATAATATTAGTATGTATTTTTTGCAGAACATACCCGGAAAGGATTGAGTAATAATGAAAATCAGAAGAATATTTGCAGCTCTTTCCGCTGCAGTTGTTATGGCAGCTATGTCTGTTACTGCTTTTGCGGCCGACAATGCTACCTATTGCTTTGATACAGCCGACAGGCTCGAAGACTGGCAGACCTACGGTTCTGTAGATGAGGCGGGATTTAAAATAAAGCAGTCTGCTAAGGAATCCAAAAACGGAGCAGGGTCTATGATCGTTTCCGAATCCATTTCAGAGCCGGTTTCTAATGGCTTTGGCGGAGCTTTTGTAACTGCTGACAAGGTGGGTCTGGATGATTTCAGAGGCTGCACGGTCTCAATGAGCGTCCTCCTTACAAAAAGCGCAGAGGGCCGCGTGGGCAACTTCTCCCTCTACAGCGACGGCGTCATCTGGATGGAAGCTGCATCGGATGAGCTCAACTCAAAAACCTGGACCGAGATCGTCCTTGACATTCCTGCAGACGCAAGCAACAACAAGGTAGGCTTCTCTATCCCTACCTTTGATGTCTACAAGGGAGATGTGCTTTTTATCGACGACTTCACTATCACCGACGCTAACGGAAATGCCATAGCAAATGTGGGCGATTTTAAAACAAAACCCATTACATCTGTAAATGCTGCTCCTGCATGGGTAAATATCGTCCTTATTGCAGTGCTTGTGGTAATTGTTGTTGTAATTGTCGTTGTAGTTATCAAGCTTATTTCTTCAAACGCTAATAAATTCCACTAAGCTGAAAAATAATTACGGAGCTTAAATTCATATATGGAAAAATTAAAAGCGGTGCTGAAAAACAAATGGTTTATCCTTGTGGTAAGCCTGCTGTGCTCGGCGTACACGATATGTCTTTGCTATTTCGCCTATGCCGTATTCTTTTACAACATTGCATATATCAATAAAACAAAGTTTGCCGTCATATACACTGTGCTGTCCCTGCTGGCAGGACTGCTGTTTTTCTATACCAGACGGTCATTTATAACCTGTATTATCAGCATGGTCAATATGGCGGTATTTTTCCCGACGCTTTTGCTGGACTGGGGAAACTGGCCCCTGCTTGTCCCTGCTGCAATGGTGACGCTGTTCGGATTTTTCTGCTGTAAAATGAACGACACCATGAAGACTATCTTCGGGACTATTTTCCTGCTTCTCTATATACTGGGAGGTATTGCGTTCTTCCTTATTATGAACGTATTCAGGGTGACGACGGTAGACACGCTGCTTACACCGATAGGCGGCATCGTGTCCCCCTCCGGAAACTTCCGCTGTTACGCTCTGGATGTGCAGAACAAGTCCTCGGGAAAGATAGCAGTATACGTGGAGCCCAACAAGCTGGACACGGACGTGCTGGGCTGTATACGTCTTGAGACCACCATCAAGAAGCTTGTGAAACAGGCTATCAAGGAGAACAAGGACGATGCCCTGCGCTATGACATCCACTGGGACGGCGATCTGCTGTTCATAAACGGGGAGGAGTATTTTGACGAGGCGGACTTCCTGAGCGAGGGCGGCAGCGGTGAGATGGCGTACAATTTCACCGAGGATGTATGGACGCACACCTATTTCAATTTCGACTATCCTATATTTGAGCTTATAGACATGGTAACAACGCTTGTATCCGAAAAGCTTCTCAACAATGAAGAAGGCATAGAGCTGCCTGAAGATGTTACCGTTACTACAATTGCATAAGGAGAAGCCCCTTTGGGATTCCATTATAAAAAGGTCGGACTGATGTCCGACCTTTTTGATTAATAATGATATACAAGCATTCTAACGTTACCGAGCCACAAGCTAACAAGTTATCTCAAACTAAGTAACGGAAAGGGTCAAGGCTCAGCCTTGTCAATCACGTATAGCCTTTTTAGCCTTGTTGACAATGGACTTGTCATTTTCATAGGTCAGGACAGCGGTGGCGTGACCGATATCCACCCATTTTATTTCGGCGATCTCCTCCGCCTGGGGTGTAAAGTCGTAATTTTTTGCCTTGGCGATAAAATATACCACCGTTTTCTGAGTATCCTTACGGGGAAAATACGTGACGGTCTCCCTGAAAGTAGGGTCGATGTTTACGTCCACGCCTGTTTCCTCCAGTATTTCACGGTGAGCAGTTTCTGTCTCGGTTTCGCCCTCCTCGACGTGTCCCTTTGGAAATGACCAGTGTCCGCTGTTGATATGCTTTATAAGCAGTATTTCGATATTTCCGTGATACCTGCGCCAGACTATCGCGCCACAGGATTTTTCTTGGGCCATATGTACTTACCAATCCTTTCCGGACCGCAGGGCTCCTGCAGAGCTCTGCGTCCAAATTTTCATTCCTTAGTACAATTATACCATAAATTATCCTGTTTGTCTCGCTTTTTTTGAAATTTTTTATAAATTTCCATAAAAAATAATCCCCATAAATAGGGGGCTCTGTTGACAAATATCGGCTTGTATGCTAAAATATGTATAGGACACACCAAAGCGGTGGACGGTTACTCCCTTTCCATCCTGTGGAAAGGAGGTAGGTAATATGGATGCATATGTTACATATCAAGATTTATTCCTATATACAACAGTGCTTCTCTCTGTTATCTCCCTTACTTTGGCTATTATCAAAGCCAAGAAAAAGTAAGGCAGACGAAAAAATAACCGCCCCGTTCCAAAAGTGCGGTTATTTTTTCATAAAGTAATTCAAACTTAGGGAGCAGCCGTTCATCGGTGTGCCCTTTTTATGTTTTTATTATACACTATAAAAATCATTTTGTCAATACCTTAAGATCCAAAAGCGGACACCTTACGGCGTCCGCTTCGATTTTTCAAATATCCCTCAGAGATCGTAAATTACTTTCTCTTTCTGGAAGCTGCAGCAGCAACACCTGCAACAGCCATTACAGCTGCGATAGAAGCAACTGCTGCGTTGCCTGTCTTAGCAGAAGTTGTTGCACCGCTGTCGCCGTCACCTGCAGGAGCAGCTGCACCGCCGCCGGATGTTACAAGAACATAGTTGCCGCAATAATCATTGAAGTATCCATCTGTTACACCGTCAGTAATTATCCACTTGATATCAATGTTCAACTCGGAAATATCATCGTTTACTGTATAAGCAACAGGCTGATTGAAATAGCAATCATAATCTGTGCCATCAATAGTTGCAACGAAAATAGCATCTGTAACAGAGTCCCATGATTCACATACGACCTCTACCTTGTCGCCCTTTGCAACAGGAACAGTGATAGTACCTGTGCCGTCAGACTTAAGGGAACCTAACCACTGGCTTCCGTTTGAACCGCCGATGAGATCTGCTACATCATCGCCGTCAATATCTCTGTCCCAGGTTACCTGATAACCGCCAAAGCCATATGCCTTCTGATTATCGGTAAGAGCGGAAGCGCTTACTGCCATTGCAGAAACAGCTACGGCTGCTGCTGCGATGCCTGCAAAAATATTTCTTAATTTCATAGCATTGTCCTCCGATTATGTTTACTTTCTCTTTCTGGAAGCTACTGCTGCAGCACCTGCTACAGCCATTACAGCTGCGATAGAAGCAACTGCTGCGTTGCCTGTCTTAGCAGATGTTGTTGCGCCGCTGTCAGCTGCGGGAGCTGCCTCTGCAGCACCTCCGCTAAGACCGGAAACTGTAAATGTTATTTTAAGGCTGGAAGAAATAGCTGTGGAATTATCTACAGGTGAATTGTCCAAAGTGCTTCCGTACTGGTTGTAGATCTCGATTCTGAAATTACCCTTTTCCTCTATATCACCATATACGATCTTAGATGCATCAAAGGAAAGAGCAGCGCCGTCAACCTCGATGCTGTCGAGAACAGCGGTAGCATCAGGAGCTCCTGCATACATACCCTCGATATCAACTACAAATACGCCGAAATCTGCTGCACCTGCAACAGTTGTAGACTCCAGTGTATACTGTCCGTCTCCTGTAACTGTTACGGAAGTGTCCCAGTCCTGAGCAGCCCATGACATATCTGCAAAACCAAGTTTAGCAGTATACTCATCAGCAGCAAACACATTTACTGCCATTGCAGAAACAGCTACAGCTGCTGCTGCAATACCTGCAAAAATATTTCTTAATTTCATAGCATTGTCCTCCGTATTATGTAAATTACTTTCTCTTTCTGGAAACTACTGCAGCAGCACCTGCAAGAGCCATTACAGATGCGATAGAAGCAACTGCTACGTTGCCGGACTTAGGAGCTGTTGTTGTGCCGGTAGTTGTAGTAGTTGTTGCAGCAGAAGAACTGCCTGCTGTGATAACGTTGCCGTTTGCATCGAGCATCTCAACGCTTACTGCGCTTACAGAACCGCCCCAAACCTGGATCCAGAGCTGTGCATAAGGATCGTCAGCAGCAAAGATAGGCGCATCGTTCTGCCATGTGATAGTTCCTGTAGATGTATCAAGCTTGTCGCCTCTTGTCCAGTCATTCTGGAGCCAGCCTGTAGACTTGGAGTTAGCACCGATACCGCCGCCGAGCCATACGCTGTCATCAGCAACCTCTGCATCGTCAAGCTCTACATTAAATCTTACACCATAAATGCTTGTGATATCGATTCCGTTATCAACTGCGAACTGAGCCTTGCCATCGTCAGCAACAAGGAACAGTGTGCCGCCGTCAAAGTAGTTGCCGTCGTTGCCGATCACGCCATCGCCGGAAGCAGCTGCTGCGGGAGCAGGAGTGGGAGCTTCTGCTTCGTCAGCATCTTCCTCAACGTCAACGTCCTCGTCTTCGTCCTCAACCTCTGCAACGTCTGCTGCATCGTCATCAGCCTCTGCAGCATCAGCATCGCCCTCATCTGCAGCAGCATCTGCATCTGCAGCCTCTGCGTCTGCATCGCCCTCAGCCTCTGTATCAGCAGCAGCATCCTCAGCCTCAGCAGTCCATGTAATAGTGTGCTCTACGCCGTCACCTGATGAAATAATTGCTGCAATATAAGGATCGTGATCTGCATCAGCTTCTATTAAAATATCAGCAATTTTAAGTGTTACTTCTTTTGCTTTATCTGTCTGGTGCCATGCTCCGTCTGAACCATTGTATCCCACGATCATATCAGGGCTGTCGCTCTTGAATGTGATAGAAGATACTGCAGCAGGATCAAGATCGCCGATAAGCTGATCAAGACCTCTGCCGTCATCCTTGCTGACGATCGGGTACTGTGTCCAGTAGGATTTATCGGTGATTTTTGTTGAACCCTCAAAGGTTGCAGCAAATGCATTTACAGCCATAGCAGAAACTGCAACAGCTGCGGCAGCAACGCCTGCAATAAGTTTTCTAAGTTTCATTGTAAATTCCTCCAAAAATTTCTTTTTTTATAGTAATTTAAAATTACTTTCTCTTCTTAGCTGCAACAGCAGCAGCACCTGCAGCAGCCATTACAGCAGCGATAGCAGCAGCAGAAGCATTGCCTGTCTTAGCAGCAGTTGTTGCACCGCCGTCACCTGCAGGAGCAGCATCGTCAGCAGGAGCAGCGCCGCCGCCAACTACTTCTTCGTAGGACTTACCGCTCATCATCTCACCGCACTGCTCGTCTGTAACGATTCTGATAGCAGCCTGAGGTGTACCCTCGGAAAGCTCAGCGGACTTAATGATAACGTCATTGATAAGGAAGGAAAGACCATTCTCGTCAAGATCAGCGATAACATCAGCGGGAACTACGAACTCCATAGAAGTCTGTCCGTCACAAAATACCATCATTCCGTCAGACTTAGCTACAGCAGTATCACTTGTAAGTCTGTCTGCAACACGGTTCCAGCTTGCATCCATAGGAGCAGCAAGGTGGTTGTGGTCTCCGATAAGGGGTTCCTTTAATTCAACAGAAAGAACAACCTTAACATCGCCGCCGATAGCCTCAAACTCAGACTTGGGGATGGACTTGCTTGCAGACCATGCACCGGGATATTCTGTGTCGAGCTGAACAGTAGCAGCGAAAGCGTTTACAGCCATCATAGAAGCAGCAACTGCAGCTGCAGCGATGCCTGCGATAATTTTTCTAAGTTTCATTGAAAATTCCTCCAAAAAAATTTATAGTAATTGTAAAATTACTTTCTCTTCTTAGTTGCTGCAGCAGCAACACCTGCAACAGCCATTACTGAAAGCATGGCAGCGGAAGAAGCGTTGCCTGTCTTAGCGGAAGTTGTTGCACCGCCGCCGTTTCCGTCGCCGTCGCCTGCAGGAGCAGCGCCGCCGTCAAGTCTGGGATCCTGACGCTCGCCCATAGAGTAAGCCATGCCTTCCTTATCCTCTAAACGGGGGATCTCGCCCTGAGGAGAGCCTGCGGAAATATCAGCAGACTTGATGATAAGGTTGTTCTGCTGGAAAGCAAGACCGCTTTCACCGAGTGTAGCGATAACATCGCCGGGAACTACGAACTCACAGGTCGATGTGCCCTTCTGAACGATAAGTATGCCGTCTGTTTTACCTACCATTGTATCACTTGTACAGGACATACTTACGCTGGTCCATGTAGCAGCGTCGATAGGATTGAAAACGAACTGGTCAGCCATACCGATAGGATCATAGGTCTCATAAGTAAGAACGATCTTTACATCGCCGCCGATAGCCTGAAGGTCCTCGGTAGGGATAGCTTTGCTGAGCTGCCATGCGCCGGGGAACTCAGTGTCGAGCTCAACAACAGCAGCAAAAGCATTCACAGCCATCATAGAAGCAGCAACAGCTGCAGCAGCGATGCCTGCGATGATTTTTTTGATTTTCATTGCGAATTCCTCCATAATTTTTTGTTTTTTATAGTAATTGTGAAATTACCCACGCATACTATTGCGTATAATCATTATAGCATTTATATTGCAAATTGGCAACATTATTTTTTAATAATAATTTCACCTTTTTTTTGTTCAAAATGGTGAAAATGACTATAAATGTCTGCATTTATGCAGGGGAGAGTGTCATTTTATGCAAGAAAAGCCGTCACTCTATCAAAGCAACGGCTATCTGGGGAATTATTTTACAGCTTCTCCTGCAGGCATGATCGCTCATTCCGATCCGAGCTTTAATTAAAGCTGTCTATAGCCTTTTTTGTTTCCTCTATTGTCATATGAAGTATTGACGCTATCTCCTCAAGGGAGCGTCCATCACCAAGCATGATCTTTATGATTTCTGCTCTGCCTTCTGCTTTGCCTTCTGCTTTGCCTTCTGCTTTACCTTCTGCAAAGTATATGGGTCTGCCTTTTTCCATACCATATTCAACATATGCTTCACTTATATTACACATAGACAACGCCTCCCTATCTATTTCTTCGGTCATTGGTATATTATAATCGTTTTCAAGTATGTGCTTCTTTTCCGCACTTGTCATACCGGGCGACAGCATGACCGACAGCAGACGGATTATGTCATTTTCTGCCGTATGCTCATTTTTGAATCCGTCAAGACATACAAATATCAGCGACATCATATCATAATCGGATCTTTCCTTTGCTCTTTCCTGATCGTTAAGGTGTATCTCGCCTTTGACGACGCTCTGGGCAAGGTCATACCTTACAATAGTATTCTTGTGCGCTTCGTCCGGATTTGTACATATCCATATTGAATATACTTTCCTGAGCTTTCCATAATCCGAGCCTGTAAACACAGTTCCATACTGACCCGAGATCAGGCGGCTGCAATAATATATCCCCCGCTTTAACAGCGGATAGTACAAACTGTATTTCTTCTGAGCCTCGATATTTATTATGAGACTTATTTTTTCATCGCTGTCAGGAACGGCAGCTGTAAATTTTACGTCATAAAACCGGGTCCCCTCATTAAGAGTCTTATCCTCTGTGTTGTCCATATGCAGAACGGGAACATCCGGGTCAACAGACGCGTTTCCTATTTCACTGCTGCCCATAAGACGGATGATCTCTTCGATCTCGGTGTCCTTGTATTCTGTCACCACGGCTTTAAGTATCCTTGACGATATCTCTTTCAGAGCAAGGATACGCTTGCAGGCAGCGTCACAGTCGCTTTCCCTTTCGCCGTCAGTTACTATATCTATTGTTTCTGCCTCGTAAGTTTGCACGGAAACATCTTCCCTCCGTCATATTCTATGCTGCTTATATTATACATTATTAATAAATATTATTTGTTAAATTTATGTGAATTACAAAAGCCGACAGAGATAAATAAAGTCCCCCTCCCAAAACAAAAAAGCCCACCCTGCACGGATGAGCTTTTTCATCAAAAGAAAATTACTTAGCCTTCTTAGCAACTACAGCTGCTGCAGCAAGAGCTACAGGGATAACTGCGAGAGCGATAGGAGAGTTGCCTGTCTTAGGGCTTGTGCTCTCAGCGGGAGCTTCCTGAACAGGAGCCTCTGTCTCAGCAGGAGTCTCAACCTCATCAGGCTCTACAAAATCCACATCATCGCCATCATCTTCGATATCGTCATCAGAGATAACGTCATCGTCGGAATCAATACCTGCTGCGGATACTGTCATGCTGAGCATAGCTGCAGACATAGCGCATGCTGCGATAGCAGCGAGAATTCTTTTTGTTTTCATTGTTTTTTCCTCCATTCAATTGTTTTCTATAGTAGTTTATCCTGACTACAGTGTAATTATAACACAATTATCATTCAAATCCAATGGATTTGGGTGACAATTTTTGGGGCGGTTTTCCGGCAAAATTTCGGCATTATTCACAAAAATAAGGGAATTTTTCACTTCAAAGTGAAATTTTGGTTACATTTTTTGTTACCGTTTTCCCGTTTTGTAATAAAATGCCTTGACGGACAGATCTGTGTCCCGCGGAATTAGTCTATCAGAGAAATGATAGCCATTTCCGCAGCGTCGCCGCGGCGCGGACCTATCTTGACGATCCTTGTGTAACCGCCGTTTCTGCCTTCATACCTGGGTGCGATCTCGTCAAAAAGCTTCTTGACAACATCCTCCTTGGTAACGTAAGCCAGCACCTGTCTCTTGGAGTGCAGGTCGTTTGTCTTTGCAGTGGTGATCATCTTCTCTGTCATGGACCTGACTTCCTTTGCTCTGGTAACTGTGGTCTCGATCTTTCCGTTTTCAAGAAGATATGTGACCATAGCTCTGAGCATTGCTCTTCTGTGGTCGCTTGTGCGTCCCAGCTTTCTGGTTCCCGGCATATATATCACTCCTTACATATCAAATCAATGTGACTGGCGTCACAGCATTACTCCTCCTCGGAGCTAAGGTCAAAGCCCAGTGACTGGAGCTTCTCCTTGACCTCGTCGAAGGATTTCTTACCGAGGTTTCTGACCTTCATCATCTCTTCCTCGGACTTGTTGATAAGGTCATCGACCGTGTTGATACCGGCACGCTTCAGACAGTTGAATGAACGTACCGACAAGTCAAGTTCCTCAATGGTCATCTCAAGGATCTTTTCTTTGCCCTTGTCGTCCTTTTCGATCATAATTTCGGTGATCGCGGATTCATCGGAAAGCTCGGTAAACGGCTTCAGATGCTCAATGAGGAGATTGGCTGCCTGTGAAACAGCCTCCTTGGCGGAAACAACGCCGTCTGTCCAGACTTCCAGAATGAGCTTGTCATAGTCTGTTACCTGTCCCAGACGAGTGTCCTCAACGGAGTAGTTCACCTTCAATACGGGGGTATAGATGGAATCCACCGCAATAACGTCGATGCCAAAGTTTGAGAGCTGCTTGTTTTTCTCGGCAGGGACATAACCTCTGCCCTTGTCGATAGTAATTTCCATATAGAGCTTAGCGTCCTTGCCCAGAGTAGCAATGTGCATCTCGGGAACAAGAATATCCACCTCGGAGTCAGTCTTAATGTCACCCGCAGTAACCTCGCACTCGTCCTCTGCTTCGATATAGACTGTCTTGGGACCCTCGCCGTGAAGCTTGGCGGTAAGACCCTTAAGGTTCAGGACGATCTCTGTAACGTCCTCCTTAACGCCGGGTACGGTAGACAGTTCATGGTGTACGCCGTCTATCTTCACAGATGTGACAGCCACGCCCGGAAGTGAGGAGAGCAGAACACGTCTCAGACTGTTGCCGAGAGTATGTCCGTAGCCGCGCTCCAGCGGAGCAACAGTAAATTTGCCGTAGGTTCCGTTGCTTTTAAGCTCGACGGTATCAATTTCCGCCTTCTGAATTGGTTCAAGCATGATA
>JAFLUI010000070.1 GCA_022508825.1 Oscillospiraceae bacterium
AGTGATCCTCGTTGATGTGCATACCTGTCTGCTCGCTGCACTCAAAGGATACGCCCGGACCGCTTGTTTCGGTGAGTCCGTAGATATCATAAGCCTTTATGCCAAGGGATTTTTCTATCTCCCGGCGCATTTCCTCAGTCCATGGCTCTGCGCCGAAAATTCCCGCTTTGAGCTTGATATCGTCGGTGGTGTAGCCCATTTCGTGGAGGGTCTCACCGATATAAGCTGCATAGGACGGCGTACAGCAAAGAATTGTGGACTGGAGGTCTATCATGAACTGAATCTGTCTCTCGGTGTTTCCCGAGGACATAGGCAGTGTCAGACAGCCTACCTTGTGAGAGCCTCCGTTAAGACCGGGTCCTCCTGTAAAAAGTCCGTAGCCGTAGCAGACCTGACAAACGTCCTCGTTTGTACCGCCTGCAGCAACGACAGCTCTTGCACAGCAGTCCTCCCAAAGGTCGATGTCATGCTGAGTGTAGAAAGCGACTACACGCTTTCCTGTGGTACCGCTGGTGGACTGTATCCTTACGCAGTCCGAAAGGGGCTTTGCAAGCAGACCGTAAGGGTAAGCGTCTCTCAGGTCAGCCTTAGTGAGAAATGGGAGCTTGTGCAGGTCAGCCGTGGACTTGATGTCCTCGGGAGTGACTCCCTTTTCCTCCATTTTTTTGCGGTAGTAAGGCACGTTATCCCATACGTGCTTTACCTGAGCCACAAGACGCTCGTCCTGCAGCTTTTTCATGTCCTCCCTTGACATACACTCGATTTCTTCGTTCCAGTATTTTGCCAAAACAAAAACCTCCTATATATAAAATTAAGAATGAACAACATTTGCAGCGTTCTTTCCAAGCTCAAACGCTTTTTTATTAAGCTCCAGAAACTTTGGCGGAACACACTGCTCGATAGCGTCCTGCCAGAGCTTGTCGTCAAAATCGGTATTTGCAGCAACAACGCCCATGAGCACAACGTTTGATGCCTTTGCATTCCCTGCTTCCTCTGCGAGAGTAAGAGCGTCCGCCGCCGTTACTTCAATACCCGCTGCCTTTATTTTATCAATGATGTCCTCAGGATATTCCGCATTACCTGTTATAACAGGCATAGGGTCAAGCTTCTGTGTAGAGGTGATGAGCTTTCCGCCCTTTTTGAGATATGGCAGCCATCTTGCAGCTTCAAGCTGCTCAAAGGAAATGATAACGTCAGCCTCCCCTTTTTCAATTACAGGAGAGAAGACTTCATCTCCGTATTTTACGTATGTAACCACAGAACCTCCACGCTGGGACATTCCGTGTACCTCTGACACCTTAACGTCATGTCCCTGTGCAAGAAGCACGTTTCCCAGAAGTCTGGACGCAAGCAGAGAACCCTGTCCGCCTACGCCTACTATCATAATTGATCTTGTATCCATTGAAATTCTCCTTTTTATTAGATTTGTATCTTATTATCCTTATTCGTTCGATCTGAAAAGCTTAACAGCTCCGGCTACTCCGCCAAGTATAGCAAAAACATAGCTTTGGATAAGGGACGCTTCAAAATCAGTCTCAATCTCCAGATCTTCAAGCAGACTTCTGAAATTCAGGAAGCAGTCCGAAAATGTTAATCCGGATTGATATAACATATCACTCAGCTCCCATGACCATATTATTCTTTCGCATATATAGATCGTTATCAGCATAACGATCGCACATATGAGCAAAGCCGTTTCCATGTTCATCTGTCCGCTTTTTTTGGTCATAAAGTCACAGGCGTACAGCTCACCAAGTATCATAAAGAAGCCGCAGAGTGCCGCAACAACCCCGACCTTTCCAAGGACAACCCAAAGCAGCATTGAAGGTATTGTTCCGAGAATTGCCCCGATAATGCCCTTGATTATAGTAACTGCCTCAGATTCCCCGTCTTCCTCAACCAGTTGCTCCGTGATTTCAGAATGATATTCTTCACCGAATGCATTGTTGATTTCTTTTTCACTGTCGTTATTCATAAATTACTCCTTTTGAAATCCTATCATCTACTCAGCGATAGCCCCCGACTTGCAGACCTCGGAGCATATTCCGCAGCCAACGCACTGAGTATGGTCGATGACAGCCTTGCCCTCTCTTACCGAGATCGCAGGACAGCCAAGTCTCAGACATATCTTGCATCCCTTGCATTTGTCGGGAACAATTTTCAAAGCAGGTTTATGCTTTACATACTTAAGCAGAGCGCAGGGACGTCTTGAAATTATCACGGACGGCTCGCTTACCGCAAGCTCCTCCTTGATGGCAGCTTCCGTTTCAGCAAGGTTGTATGGGTCGACTACTCGTACACGCTTGATACCCACAGCCTTGCAAAGCTCCTCAAGATTTACCGCAGCAGCAGGGTCTCCCTTGAGATTTTTTCCCGTGGTGGGATTCTGCTGATGTCCTGTCATTCCTGTAATGGAGTTGTCAAGTATGATGACTGTTGAATTTGTGGCGTTATATGCGATGTTTACCAGTCCTGTTATACCGCTGTGCATGAATGTGGAGTCTCCGATAACTGCAACGGTGGACTTCTCCGCAGCCTCTCCCCGTGCTTTGTTGAAGCCGTGGAGTGCGGAAATAGACGCTCCCATACAAATTGTGGTGTCCATTGCAGAAAGAGGCGCGCTTGCTCCCAGAGTGTAACAGCCGATATCTCCCGAAACGGTGATCTTATTCTTGGAAAGACAGTAGAACAGTCCTCTGTGGGGACAGCCTGCGCACATAACGGGAGGACGTACAGGTACAGTTCCGTCAAAGGAAACCGTGTCCGCTTTTTTGCCCAGAAGCTTCTCTGCAACTATCGCCTGTGAAAACTCCCCTATGTAACCAAACAGATCCTTGCCCACAACGTCAAGTCCTAAAGCTTTACAGTGAGTCTCAATGATGTCGTCAAGCTCCTCGATCACATAGACCTTCTTGTATTTAGCACAGAAATCCTTTATCAGCTTAACAGGCAGAGGATTTATAACACCCAGCTTAAGGTAGGATGCACCCTCCCCCATTGCCTCACGGGCATACTGATAGGAGATACCGCTTGTGATAATACCGATCTCTCCCCCGTTGTCGATGACTTTGTTAAGGGGGGAGGTTTCTGCATATTCACGGAGCTTCTGTGTCCGCTCCTCAACAAAAACGTGTCTGCCTCTTGCAAAAGCAGGCATCATGACGTATTTCTGGGGATTTTTTATGTATTCCTTCTGTTCGGGGACCACTCTGTCGTTCAGTTCAACAGCCGACTGAGAGTGTGCAACTCTTGTACACATACGGACAATGACAGGGGTGTCAAATTTTTCCGAAAGCTCAAAGGAGGTCTTTACAAACTCCTTGCACTCGGAGGAATCGGAAGGCTCCACCATAAGTACCTTGGACGCGATAGCATGGTGACGGGAGTCCTGCTCGTTCTGAGAAGAGTGCATACCGGGGTCGTCCGCAACGGCGATGATCATTCCCCCGTTTACGCCTGTATAAGCGGCAGTGTAGAGGGGGTCAGCAGCCACATTAAGTCCAACGTGCTTCATTCCGCAGAATGAACGTGAGCCTGCAATGGACGCTCCCAGAGCAACTTCCATAGCGACCTTTTCGTTTGGAGCCCACTCAGCGTAGATCTCGTCATACTCGGCGGCATATTCGGTTATTTCAGTAGAGGGAGTTCCCGGATAGCTTGACGCTACCGTAACTCCAGCCTCATAAAGCCCTCTTGCAAAGGCTGCATTTCCTAACATAAGCTTTTTCATACCCATTGATCCTTTCAGATAACATATATATTTGTATTATATCATACTTTGTTAAAAAAGAAAAGAGTTTTTGAAATTTTTTATTTGTAAAAATAAAATGGTATGCCTGTAAAAAAGCATACCATTTTATTAAATATCAATCTAAAAAGCTTTTAAAGCCCTCCGGGTCTGCGGAAGCGGGCGTAACACTAAGCATTAACATATAATTATTCATTGAAGCAAGTGTACACATATAGCTTTCACTGTCATTTTCAGCAATACCTGCGTACCTTATAATACTTCCATTTTCTGCATCAGGAATGTATACCCTTGATATTGAAGAATTACTTTGCCAGAAAGGGATTCCCATAACACCTGCGGGAAACATAACGTCAGTCAGCATCCACGAAGATACGATCCCGTCCTCAGGCTGCTCATTCTTTTTTCTAAGCGCATTTATCAAACCTATTTCTCTGCCCTTATACATTAAAATATATTTATCTGACAAATAGTTATCATTATTTTCATAGCTTATGCCAATATCACGATCAAATAGGACAATGTCATCTCCCAAGTCTCCGATACGTGTCAAAGCGGGGTATTTATCATTTCCGATAATAATACAATCATCATCGAAAATACTGTTCCAGTCAATGCTCCGTGTCTCTCCGCTGACATTTGGGATATCAGGTATTCCGTCAAAGTCATCATATGGTACATATTCTGCAAGAAGTGAATTATTTATGGTGCTGTTGACATCGAAGGTAAAACACATCATTGCATTGATCTCTTTTATAAACATTGCTGTCATCCCCGTATTTGTCACATATGCCATGATACTCATGTCATCATCATTTGCATAAAATGAAGGTTCTCCGAAGCAGTCAATAATTTTTTCCGCATCGTTGGAATACTCAATACTGTCAAAACTCCATTTGCATTCGCTTGACATAAGAGTTCCAAAACCAATAATTATCCCGTATTTTTCTTTAGCTCCGTCTTTAAGTATAAGAAAAACATGAGCGCATACTTCACCATCTGTATAAAGCTCACCTGAGTAGAGGTAATAACCGTCCTCTGTAACTGCGTTACTGCTTTTGCTTTTATAGTCAATTTTCACAGCAAATCCTTCCGGCAGAGCCATTATCATCATTGGCAAAGCAAAACGGCTGTTATTTATCCTGATATTTTCGAAGGCTTCTTCAAGCTTTTCAGCATTTTCGTCAGACATGACCTTTAACTCTGTTTCAAAGATCATACCGCTTGCCATAAGCTCATCAAGCATAGCCTCACCCACCATATTCTCCGGTATGTAAAGCTCAGCTTCTTCATCAATGGCAACAGACTTTTCAGACGCTTTCGGTTTGGAAGCTTTCTCCGAAACAGCATTTGGGACAGCAAGGGTCTCATTAACATTTACAGAGGTTTCCTCTGGCACAGTCCCGCCGGAACAGCCTGCAAGCATAGCTGCAGCGCACAGCAGAGAAGCGATCCTCATTTTATTGAACCCAAATTTCATCTGAAAACCTCCCTTTTGTGGTCCCCAAGATCAGATATGCGGTCTATGACTCTTATTCCATCTTGATATTTTTGATCTCATCAAGCATAGTGGAAAATTCATGCAGCTTGTCAATGCACTGTTCTACAACTTCCTTTGTCTGAGCCACCTGCCTGCTCATATCCTTTGAGTGGGAACTGATTCTCTGCATTGCCTGTTCAATACGGTCAGCAGAGCTTTTGCTGGTCTCGGCAAGAGTTCTGACCTCCTGAGCAATAACTCCGAAGCCTTTTCCGTTTTCTCTTGCTCTTGACGCTTCAATGGAAGCGTTGAATCCCAGAATCTTTGTATTCATTGCAATATCCTGAATGACCTTTAAAGTATCCTTTGTGGCAGCCACCTCAGATGCGGATTCCTTCTCGATCCTGCTTACGCTGTCAAACGCCTCGGAAAGCAAATTGATCTTTTCAGTGATCTTTTCTACGGTCACTTCTGCTTCATCTATTTTATGCATTACCTCATGGTTCATATTGTCAAGACCTGCACTTGTCTGAACGGTAAGATAGTTGTTGTATGCGGTCTGGGACAGTATTTTCGCAATAATGAACAGAAAATCCGCAGCAGCATCTATCTGCTTTTTATCCATGATCTTGATTTTTTTAAGCGCCCTTATGTAATCGTCAGGATTTACATTGATCTCCTCGGCAATTTTACGGAATTTAGCTTCATCGGGAGCTTCGGTAAGTACCTGCCCCCCTATAAATGAACCTATAAACTGACCGTCAAGCAGTATCGGAGCGGCAAAGTCCACAAGACCTGCATGACAGAAGTAAGCTGCCGCACAGCCTGTACGCATGGTCTTCTCGCCGCCCATTCTGTCACATTCCTCACATCTTGCGCAGCCCACTCTTGACCTTCTGGTATACTTCATACAGAAATCAGTAAAGTTGCTGCCCTGTGTAACAGCAGTCCCGCTTGCGTCTGTAGTAAGAGCTGCCATTCCTGTAAGATTGGCAAAGCCGTCCTGAATCTCCTGAAGAGTAGCAACATCAATAAGATCTGTAAGTGTTACATCTATCATAATTAGACCCCTTTCTATTATTTATCCAAGTTCAAGCATACGATTTATGCAGACCGATGCCTTTTTCATGACCTCTTCTGACATCTCTATCTCAAGTCCCCCGCCATTCAGCGCTTTATATACATCCATAAGTGTTGTGCGCTTCATATTAGGACAGATAAGATGCTTGGAAAGCGGATAGAAATCCTTGTCGGGACAGACATACTGCAAATGCTCAGCAATAGAGATCTCTGTGCCGATTATAAACTCCTTCGCATCCGACTTCATGGCAAAGTTTACGATGCCGCTTGTCGAGCCTATGTAATCCGCGTGCTTCGTAACAGCGGGAACACATTCCGGATGTACCAGCATAAGAGCGTCCGGATGCTGTGCCTTGATGTCAAGAGCGTCCTTCTCCCTGACAGTCGCATGGATAGGACATCCCCCCTGAATAAGCTTGAACTGCTTTTCTGGGATCTGCTCTGCCACATAGGCTCCCAGGTTACAGTCGGGAATAAAAAGTATCTTGTCATTTTCGATCTTACGGCATATGTCCACTGCCGAGGACGAGGTCACACACACGTCACATTCGGTCTTAAGCTCCGCCGTAGTATTTATGTAAGCGACCACTGTATGTTCCGGATAAAGACCCTTAAGCTGACGAAGCTCGTCCGCCGAAAGCTGCTCCGCCATGGGACAGCCGCAGCCCTCTTTAGCAAGTATCACCTTTTTACCCGGAGAAAGCAGCTTGCAGGTCTCCGCCATGAAATGGACTCCGCACATGATAACAATGTCGTTTGGAGCATTCACAGCAAGCTCGGAAAGGCGGAAGCTGTCCCCCGTGTAGTCAGCGATCTCCTGGATCTCCTCCGCCTGATAGCTGTGGGCAAGTATAGTTATGCCCTTTTCTTTTTTTATACGAAGTATATCCTGCTGAATATCCTTTATCATTATAAACTCCTTAAAACATATAATAATAATTTTATTTTACCACACTATCAGACATTTTGCAATATGTTAGCTGACATTTTTTAATTAATTTTAACAAACCCCTTGACATATATAGATTATCGATATATAATATATATAGATTATCTATATATAGGAGGAAGATCAATGAAGATCGACAAAAGTCTGCTTACAGGCTCTACAGGAATGCTGATCTTACAGCTCCTTGACGAAAAGGAAATGTACGGCTACGAAATGATCGACACCCTTGAAAAGCGGTCGGACAACACCTTTACACTTAAAGCGGGGACGCTCTATCCCCTGCTTCATTCGCTGGAACGCTCCGGATACGTTTCCTCACGGGAAGCAGAAGCGGAAAACGGACGTATCCGGAAATATTACGCCATCACCGAAAGCGGCAGGAAGATACTTTCGGAAAAACGTACCGAGTGGGAGGTCTTTTCAGGAGCAGTAAACATGGTATTAGGAAGAGGAGGGGCAGTATGAAAAAGAATGATTACATCAATGCCGTGCTTGAACAGGTGCGCTGCAGGTCGGCACATGAACCGTTAAAACAGGAGCTTGAAGCCCATATAGACGATCAAGCGGAAGCCTTTATCAGTGTGGGACTCCCCGAATCGGAGGCAGAGGAAGAATCGGTCAAAACCATGGGAGACGCTGTTGAAACCGGCGTAATGCTTGACAGGGAGCACCGTCCAAGATTTCCCCTGTCTGCGGCAGTCATTGCCCTGCTGCTTATGCTTACTGGACTGACGGCAAGGCTTCTTATTCGTGACAGCTTTGGTTTTTTCAATGAAAAAAGTCTTTACACAGTGTTGAGCATCCCTGTTGCCCTTGTAGTTATGACGGCTTGTTACTTCATGGATTATACTATTTTTACAAAACATCCGAAAATAGCATACATATGCTTCTTCTGTATTCTTGCAGCGACAGCATACCTTCGTTATTTTTATAGAGTCTTTGACAGAGTCATTCCATTCTATAACTATAGTACAAGCGGCCGTTTTTTCTTTTTTGAAGCATTGCTCCTTGCTCCTTTTACCTGCGGATTTGTATGGTCGATGCGAGGCAAAGGCTTCGGCGGATTTGTGCTGACCTGTATTCTTATGGTCGTCCCGGCTGCGTTTTGTGCGCTTCTGACCCCATGTATATCTGCTGTCATTCTGATCGGACTGTCAGCACTGGCGATCATGACATTTGCCGTAAAAAATAATTTCTTTAATGTTAAAAAAGCAGGAGCATATTTATTTATGTACATACCGGCAGGACTTTCATTTATTAGCTTGCTTATTCTGAAATTTGGGCTGCCGCAATATATCATGACAAGAATCAACCCAAATATCAGATTTGGATTTACTGCCGACTATGATGGGTTTTTAGCATTACAAACCATAGTGAACCATTCCCGCTTGTTTGGTGAAAGCTCTGACCCTTTTTACCTGCTGCCAGCTCCACAAAGCGACCACCTTATCACAGCGGTAACAATACGCTTTGGCTGGGCTGCGGGAATTATACTATCTCTGATTCTTATTTCCCTGCCTGTTATTGTGTTAGTCAAAACAAGAATGATAAAAAACGTATTCGGCAGAATGACTTCTTTTTCGGTTGGGATCGTATTTCTTTTTGAAACAGTAAGCTATATTCTGGCGAATTTCGGAATCACAACAATCATTGAATCTGTTATTGCGCCGCCATTTATGACAGCAAGCCTGTCAAATGTCGTTTCCTCGGCGGCTTTGCTTGGGATATTCATGTCCGCATACCGCACAAAGGATATATTTCCGGAAAGAAAAATTGAAAAGGCTCTATAAATTTTTCTCGCTCCACTTCTGCATTTCAAGAAGTATTGGAACAAAGCTCTCCCCCATTTCCGTCAAAGAGTATTCCACCTTCGGCGGAACTTGCGGATATACATGACGATGTATAAATCCGTTCGTTTCAAGCTCCCGGAGCTGTTTTGTCAGTGTGGACTGGGTAATTCCGTCAAGACGCCTTTGCAGCTCGTTGAATCTCTGTACCTTATACACCGAAATGTACCAGATAATGAGAATCTTCCATTTTCCGCTTATTACAGCTTGCAGTTTGCTCATTGATTCGCATCTTGCAAGCTGATTTTTTTCTGAATGTTTGTTATTTGACAATTTTATCCCTCCCTGTAATTATTATACTAAATTAATATATACACGTCAATAAAATACTAAGTATTAAAAATAATAGTATATATTAAAAATAATCGTACTTGAAAAATAATACCTTTGATGATATGATTTAAGCAAATAATCATTGGAGGTATTTTATATGCACTTTACAGGAACGATATGGAGACCACCCTATGAAGCTTGGTCTGCTTTATTGCAGGTCACAGCAGGATGTACTCATAACAAGTGCAAATTTTGTACGTTATACAATGACGTCCCACAATTCCGAATGTCCCCTCTTTCAGAAATTGAGTCCGATCTGCAGGAGATATATGCAAGTACTCCCGATGTTACAAGGCTGTTTCTTACCGGCGCAAATCCCTTTGTACTTGATACAGGACATCTTAAAAAAATCGCTGATCTTGCCAAACAATATCTGCAGCGTCTGGACAGTATAGGATGCTTTGCCAGAATTACCGATATTACCACTAAGAGCATAGAAGATCTGAAAGACCTGCGTGTATTAGGATATAACAGAATAACCATCGGAGTCGAAACAGGAGACGATGCCGCTTTGGAATTTATGCGCAAGGGTTACAGCACGGAGGACATCATTACCCAATGTCGGAAGCTTGATTTCGCGAATATTGAATACAATTTCTTTTATCTCACCGGAATAAGCGGAAACGGAAATGGCATGACAGGAGCAGAAAAAACAGCGAAGGTCTTCAACCGTCTTAACCCCAAAATTGTGGGAGCATCCATGCTGACGGTTTATCCGGATTCTGATCTATACAAAGAAATACTTCTCGGGAATTGGCAGGAGGAGTCTGAAACGGAAAAGCTTCTGGAAATGAGAACGCTTATTGAAAAGCTTGACATCCGGACTCATTTTGCCGCCCTTGGAGCGTCCAATATGTTCAAGCTTCACGGTGAGCTTCCCTATGAAAAGCAGGAGCTTCTGGGTGAAATTGACGATATTTTAAGCAGGTATGATGAATCCAAGCTTCGCAATTACAGAGTAAATCTTAAGCATTTATAATAAAACATAAAATTCCGATACTGAAAAGCATCGGAATTTTCAACTATCTATATTTCTTCCTTCGGATGATATTCTCCCGTTACTTCGATCACGTTATTATCCGGGTCTGTAAGATGAAAATAATGATAAGTCGGATGCGCCTGACGTATCTCTGTCACATTTCCGATATTCAGGGACTTTACCCTCTCGTATTCTATGACAAGATCCTCCACCCAGTAATTTTGAACGAATTTATAGGGACTGTCGAGGTCGGTGCAGTGACCTATAAGATTGCTTTCGTTCATAAGAGAAATACACTTTCCGTCAATGTAAAACTCGACGAATTTATTACCGCTCCTGCACCTGTTGTCAATAGTTACCCCGAGAAATTTCTCGTAGAAGTCCACTGACTTTTCAAAATCCTTTACCACCAGATAAATGCTTCCAAGGTGGAGAGGATTTTTATTTTCCTCCTCAGTCTCCTCTTCCCTTCCTGTGAGGATGGCATCGGTGGAGACTCCGAAAAGCTCGCTCATGCGGACTACCTTGTCCACGTCCGGAATCGCCTGTCCCAGCTCCCATTTTGAAACGGACTGTCTTGAGACCTCCAGCATTTCCGCAAGTCTTTCCTGTGTCAGACCCATTTGTATCCTGATCTTTTGTATACGATCTCCTAAAGTCATGTTTCAGACCTCCTTTTAAGATATTATACAATAATACAAGTCAGATGTCCACCAATCGTGATTGGAAATTTGTCAACCGTCAGTTGCGCATATGGTATGAAGGACGGTTTAAATTTTTCTCATACAGATAATTTTATAAAAATTATGTAAAACTTTTTATTTTCCTATTGACAGTAGTATTATTATTAAGTATAATTAAATTATATAAATAATTTATATAACTTAATTATATAGGAGAAATCACAATGCCAAAGCAGCGGATAACAAAAAAAATGGTAGTAGATGCCGCTTTTGAGCTTGCAAAAAGCGGCGGAATGGAACAGGTAACAGTAAAGACAATAGCAGAAAAAATCGGCTGCTCCGTACAACCTATCTACAGCTATTGCAAAAATATGGATGGATTAAAGCAGGACGTAACAAACCGTGTAAAAAATTTTATAAAAGAGTATGTGGCTTCACAAATTGACATGAATGATCCATTCAGAAGTACAGGACGAGCGTATATTCAATTGACCAAGGAAGAACCTCACCTTTTCAAAATATTTATTTTACACAGGCGGGATGGAATATCTTCACTGGACGATCTATATCGTACTGAGACAGACGAAAAAATCCCCTCATTTATTGCTGATAATTTAAATATCAGCACGGAAAAGGCAAAACAGCTTCATCTGGATATGCTGATCTATACCATCGGTATTGGAACGATCTTTTCTGTTACCACACCGGGAATCCCCACAGATGAAATTTTCGCACAGCAGGAAAGAGTTTATCAAATCTTTATGAAAAATATTATGGAGGTCAATCATGAACAGTAAAATTTTAGTTTGTTATAAAAGCGTAACAGGATTTACAAAACAATATGCAGAAATGATAGCAAAAGAGATGGACTGCACACTTATGAATTTCAAAGACGTCACATTAGAAACAATTTCTCAATATGATACCGTAGTTTTTGGAGGAAGATGTTACGCAGGAGCAATCGACGGGTTAAAGAAAGCAAAAGAACTTATTGCCAAAGGCAGTGTAAAGACCTTTGTTGTTTTCGCAACAGGAGCCACTCCTAACTCTGAGGAGAAAATTATACAGAGTGCATGGGAGAAAAATTTCACCCGCGATGAATTGCATAGTATCCCCCATTTTTATATGCAGGGCGGCTTACGTTATGAAAAAATGCCATTTATTGAAAAGCTGATGATGAAAGCCTTTGCCGCTGTCATGAAAAATAAAGTGAAAAACAAAAAGGATAAAACAGAAGAGGACATGGAGTTTGAACGGGTGATCTCAAATTCTTATGATATATCATCGAAAGAATATATTGAGCCTTTAGTATCCTTTTTGAAAGAAAAAAAATAGGACACCTCATGAAAAAAGTCTTGAAAACACGGTGCTTTCAAGACTTTTAGTGTTTATATAAAAAATCCATTTGCATTTTTCAAAATGAAAACGGCAGCAGCGCGGCAATGACTGCAAACACGATAGACGGCAGCAGATTGGCGACCCGAACCTTCTTCCCCCACACCAGATTGAGTCCCACGCAAAAAATCAGGATCGAACCGATCAGAGACAGACTTGCCAGTGCAGCATCTGTCATGAGCGGCTTTATCAGAACCGCCAGAAGCGTCATCGCTCCCTCAAACAGAAAAACGGGTATTGCTGAAAATATACAGCCCTTGCCCATAGAACAGGTCATTACCATAATGATAACAAAGTCCAGGATCGCCTTCGTTGCAAGTATAGACCAATCCCCGCTTATACCGTCCTGAATTGCACCGACTATCGCCATTGCACCGATGCAGACGGTCAGTGAAGCAGTCACGAAGCCATTGACAAAATTCTTGTCTTTTGCGTTGCCTGTCTTGCGTTTCAGCCATTCACCAAAGCGTTCAAAGCGGGATTCAATATTGATCGCCTCCCCTGCCAGCGCGCCAAGCGCCAGACAAATGACAACTGACAACGCCTGACCGCTGCTGACTGCGCCGTCTTCAATATGTAACATACCCTCCATAGCGCCAGCAATACCGATAAATAACACGCTGACACCGCACGCCATAGTCAGGCTATCCTGAAACCGCTCTTTTAAGAAATGTCCGAACAGCAATCCCATAACGCCGCCTAAAATGATGGCTGCGCTGTTTATAATGGTTCCCATTCCGATCATGGGTATACCTCCCAAAGTTATTTAACTAAAGTATTATAACACATTCCGGCAAAATTTGCAAGGATAAAATTGATCTTGCTGCCGGAGCGATATCGCCACTATTAAGCATATTTTTACCATATATACACTTAAATCGACCACCTATTGAAAAACAGTAGAAATTCTTTTTCGCTTTTGATATACTATAGCTGCAGCTACAGAAAGGAGGCAGAAATCAAATGCAAGTTGAAATCAAAATCGACAGCACATACGAAGAACCTAAAATAATTATTCTCACCAGCAAAATGACCGATGAGGTAAATATGCTTGTGAAAAGAATATCCGAAGAAGTCCCGCAGGTTCTTTCCGGATTTCGGAACGATATATTGGAGGTTTTAGAGCAATCTGAAATACTTCGTATTTATGCAGCTGCCGGGAAAGTTTTTGCAAAAACAATTGACGGAGAGTACACCTTACGTTTGCGATTGTATGAATTGGAAGAACGACTTGATAAAAATCTATTTGTTCGCATATCTAATTCAGAGATCATCAATCTCAAAAAGGTAAGAAAATTTGACTTGAGTTTTACAGGTACAATATGTGTTTCCCTGTCGGACGGTACCGTTACTTATGCTTCAAGAAGATACGTCAACAAAATCAAACAAGTATTAGGAATATGAGGTGTAATTATGAAGAAGAAAGTTATATTGAGGTGTTTAGTGGGTGCTCCTATTGGTCTGTCGATCAGTACGCTGATTGCCATCATCATTTCCATAGCGGCTGGTGATGGAAATTTCTATCCGGTTGTTCCCGAACTGACAGCCTCTTGTAAAAACGAGATAACTGCCGTTGTGATCCAGTCTGTCTGCTCTCTGCTCTACGGCGCGGCTTGGGGCGGTGCATCAGTAATATATGAATACCAAAAATGGAGTATGCTGCGTATGACAGTAACCCATTTGATGATTTGCTCTGTCTTAACCCTTCCTGCTGCATATGTGATGTGGTGGATGCCCCATGAGGTCAAGGGAATTGTTCAATACTTTACAATTTTCCTTGCAATTTATATTGTGATCTGGATTACGCAGTTTCTCTCCATGAAAAAGAAAATTGAACAGATGAACAACAAGCTAAAGGAACAAAACTAAAGGTAATATCCCATGGTGAAAGCTTACCACACAGCTCTGCTCCCACAAAAAAAGCACCAAAAAGTAAACCGCCCTTGATAACCAAGGACGGTAATATACCGGCGGGGGTTCCCCGTCTCAGCATTGTGGCGGAAGCGGAGGGATTCGAACCCTCGGTACCCGAAAGTACAACTGATTTCGA
>JAFLUI010000071.1 GCA_022508825.1 Oscillospiraceae bacterium
AAAGCTAAAGATAGACGCTGACAGAGCAATACAGAAAAGGAGTGATGGGTACAGAACTACATACATTTTTGGTGACGAGAAGAAACGGAGCATTTGATTTAACAGCCGAGTATTCGACAGAAAGGAGCGCTATTGAGAAAATATTATGAAAACGCAAAATATAACGCAGCTTTTGACCGGTGCATAGATGTAATGGCACGAATGATCCAACGGTATGGAAATCAGGTATTGGAGAAACAAGAAAATCATGTTGCTATAAATAGTGGTAATAATCCTGAGAAAATAGTGGAGCAGAAAAGTCCAAAAGTTGCATAAAAAGAAAATTATACGTTGCATACTGGCAAACAATATGTTATAATAGGTATGCAACGTGTTTTCTTTTGAACTAAAAATGAGAAGAAAAAAGGGTATTTCAATGCAAATTAGCAAAATGCTAGGGGAAAATATTATATTGTGACCATCTAGAATTAATGATCATAGATATGTTTTATAAGGGTATATTTCAAGAAACGATGCCATGTAAGGCTTAGCGCTTTATAGCAATAAAATCCTCGACTGTTAGGTTTTGAGGTATTTCCATTCTCAAATTTGGCATTTTACGGAGAAGCGAAATAGATGTATTAACATTTTCAATTACATTTTCTCTACTTTGAAGTTGATTAATAATTTGACTATAGACTCCGGGAGCAAAATTTTGCAGTGTATCTCCATTTTGAATCAACCATTTAGAAAATGGATGATATGCATTATATGGTTGATCTATGTACATATAATATTCATCAATCTCACAAATGCCCATGATGATATTATCATTAGAAAATGTTGGTATAAATAGCGCTGGAGGAAATGACAAAAGTTTTTCTTTAATAGCTGCATCACATTCCTTGACAATATATACGATTCCTTTATTTTTTTGAGTAAAGTCAACTTTTAAGTCAAATTGTTGTAATAGCGCCGCTATATGGAATGTACTTTCTATTGGTTCTTTCAAAATCAGTTTTTCATTCTTTTCTAAAGCAAGTTCAATTTCTGATAAAGTAAGACTTCCTAAATTAGTCATAAAATGCAAGGCTAATGGGGAAAATTGTGTTGATGTTAATATATCCCAGTAACTTTTTAAAGGGATTAATGTATGCTTTTGATAATTAGGTCTTGAAATTCTCAAATTATGATATATACTATCTGCAAGCAACTCAAGACTATAACTTGCTTCCAAAGGCAAGGCGTTAATTGAGTTTCGGGAAAGATTAATAGTGGGATAGTACTCATCTTTTAACATGATTATAGTATTTAATATAATATGATTAGCAGAAGCAAGAATTGGAGAACTATCTATAAAAATTCCATTGTGTGCATTTATATAAATTTTTTGTATATTATGATCTTTTTCCGACTTGAAGTATTGACTAAACAAGGCTCTATACCATGAAAACTGTTCAAAAATATCGGACGATAAATAACATGAGGATGACAATGCAGTAGATTGATAAGCGCGTATTTCATCAATAGATACACCCTCATAATCATGAAATGAGGTTGACGATAATATACTTCTAAATTCATAAGAATTATCATCTAACTCTGAACAAATGCCTAACTGTTTGAGTTGGGCATTAATAGCAGGCAATACATGTTCTTTTAAATCGTCATTACTATTAGAAGGAGTATAAAAATACACACCAAAATCAATGCCTTTACTATAAATATCAAGTAAATAAAGCTCTACTTTAGGCACATATTTTTTATTTAGCCCTGGTGCATGCCAATGACCTGACCCTTCTGCTCGTGCTAAAACTGTTACTCCTTTGATTAGCGGGTCACGTGTAAAATAACTTAGTGGTAGACAGTATATGGCAATGTTAGGTTTTTCTTCCCAGATAAATTCGGGATATTTGTCCAATAATTGAGAATAAAAGTTTTCTGGTATAGGAATTCTTTCAATGGGATGATAAATATCATCCTTAGAGCAGGGTGTAAGTGTCTGAATAGTATCTATAAATTCTTGTTCTGTTTTATAGTTATAGACCCCCTCTACCCCGTCGTAATGAATAGGAACATCCGGGTAAACAACATATTTGTCAATAATATCCTTGAAGCTATGTGCACCACCAGATTGATACAAATTTGTTCTAACAGCGATAATAGTACCTGGATTGGAAATGAACGATTGACCATTTAGAGGGTTATTCGGCATCTCAAGTGCTATTGTCCTATGTTCGTTATCATTTGCAATGTAATAATAGCCATTAATGCCATGAATACTTAAACGGTATGCAGGATACCGTGTACCGTTCTCTGCGAAATGTTTGGTTGTTACCTCGACCCGATTATTTTTATAATCGCCCATAAAACAAGAAAGAATTCCTATTCCAAATCGACTAATAGGCTTGTAGCCTATATCTGCTCCACAACGAATCTTATCTGCTCTAAACTGATCTGAATTATAATATGAATGACCGACCTTTAGAAAATATTTTTTTATCATTTGCTCGGTCATGCCAATTCCATTGTCTTCAATGCGAAACCAATAGAAACCTTCATAATCTACCCAAGTGCGAATATTAATTTGTGGGGTCCATTTATATGGTAAGTTCTTATCCATTTGCTTTCTCGTTCGTACGGCATCAATCGCATTTTGTATTAACTCACGCACAAACACAGCTGGGTCACTATATAATTCGCGTCCAACTAGCAATTCTAATACTCGTTCCTGATCTATCGTCAGTTTGTATTCTCCGGAAATATAACCCCTTGCTGTAATTTGTCGCTGAATCCTTCCGGGAAACATTAATTTACGCCAACGTGGTTCCATATAACGAATCATCTTGCCACAGACATTCAATTCAGTGTCAACCCAATTGAGATAAGCCACTATTGCCTGCTCCACTTGAATACTGGTACATTCTGCACGATAAATCAACGTATGTTGATTATCATTCATAAATTTAAATCCACGGGACGCATGGTGCTTTTGCCATTCCAAACGACTTTTTTCATTTTCCATACCATCTAAGTGAGCAAGATTGATATAGCGGTAAATCGCATTAGGAGCTCTAGTAGCATCAAAATCCAAAATATCTCCTAGTCTAAGTATCACAGCGCAAAAGCATAAATCAAGATTAGGGGAAATTTGTTGTATTTTATTAATAGTGGTTACATCTTCACCATGATTTTGACAGACAGAGATTAGATCATTTATACTCATGGATCGTCCTAGAATTTCTGGCCATATTGCATTTTGTAGTTGTTCATATACACGCCTATGATGGTTAGCACGAATATAATGTTGAAGAATTTCATTTGTTATATTAGCCTTTTCATGTAATCCATGCTCGTAAGCAATGCTGTAATCATTTGGATGTTCTTCCAAATATGTTTGCATACAATCTGGACAGTTGCGTAGATAAGTTTTTTCTTCATCAGTAACGCTCATACCAATATCATGGCAACAAGCTGCCATAATTAATAAAGCACACTCGTCTCTAGTCAGATTATTTTTAAGATTACCAATCAACTGCAACATAATTGTCATTACATTGCATATATGGATTTCATCATGTAAGGTATAAGTTTGAAATGTATCACGAATAGTTTTTGACAAATCAATCCCATACTGACAAACTTGCCAAACAGCTTCTACAAATACCAATGTTGTAATGGGGTCCTCGTCATTTGCCTTACTTTCAAGCATTTGCCAAAACTCATGATTCTTAATACTCATATACTTTCCTCCTACTGTATAACTATTCGCTATAATTTTCAAAATAATTATAACAAAATTCATGGGAATTTGCAATAGTATATAAAAGAGTATTAATATTATTTAATAAAAAAGCAAAACAAACAAAAACAAAATAATTTTATTGTGAAAAAAGTACACAACAAAATAACTGATTTAATATTCCCAAAAATTACCGTCTTAAAATTAGAATTATATCTGATGATAATTTTGCGCTTTAACTCAAAAGATTTTATTGTATTATAGGTTTAACAGTAAAGTAATTGATACCGTATTTTGTCACCAACAACGATATCAGAACCCCCAAAATACATAAAAAATACCAATACACGTTGCATACTGGCAAACAATATGTTATAATAAGTATGCAACGTGTGTTTTGTTGTTTGAAGATTATAGCGAAAAGGAGCGTGGCAGCCGTGAAGAAACAAACTAAATGTTATATATACACAAGAGTGTCAACCTCAATGCAGGTGGACGGTTATAGTCTTGATGCTCAGCGTGAAAAGCTGCGCCGATATGCAGAATACGAGGGAATGATTATCGCCGGTGAGTATTCAGACGAGGGCTTTTCAGGCAAGAATATCAAAGGTAGACTTGAATTTCAGAGAATGCTGAACGATATTCAGGACGGAAAAGACGGTGTGGAATATGTACTTGTATTCAAGCTGTCCCGATTTGGCAGAAACGCTGCTGATGTTCTGAACTCTTTACAGTTGATGCAGGATTTTGGTGTTAATCTGATTTGCGTCGAAGACGGTATTGACAGCTCCAAGGATTCCGGTAAACTGATGATCTCTATTCTTTCCGCTGTTGCAGAGATCGAACGTGAAAATATCCGCACACAGACAATGGCAGGTCGTGAGCAGAAGGCTCGTGAAGGCAAGTGGAACGGTGGATTCGCTCCTTATGGCTACAAACTCGAAAACGGACAGCTTTTGATTGCAGATGATGAGGTGGAAGTAATAAAAGCTATCTATGACCGCTATATTCATACTAATGACGGCATAAACGGTGTAGCCAGATACATGAATTATCATGGATATGTAAAAAAGGTGCGGCAGAATGGTGTTACCCCCAATTTTTCTGCCAATTTTGTAAAGGATGTTCTGGACAATCCTGTTTATATGGGCAAAATTGCATACGGCAGAAGAAAAATGGAAAAGAAGATTGGAACACGAAATGAAATGCACATTGTTGAACAGTCGGAATTCCCTGTATATGAGGGACAGCATGAGGCTATCATTTCGGAGGAAGATTGGAATCTTGCTCAGGAAAAAAGAAAGATCAGCTCATTTAAGCGGGAGAGAATAAACGATCCCAACCATGCACATATTCTGTCCGGTATTCTGAAATGTCCTTGCTGTGGGAAAAGCCTGTACGGAAATATCTCCAAGGCTCACAGCAAAGATAATAAAACAAGATACTATTACTATTGCAAAAACACAGTCACACCTACTGGACACATCTGCAATTTCCGGCTTAATATTGAACAAACAGAACTCAATCAGATGGTAGCTGATATTATTTCAGCTATGGTCAAAGACCAGCGTTTTTCGGAGGCAATCAAAGAGAAAATCAATACTGCCGTTGATACCGAAGAATTGGAAAAGCAGCTTGAAGCATTACAAGACCAACTTCGGAAAACTCTGAACGTCAAATCGCGTTTGGAAAAGCAGCTTGACAGTCTTGATTTTGATGATCCACATTATGACCGAAAAGAATCAGACTTGCAGCGTCGTTATGATGAACAGTACGGCAAAATTGAGGAGATAGAAATTCAGATCGTTGATGTTCAGGAGCAGATCAGGAGCATACGGCAGGAAAAAATCTCAGGTGACAGTATCTATCAGCTTTTACTGGCATTCGATGAGATTTATAACTCTGCAACCGAAGCAGAGCAAAAGGAATTTATGAAAGCCTTCATAGAGAAGATAGAGTTGTTTCCCGAAAGGCGGAAAGACGGCTGCTGGATCAAGAATATAGTCTTTAACTTTCCCGTTCCGATAAACGGGGAGGAAATGAAAGAGCTGCCCTTGGAATATATGACAACTCTTGAGTGTGTGTTATCAATGACGAGGGCGGAATAGAAGGTTATATTATCAGGAGGACAATCCATGAAAACCGAAAATCCCATTAACGACAAGCTTGTCAGTTGGATAGAGGACAAGGTCAAAACAAAATACCGCGATGATATCAGCATGGTTCTGATCTACGGCTCATATGTCAATGGTACTGCAAATGCCATGTCCGATGTGGACTGCTACTATATCCCGAAAACGGACAGAGGATATGAAATGGCGGTTGACTTTATTATCAACGGTGTTGGTTATGATATATTTCCCATGACATGGGACAGGGTAGAAAATATTGCCGCATTAAAGGAAGTGCTGCTCCCCTGTGTCGGTGATGTGCGTATTTTATACTATAATTCAGATGAGGATCTGGAAAGATTCCGTCAGCTGCAGATAAAAATGCAGAACTATCTGAAAGATACGGATCATATCAGGACTATTATAGGGGAAAAATTTGCGTTTGCCTGTGACCTCTATTCTGAAATGAAAGCCCATACAGATACGTCGTCTGTCAGAAAATTCTCAGGGTATATCATCATGACCCTTGCGGATATCGTCGCTCTTTATAACCATGACTATTTCCATTTCGGACTGAAAAAACAGCTTGAAGATCTGCAGACCAAATTTCAGGATATACCGAAAGACTTTATAGATGAATATATCCGGGTCATTCAGTCCCCGGATAATGCTTCCTGTAAAGAACATTGCTTTGAGCTGTTGAAAATAACAGCGGATCATACCGGTCTTGATCTGCAGATCAGGGAAGCAGAATCAGAGAAGCCGATCAGCGAAAATGCTCATCCTGATTTTCAATGGCTGGCTGGGTTGTATGAGGAGATCAGCTCCACCTTCAATAAAATATATGTCTGCTGTGAAAATGGCAATTACGCTCTGGCATTTTTGTCCGCGGTGTGTTTGCAGAATGAACTGGATGACGCCATGGCGTGCGGCGGGAAAAAATATGATTTACTGGATGCCTATTCTCACACGGAACTGAACCGCTTGTCTGACAGGGCAAAGGAAATAGAGGCGGATTATGTACAAAGGGTTCTGGACGGCGGTGGAAAGATCAAGCGTTTTGACAGCTTTGAGGAATTTTTAAAGGCTGATCTGTAAAGTCATATTGGAAGAAAAACAGGAGGTCTGATAATGTATAAAATAACACTTTTCGATGAGACTTTCCCTTCAGGATGCAGTGGAGTAGTATGTTTTTTCACTGAGGATATAGAGGATTTCCAGAAAAGGTGGCTCAAAGCAGGAGATATCAGTGATGAGCAAAAAGACAGGTTTATCCGCTCAAAAGAAGGAGAGATCGTCACCGACTATTATTCCGATGATCCTGAACTGAATATAGTACAGCAGGATACCGGTGCAGTCTATGGAGAAAAGGAGGTTACTATTGAGGATGTGACCTTTGAGGCTTTTAACGCATATAACTGTTCGGAAACATATCACGTTGACAGGTGGGATATCCATTTCAAGTGGATACGTTTTGGGAATGAGTACTACAGGATCGCATCCTATAATGCAAATGGTGTCTGTCAGTATGACGATCATCTGGACAGATGGGAACACGTAACGTGTTACGGGAATCCCGTACTTGAAAATGATGTCGTGTATGAACTGGAAAACAGGGACGACCGTCCCGAAATTAAAGCGTATGCGGAAAACTGTATCAGGACTGTATGCTTTCTGACAAACTGGGTTTTTGAAAATGAGCAGTCTGCAAAAGAGAATATAGACAGTTTTAAAGTCACTGATGAAGTGATGGACAGATTATTCAGTGATGTCATAGGAGAAGCGGGATAATATGTCGTTACTTAACGCTCCGCCTTGCGTTTGAAGAATACCCACGCAAAAAAGGGCGCTCCTATAAGTGAGGTCACCGCTCCTACCGGAAGCTCGTTGGGAGTTATGACAGTCCTCGCCGCAAGGTCGCAGAGCACCATGAAAATACCTCCGATGACCGCTGACATGGGCAGGAGCATTTTGTGCTTCGCTCCGAAGATGCGTCTTGCAATGTGAGGGGACACCAGATCAACAAAGCCTATCACTCCCGCAAAGGACACCGCCGTACCGGACAGCACTGCTGCTGCGATGAGCAGGGACACCTTCGCCGACTTCACATTCAGTCCCACACCCTTTGCCTGCTCGTCCCCGAATGTGAGGATGTCCATGTCCCGGGCTTTTGTCAGCATGAAAATAAAGCATACAATGAACACCACGGCAAGCATGGCGGTGTAGTCCCACTTCCTGCCGGAAAAGCTTCCGGTCTGCCATTTCATTATCTGCTTGTACTTTTCGTTTTTGGCGTTCGCCATCACCGAGACTATCCCGTTTATGAACAGGGACAGCACCATGCCCGTCAGAACAATGGTACTGCCCTGCAGGGTACGGTCTATTTTTGACGCAAACGCCACCATAAGGAACATGGTCCCGATGCCGAAGACCAGTCCCGCCGCAGGAAGCGTAAAGCTCCCTAAAAAGGTAAGCTCTGCGGCTATGACTATTCCCGCGCCAAGAGACGCTCCGCTTGACACCCCCAAAGTAAACGGGGATGCCAGCGGATTTTTTAATACCGACTGGACTGTCGCTCCGCACACCGAAAGAGCCGCTCCTGTGAGAAATCCAAGGATGACCCTTGGAAAGCGTATCTCACGGATTATGCTGACGTACTGCTCCGGGACTCCCTCTGCAGAGATGCCGAAAAGCGTGTTCCCTATAATGCGGACGACATGAGCAGGGGGGACAAAAACGCTTCCTGCGGCTATCCCAAGTATTATGACTGACAATGATGCGGCGATGGCGATCACCGCTGTAATTATACTTTTAGTTTTTTTCATTTTTATTCGCTGATATAGTAGATATCCGGATAGATGGCTCTTGCTATCTCATACAGTCCGTCCACGATATGCTGTGAGGGACGTCCTGTGGTGTTGGCATCGACTTTGTACACGTCCCCGTTTTTCACGGCGGTGATGTTCTCCCAGCCGGGACGGGTCTTTATTTCATTGAAATCGTAGCCGTCGTAGGACACGTTTGTGATTATCACGTCAGGGTCAGCGGCAATGACGCTTTCCTCCGAGTTGGACAGCCAGCCTGTCTCGGAGGCGTAGATATTTTCCCCTCCTGCAAGAGTGATCGCCTCGTTTATGAACGTCCCGCTGCCGCAGCTGTAAAGATAGGGAGCCTCTCCTATCTCAAAATACACCGATTTTTTGACGGTGACCTCCTTCGCCTTTGCGGAGATGTCATTGACGGCAGAGTCGATGTCCGTTATAAGAGCCTCTCCCTTTTTTTCTGTTTTTGTATATGCTGCGAGAAACTCAATATCCTGCTTTATTGATGCAATTGAATCGGAGGTGGGGACGTAGATAACATTTATCCCTGCGTCCTTAAGAGCGGTGTAGGGGTCGTCGCCGCCGCCCATGGACATACCGCTTATTATGATAACATCGGGGGACAGGACAGCAAGCTCCTCGATGTTGAGATTGTAAAAGTCTATGGTGCAGATGGAGGGGTCTATGCCGGTCACGTCCGATGAATAGAGGTCTGCGGCGATTATTTTTTCTGTAAGACCCAGACCAACAAGAATTTCCGTTATGGAGGGGGCTGTTGAAACTATGGTGCTTATAGAAACGGGCACCTGTACCGTTCCGCCCTCACGGTCGGCAATAAGACCCGGGTCAAGAGCGTCCCTGACCTCCCCGTTTTCCATGACGGTGCCGTCTTCTGTGATGATGGCGGTTGTTATCTCTCCGCCGTCCTTTGTGTAGTGGTCGTTGCTGCAGGCTGTCAATGACAGCGCCAGTGCGGCAGCGGAGATAAATGCGGTGATTTTTTTCAGATTCATTTTTTACTATCCTTTCATTTGCTTTAGTATTGCAGCTGCGGCAATAAAAAATGCGCTTTACATGAGTAAAAGCGCATGACAAAAAGACGTATGCAAGGCTGACAAGGCTGAGCCTTGACCTTTCTGCATCCGTTTAATGTACTGCCGATTACTCGCGGCATTGAAATTATGCAGCATATGAAATATGCAGTATAATTTCTGTACCGACCGCAGGCAGGTCTCCCGACTTGAATATCAACACTCAGAAAGGTCTTCCCGATATTATCAGTGACATAATTCTTTCCTTGTTCCATAATTACGGTGACGAGTTCGTACAGGACTTGCACCTGTTTCCCTTTTCACCCTTTCCTTCCGAAAAAACCGGAATAAAGGACACCTGCAGCCGTTATTCAATTTTAAAATATTGACACGTATCAACGTCATTATTATAGCACTGCTGCCGCTATTTGTCAAGCAGTCTGCTTATTGTTGTAGAAGTATGTCCACACAGCGGCGGAAATGATTATCACATATCCGATAATGCTGAACGGGACGGGTATCTGGTCAAACAAAAGGTACCCCGTTATTGCCGAGAAAATTACCTGGGAGTAGTCGTACACCGAGACTTCACGGGCAGGGGCAAGGGAGTAGGCGCCGGTTATTGCTATCTGTCCCCCTGCGGCGAAAACACCCGCTAAAAGAAGTATCAGAAGCTGTCTTGCGCTCATGGGGACGTATCCTATTATCATAAATGGCAGCGTGACAGTGCAGGAAAAGACAGAGAAGCAGAACACGATAAGTGCGCTGTTCTCCCCCCGTGTTTTCATGTATCTGACGAATGTGTATGCCGCTCCTGCGCCCATTCCTCCGGTGAAGCCGATAATGGATGGGATAAACTCCATATTTGCAAATGTGGGACGTATGATAAAAAGGCTTCCTATAAATGCTGCGACTATTGCTGCTGCTTGGGGCAGGTTCAGCTTTTCTTTAAGTATCAGTATGGAAAACACCACAGCGAAAAAGGGGGACAGCTTGTTGAGCATTGACGCATCCGAAAGCGCAAGGTGGTCTACAGCATAAAAGTTGCAGAGCACACCCACCGTTCCGCAGACTGCACGCATGAGCATGGCGAGTCCGCAGCCCTTTTTTATTTTTATGGGAGCGTGCTCCTTTGCAAGTATTATTGCCGCAAAGATAGCCGCTATGAAGTTGCGGAAAAAGGCTTTCTGCAGCGAGGGAAGGTCTCCGGACAGTCTTACGCAGGAGTTCATTCCCGTAAAGCACAGAGCGGATACTATTATAAATAGTACCGCTGCTGCTTTTTTGCTTATTTTCATAAAAGCATAATGCTCCTGAGCGGAGCGGTCTCCTTTCTGATGTATAGATTTTTGGTATGTTAAACGCCTTTATGATTCTGGTCAAATAAATATGGTTCTATTACTGCTTTGTCATTTGCAACATAAAAGCTGAAAATACCATAATCAAAACCGGGTCCATTATCATTATCAAACTGGAGCGTACCATACCAGAATTTAACCGTATTGTCATTCAGTACTGTAATATATGAATAGTCTTCATCATAAAAGTGTGTTAAATTGTATTTATCCAGCAGCTCCAGTAAAGCTTCATGTTTGTCATAGTAATAATCTAATATTATATCGTCATGCTCATAATCAAAATCCGCTGTCAGTTCGCTGCTGAAAGCAACTATATCATCATAATGTTCGATAACGTAATTTGACATATCTGCCTGATATTCATTGCAGTCATAGAGGCTCAGCATTTCCCTTTCCAGTTGGCTTATAGTATCTCTTCTATCATTTTCTACATATACTGCCAATGCTAATGCGCTCACCAGACATACGCTGAGTATCACGATACATATAATGTATTTTTTCATGTCACCCTCACTTTCTTAATGCGGGACGAAATCAGCCTTCCTCTGCATAGGAAAATCCCCATGACTTTCTCAGACCGTCCATGATCTTCATAATAGCTTTTGTCTCGGACAGCGGATTCAGACGGCTTTCCTTCAAGCCATCTGCCATGCACTTCTGACACTCCATTATCTCGTATTCATAGCCGTTGCAAAGATGTGGAGTGACGCTTTCTTCCACAAGCTTGCCGTCCTTGTCGTAAAGTCTGACCACGCTTGCGCAGAAGAACCATGGGTCAAAAGCTATCCTTCCCTTGTCTCCTACAATGACAGCACGGTTTTCGTTTTCGATGTCAAAGCCCGCAACAAAGCTTGCATATGCGTTTTTGTATTTCATAATGACCGCTTCGTCCATGTCCACGCCAAGACCCCCTATATTTGCGGAGGAATTTATTTCTACCGGCTCGAAGCCAAGAAATGCGGTAATGAGACTTATGGGGTAAACGCCAAGGTCAAGGAGAGCCCCTCCGCCAAGGTCGGGACGGAAAAGCCTGTCATTCGCATCGAACTCCACAGGATTGGAGAAATCCGCGCGGATGGCTTTTATCTCGCCTATCCTGCCGGACGTGAACCACTCCTTTGCTTTCAGAAAAGCAGGGAGACACTTCATCCACATAGCTTCCATGAAAAACAGGTCTTTTTCCTTTGCAATGGAGATAAGCTCGTCCAGCTGGGAGATGTTCAGGGTAATGCTTTTTTCGCAGAGGACGTTTTTCCCGTGCTCGAAACAGAGCTTCACGTTCTCGTAATGACAGCTCATAGGGGATGCGATGTAGATGATGTCCACATTCGAATCGGCAGCAAGCTGCTCATAGCTGCCGTAGGACTTTTCTGCTCCGTACAGCTTGCCGAACTCCTCCGCCTTTGGGACAGTCCTTGAAGCGCAGGCGTAAAGCTTTGCGTCCTCCACTGAATTTACTGCCTTTGCAAAGGTGTGGGCGATCTTTCCGGTCGCCATGATTCCCCAGTTTGTTATCTTTGACATTGCGCATACTTCCTTTCGTTTAATTGTTTTCGTCCGGTTTGCTCCAGTATCCCATTCCGGGGGAAAGAAGCTCATGCTCCTTGTTCCAGACTCTGAACTGCTCCTCCAGCCAGTCGCAGGCGGCGTGATAGCCGTCCCGTGTCTTTTCAAACTCTGCCTCGGACACGGGCTCGGACTTGTCGAAGCAGTTTATTCCGTACCATGTCTGGGCTGCAATTTTTTCCCCGGGAGTAAAGCGGAAATTGAAATCGTCCTGCTTTGTCCCCCGCTTGCAGCCGCTGTATTTGCCCCCCATATCGAAATATTCAAACTCGGGTATTTTAAAGACTTTTTCGCTCATAAATATCAGTCCCTTTTGAAAAATATAGGACTATTATATCATACTTTTGGAAGTTTGGCAAGGGCAATACTGCCCGATATCAGTCCTCATGCTTTAGTATGGGCAGAGCGCTTCCTATATAGATATGGCTGTAATCGTAGGAATCCGCTGCGTATTCGCAGAAGACAGTCACGCTCAGGTTCTGTATCTCTCCCGTTTCGGTTCTGAATGGCTGCTTCCATGTAAAGATCCCGCCGCCCTGCATTTCCGGTGCAGCATAAGGATCCAGCTCCAGCTCGGGAAGGTACCATCTTGGAGCGTCCGATTTGCGGAACAGCTTTCCGTCTTCCTCAAGATAGACGTCGTATATGTATTTGTTCAGGCATTTTTGCAGCAGGGAGCTGTCCAGCAAAACCGCATAGCCCTCGGAGGTATCATCAATGGTGTAGTCAAAGAATATATCCACAAAAAAGTCTCTCATTTCTGTAATGGTCATGTCAAGGTCTGTTTCGGTGTAGATATTTCCGTCTGATTCTATTACCGCCGGGTCGTCGGGAGCGCTGCCCCCTTCAAGTATCCTGTTGAGCTTATCGGCGTTGAGGGTGACGATATTATACAGAATCTGAGCTTCCGTCTCGTTATATTCCCTGTATTCGTCTGCGTCAAGCCGCCATGTGCCGTTTTCAGACTTTTTCAGCGTCATAAAAACATGATAGGGAGGGTAGGCTGCGCCGTATCCGAGAACCACTACCTCTGCGCTGTTTTCGTCATGTGAGAGGACAGTCATATCATTAGTGTACAGCGATACCATTACTCCGTTGTACTGGCATTTGAGACATAAAGTGCCGTCTATAGTTTTATAGCTTGGCTGACCGTCATAGACCGAGGGGGTAAAAAGCGCTTCTCTCATCTCATCATCGGATATGTAATTTTCGGTGAAAAGTCCCCGCAGACGCTCAAAAAGCTCATCCTCGGTGGAAGCAAATCCGGGGTTGACAGGACAGAAAGCATATTCATCTTCATCGCTGCTTTCAAGGGAATTGCTTGTATCGGCGTAAGTGGTGAAATATCCGGACTCCATATAAAATGCGGTGGGATTGGCATAAAGAAAGGCTCTTGCATCTGCGATAGCTTCCACTGCCTCGGAAAGCTCCTTATAAGTGGTGTCGTCCGGCTTGGGGACATCGGAAAAGGGGTCATACAATGCAAGTATGATCCCGGGAGTGGATTCTTCCTCGTCGGGGGTGGGGATAAAGGGTATTTCCTCGGTGAGGGATTCGGTCAGGGTCAGGGGAGTGGTTGAGGTAGTTTGCCGCGGGATATTCTCCTCTGTTGTGCAGGAGGAAAGTATCAGACACATCATTGCTGTCAGTGCAATTAATTTTCGTTTCATAGGGACTGCTCCTTTATGATAATAGTGGTACTAAGTAAATTATACCACCACATATGTGCGGGGACAAGGAACAATTCGGTTACAACCGGTTACAGTTTGGAAACAAAAACACCGCCCCTTTGTATTGAACTGAACCAAATTGTGCGGACAGTACAAAAAAGCCCCATATGGTAAAATA
>JAFLUI010000072.1 GCA_022508825.1 Oscillospiraceae bacterium
TTTCGGGATCCATAAAATAATACAGGTCGCCGTCAGTGTAGGAATACTGCATATCCTTCCTCTCTACAAATGCTGTAGGGAACTTAGCGGAAGGGTTGTAGCTCTTTTCAACTACTGAGCCTGTGATAACGTTCTTAACCTTAGTTCTTACAAAAGCAGCGCCTTTACCGGGCTTAACGTGCTGGAATTCAACTACCTGAAGAACGTTGCCCTCTTCCTCAAATGTAACGCCGTTTCTGAAATCGCCTGCTGTGATCATAAATAAACCATCCTTTTGATTAAATTTCGCTAAAGATATTTTACCACAAATTTTTGGATAATGCAAGTGTTTTGGTAAAATTTTTGAATAAATGTGCAAATCGCATGACTGCACACAAAAAGCGGGAGGAAGGCTGAGCCTTCACCCATTCCGCAAGTTAGTTTTGCGGTAAGGGTAAAAAACGACACGGAAACATAATAAGTCCGCCATCGCTTTATGGCTTAAGCACTCCACCCGCTTTTTAAATTAAGCGCTAATGATTAACCAATTAATACTTACGCTTACGAGCCGCCTCGGATTTCTTTTTACGCTTTACCGAAGGCTTCTCATAGTGTTCTCTTTTGCGAACCTCAGCGATAACGCCGTCCTTGGCGCAGCTTCTTTTAAAACGCTTGAGAGCGGTATCCAGAGATTCGTTTTTACCTACACGAATTTCAGCCATTTTATTCCCTCCCTTTGCCCTGCGGCAGAGGTTTTTACAAAAGCAATACTTTTATGATCTTTGCGCAGTATTGCCCATGATGTAACTATTTTATTATACCGCACAGATACTGTACTTGTCAATAGTTATCGAAAAAAAACTGTACAAAGTTTTAAGGCTTTTTTCGTTCAGGATAGATAAAATTTCGAAAAAACTTTACATTTTCACTTATTTTACAACAATATTTACAAGACGTCCCTTTACATAAATTTCCTTTACAACGTTCTTGCCCTCTATTGCTGCTGCAACGCCCGCATCCTTTTTGGCGATATCCAGCACCTCGGGCTGCTCTGCTTCGGCGGGAACCATTATTTTCGCCTTGATCTTACCGTTCACCTGTACAGCTACTTCTATGGTGCTGTCCACGCAGAGAGCCTCGTCATAGGACACCCACTTCTGCTCACTGAGGACTGCATCAAAATTATTCTTGTAGATTTCCTCGGTGATATGGGGAGCAAATGGATTGAGTATGGTCAGCAGTGACTTGTACTCCGCCCTGTTGATGCTTCCGCTGTCGTAGATGGTATTGATAAGGGTCATCATTGCGGCGATGGCAGTGTTGAACTTCATTGCCTCGATGTCCTCGGTGACCTTCTTGATGGTCTTGTGCATAGCGGAGGTCATTTCGGGACGGTACTCGTCACCGTCTGTAAGCTTCTCCTGCAGCGCCCAGATACGGTCAAGGAAGCGCTTGCAGCCCTTCATGCTGCTTTCACTCCATGGAGCTGCCTGCTCGTAGTCTCCCATAAAGAGGACGTACACTCTCAGGACGTCTGCTCCGTAAGCGTCCACAACGTCGTTGGGGTCGACAACATTGCCCTTGGACTTGCTCATCTTTTCGCCGTCAGGACCCAGGACAAGTCCCTGAGCAGTTCTCTTTGCGTAAGGCTCCCTTACTGGCACCTCGCCCATATCGTACAGGAACTGATGCCAGAAGCGGGAGTATATCATGTGCCTTGTAACGTGCTCCATGCCGCCGTTGTACCAGTCAACGGGCATCCAGTATTTGAGGGCTTCCTGTGACGCGAATGCCTCGCTGTTGTTCGGGTCGCAGTAGCGGAGAAAGTACCAGGACGAGCCTGCCCACTGAGGCATGGTGTCGGTCTCACGCTTTGCGTCGCCGCCGCACTTGGGACACTTGCAGTTTACAAAGGAGTCTATTTTTGCAAGAGGGCTTTCGCCGTCCGAGCCGGGCTGGAAATTTTCAACGGGGGGAAGCTTCAGGGGAAGCTCCTCATAGGGGACGGCAACGGTACCGCACTTGGGACAGTGAACGATTGGGATAGGCTCTCCCCAGTATCTCTGGCGGTTGAAAGCCCAGTCCTTCATTTTGTACTGGACGCCCTTTTCGCCGCATCCCTTTTCTTCAAGAACCTCAAGCATCTTTTCGATGGCTTCCTTTTTATTTGAGATACCGTTGAGGCTTCCTGAATTTACAAGCTCTCCCTCGCCTGTATAGGCTTCCTTGGAGATGTCTCCGCCCTTGATGACCTCAACGATGTCTATGCCGAATTTCTTTGCAAATTCATAGTCACGGGTGTCGTGAGCAGGAACAGCCATGATAGCTCCCGTACCGTAGCCCATCATAACATAGTCGGAAATGTAGACGGGGACTTCCTTTCCTGTAACGGGATTTATAGCGGTGAGACCGTCTATCTTGACGCCTGTCTTGTCCTTGACAAGCTGGGTCCTCTCAAATTCGCTTTTCTTAGCACACTCTGCCTTGTAAGCGTCCAGCGCGTCAATGTTTGCGATGGAGTCCCTGTACTTTTCAATAATGGGATGCTCGGGAGCGATTACCATAAATGTAACGCCGTAAAGAGTGTCGGGACGGGTGGTGTAAATACGCAATACCTCGTCATTTTCCTTGATAGAGAAGTTCACGAATGCTCCTGTGGACTTGCCTATCCAGTTTTCCTGCTGGAGACGGATGTTGGGGAGGTAATCCACCTCGTCAAGACCCTGCAGGAGCTTGTCAGCGTACTCGGTGATGCGGAGGTACCATACCTCCTTGGTCTTCTGGACGATGTCGCTGTGACAGATGTCGCATTTGCCCCCCTGGGAGTCCTCATTTGAAAGCACTACCTTACAGCTCGGACAGTAGTTTACAAGGGTGGTATCTCTGAAAACCAGACCCTTTTCAAACATTTTAAGGAATATCCACTGAGTCCACTTGTAGTAGTTTTCATCGGTGGTGTCCACAACTCTTGACCAGTCGAAAGAAAATCCTACTCTTTTGAGCTGGTTTGTGAACTTCTTGATATTATTGTCGGTAACTATTCTTGGATGTACGCCTGTTTTCATGGCGGTGTTTTCCGTAGGCAGACCGTAAGCGTCAAAGCCTATGGGGAAAAGCACGTTATAGCCCTCCAGACGTCTTTTGCGGCTTACCACTTCAAGTCCCGAATAAGCCTTGATGTGTCCGACGTGCATACCTGCGCCTGATGGGTAGGGGAACTCAACAAGAGCGTAGAATTTAGGCTTGCTGCTGCCTGTCTCTGCTTTGAAGGTTCCGTGCTCCTCCCAGTAGTCCTGCCACTTCTTTTCCACAGAAGCGTAATCGTATCTTTCCATTGTTATCATTCCTTTTATATAATTTGTAAGTTTAATCTAAATACTTTGAGATATCCTCCTGCTTGCCGTCGTTCCATAGTCGTTCCAGATTGTAGAACTCACGCATTTCCTTGTTGAAAATGTGTATCACGATATCGGAGTAGTCAAGGATTATCCAGTTTGAGCCGTTGTTTCCCTGTATCTGTCTTGGCTCGGCTCCTTTTTCCTTCAGCTGAAATTCCACCTCGTCTGCAAGAGACCTTGTATGTGTGGATGAAATTCCGTTTGCTATTACAAAATAATCAGCGATTATGGTAAGGTCGCCTATTTCAATTACGCGGATATCCTCCGCTTTTTTGCCGTCAAGTATCTTTACAGCGGCGGCAAGAAGCTCTTTGCTTGTCATAGTACCATCCTTTCAATATCAAGCGGTCGTGTTATATTTTACCCTTTACAGCTAAAGCCTGCAGCGGAATGGGTGAAGGCTCAGCCTTCTTTTTCTTTATCTGAATATAATGATTATATGCTTCGATAGTGTGACGGGGAATCATGGAGCCTTTTCCCACAACGTCGGCAACAGAAAATTTCAGAGCCTCCAGCATTGCCTTTTCGATGCTCTGATAGGCATACTTCCGCATCTTGTTCACGTCCTTGTAGTTCCTGTCCTCGGAGATAAGGTCGGCGATGTAGATGATCTCCTCCAGACGGCTCATGCCTGCCCGTCCTACGGTATGATAGCGTATGGCGTTCAGGATGTCTTCGTCCCTGATATGCAGCACCTGCTCCGAGTAATAAGCCCCTGCTATTGCATGAAAAAGAGGAGGAGTAACAAGCTCCACATCGGTGACGTCCATATCCGAGGAGGACACCATTTCAAACTGCTCCTCCTTGGAAAGCTCCTTGCAGATGTCGTGGAGAAGTCCTGCAATGTACGCCTTTTCGGTGTCGGGATAATTATAATGTTCCGCCAGCCTGCCTGCTTCCTCTGCTACATTAAGACTGTGCTGATAGCGCTTCCTGGAAAGCCTTATGTCAAGAATATCTATGATCTCCTCAGCGGAATACATACTATCCCTCCATTTTATTTTTCCATATATAAACGGTTGTCCAATATATATTTTACTACATTTTCGGGAACATAGCAAGATATATCCGAAGAATTTTTTAATTTTTCCCTTATTTCTGTGGAGGACATCACATATACCCCCGTGGATACTACCATCACCCTGCCATATTTTTCGAGAGCCGCCGCCTGTTTTTTAAGGATATCCATGTCCTTTTCGCCGTCTTCACGGGACGCTGCAATAATAGTGCACATGGAGAGTATCTCTTCATATCTGTACCACTTTTCAAAGGACATCAGCATATCGCTTCCCATGATGAAGAAAAGCTCATCTCCCGGGTAAATTTCCCACAGGTGCCTGATAGTATTGACGGTATAGCTGACTTCGGGACGGGATATCTCGTAGTCGCTGACAGTCACATAGGGAATGTCATTAAAGGCAAGACGACACATTTCAAGACGCTGGATCTCAGAGGCAGGGACGCTGTCCTGTTTGAACGGAGAAACATGGGCGGGCATAATTATTATTTCATCAAGGGGGACAGCTTCATAAATCTGCTTCACAAGATTGACGTGTCCGTTGTGGACAGGGTCGAAGCTTCCGCCGAAAACCGCCCTGCGCATCACCTTGCCGCTTTCAGGTCTATTTTCGGATTCTGGGGATTCCTTTTGAAAAGCACAAACTTGCTTCCGATGACCTGAACAACCTCGGACTTTGTTTTCTCCGCAAGCTCGTTTGCCGCTTCCGCCGGGGAGAGCATACAGTTGTCCTGCACCTTCATTTTGATAAGCTCCCGCGCTTTCAGAGCGTCCGACACCTGCACCACAAGGGTGTCTATTATGCCGTTTTTGCCAACCTGCAGAATGGTGTCCTCTTTCATTGCAATACTTTTTAAAAATGCTCTTTGTTTGCTGGTCATAAAATCAATCCTTTTTATTATTTTTTTCTCTGGTTTTCAAATCCAAGATCTTACGTTTTCTGCCGATGTCAGTTAAAATTGTGCTGCTTCAATTCCTCATAAAGGAATTCAGAATTATAACGTTTTCTGTATTCCTTTATCATAGAGGTAATTACCTTTTCGGGACGCTTTTCATCAATAAGCAGCAGGGGGATATTATGAGAGGCATCACACAGCAGATAGACCCGTTCAGGATCATTTCCAAGATACAAAAGCAGCTCTTTGAATATAGCTGACATTATCATATAACAGGCTTCATTTTTGATAATAAATATATTTGCGGTATATTTATTTTCGGTAAAGACCCATGATAATTGTTCGTCCTGCGCTGATGTGTATGGCTTTAAAATTTTTCTTATAGTATTCAGTTCAATACCGTTTTGGGACGGTTCAGAATCAAGGTGCCGGGTTATTTTTTCAATGGCAGGCAGGTACTCCGCTTTTGCCGGATTACTGCGGAAAAATGTTATAAGCGCATACATATCGTAAAAATCATAATTGATAAGTCTCATATTTCACACCGCAATATCGTCCAGCGAGAGCGTCGCCGCTGCATTAAGACTCTCATCCGCCCGTCTGCCTGCAAGATAGTCATAATACGCCTGACAGCCAATCATTGCCGCATTGTCTCCGCAGAGATCAAGAGTGGGCATATACAATCTGAAACCGTTTTTCCCGCACTCACTTTCAAGAAGTCCCCGCACCGATGAATTTGCGGAAACTCCTCCCGCAAGAGCTACGGTCTTGTAGCCGTACTCCTTTGCGGCGGCTATGGTGCGGCTCACAAGAATTTCCGACACCGTTTTCTGAAAGGACGCCGCCAGATCGTTTTTGTTTATCTCCTCACCCTTCTGGTCTGCGTTGTGGACGATATTTATTACCGCCGTTTTAAGTCCCGAGAAGGAAAAGTCAAATTCGCTTCCGGTAATTTTCGGACGTGGGAGGGTGTATGCGTCGGGGTCTCCCTGTCGTGCCGCCTTGTCGATGTGGACACCGCCGGGGTATGGGAAGCCAAGCACCCGGGCAGCCTTGTCGAAAGCCTCTCCGGCGGCGTCGTCACGGGTGCGTCCGATGACATGATATTTTGTGTAGTCAAGCACCTCGATAATGTGGGAGTGTCCCCCGCTTGCAACAAGACAAAGATAGGGAGGCTTCAGAGAGCTGTCCGTAAGATAATTGGCAGCGATGTGTCCCGCAATGTGGTGGACTGGGACAAGAGGCTTTCCTGTCGCCATTGCAAGACCCTTGGCAAAGCTCGTCCCAACAAGGAGCGCGCCGATAAGTCCGGGAGCGTAGGTGACAGCAAATGCGTCGATGTCGTCCAGAGTGCAGCCTGCACCGTCCAGAGCCCGGGTAACAACATCAAGGATGTTTTCGCAGTGTCTGCGGGAGGCGATCTCAGGCACTACCCCTCCGAACTTTTTATGCTCCTCTATCTGGGAGGCTATTATGTTGGAGCGGACTGTTTTGCCGTCCTCCACAACAGCGGCGGCGGTCTCGTCGCAGGAGCTTTCTATTGCAAGAATTTTCATTTATTGGTCTCCTTTATTTTTATAGGCAATAATGATGACTGTACCCTCCATCTGAAAGACCTTTTCCGCCTTTGCAAATCCTGCGGCAAGAAAAAATTTTATCTGATTTTCTATAGTGCAGGGGGTGTCATAATGATAAAATTCATTTTCGGGGATACCCATTTCACCACGCATACGGGCGTTTTCAGCGTACCAGTGATCCTCTTCTTCCTGTGTTTCCACCATGTAATCACATTCGATGTAAACACCGTCTTCTCTCAGTGCTTGGTAAATTTTTTTGTACAGACCGATCTTCATTTCGTGGCTGAAATGGTGCATGGTCTCAAAGGATATCGCCGTATCAAAGCAATTCTGCCCAAAATCGGTCTTGAAATAATCCCCGTTTATAAGGGTGATATTTTTGTCCGGGTATTTTGCGGAAAGCCTGTCCAGCATTTCCTTTGTAAGGTCGATGCCCGTCACAGAAATATGGGGGAGACGTTCAAAAATACCCTCTAATTCAAGACCCGTTCCGCAGCCAAGGTCAAGGAGACTTTTGGTGTCTGACGGCACAAGCTTTGCCATCTCTGCATAGGCTTCCCTGCAACCCTCAACTTCGGTCAGCATATGCTCGTCGTAACCATCAACACGGGCAGCGAAGAAGTCGTCCATTTTTTCTATTGTCTCTGACCCTTTTTTCCTTTCCAGATCCATTATCATAACTATGCCGTTTTCCCTCGGCGAAGCATAAAGATCTTTTCTTATACCGGCTTCCTTGAAACCAAATTTTGAATACAGTCCCTGAGCAGGTATATTGGACTCTCTTACCTCCAATGAGACGCTTTCTACGGTTTTTGGAAGACCCAGCAGGAAATATGCCATAAGCGCAGTTCCAACGCCCTCACGTCTTGCAGATTTTTTTGTCGCAATGTTGTCAATAAAAGCGGAGCAGCCGTCTTCGGTACCGATTATATATCCGACAATTTCCCTGTCTTTCTTTGCCGTGAGAAAGATTCCCATGTCACGGGAAAGCTCCGACATGAACAGTTCTGACCTCCACGGGTCGGAAAAAGACTCAGCTTCTATTGCAGCTATCTCCGGGATATCATCGGGTACAGCATTATCAATAATTATCTCCATCTTTGACAGCCTCCATAACTTCTTTGCACAGTTCCCGAAGATCGGCTATGCTGCTTAACTTTCCGCATTTGTTTCTCAGAGCCGCCGCTCCCGGCATACCCTTAAGATAATAAGCGCACTGACGGCGGGCTTCGCTCATACCGATGCGCTCGCCCTTGTACTCCACAGCAAGCTCCACCTGTCTGCACATAATTTCAAGACGGGTGTCCAGATCGGGCTCGGGTAGGAGCTCTCCCGTTTCAAGATATTTTTTTATCTGAGAAAATACCCATGGTCTGCCGTAGCTTCCTCTGCCTATCATGACCAGATCGCAGCCGGTGTCTTTATACATCTTTTTCGCAGTCTCGGGAGAGGTAACGTCCCCGTTTCCTATGACTGGGATGCTGACCGCCTCCTTGACTTTGCGGATAATGTCCCAGTCGGCTTTCCCATGGTACATCTGATTTTTCGTCCTGCCATGGACGGTGACTGCTGCTGCTCCCGACTGCTCCATGAGCCTTGCGAACTCCACAGCATTGACGCTCTGCTCGTCCCAGCCCTTGCGAATTTTCACGGTCACGGGAACGGGGACAGCCTTTGCCGCTGCAGACACTATCTCCGCCGCAAGGGATGGGTCCTTCATAAGCGCAGACCCTGCGCCGTTTCCCGCTATCTTGGGAACGGGACACCCCATGTTTATGTCGATGATGTCGGGACGGTATTCCATGAGCCGCTTTGCAGCCTCTGCGACAAACTCAGGCTCGTCCCCGAAAAGCTGGAGAGCGTAGGGACGCTCGCTGTCAAGGACGGTGCAAAGCTCCTCAGTCTTTCTGTCGGAGTAGCAGAGTCCCTTTGCGGAGATCATCTCCGAGATCATGTAAGCCGCACCGTTTTCCTTGCAGAGAGTACGGTAGGCTCTGTCCGCAACGGACGCCATGGGAGCAAGGGCAGCGGTCTTTTCTATTTTAACATTGCCGATGTAAATGCAGTCCATAAAATTTTCTCCAAGTGTTTTCCATATCTATATAATTATACAGTAAATTTCATGAAAAAGCAAGAGGGGGAATAAGAAAATACCGCCCCTGCTGTTAAGGACGGTATTAGTCGTCAGTTTTTTCAAAAGCTTTGAACTGTTCTTCGCAGAATTTCCGGAGTATGGGGATGTCTTTGGTGGCAGTTTTCCAAATTGTTTCAATGTCCATATTAAAGTAATCATGAGCAAAGAGATTTCTCATTCCACGAAGTTTTTGCCAAGGAATTTCATTTTTGTACTTTTCCTTGAATTCGTCTGAGAGATGCAACGACAATTCCTGAATCTGAAATAACGGCATACTTAATGCATCACGAAATACCACATTGGATAAATATTTTTTATAGTTATTTCCAAATTGCAAAAAACATTCATCGATATGATTACAATATTCTAAAATTTGAGCAATTATATTTTTATCTCGTTCTTTTGATGATATCATTAATATATCACTTTCCTGTCCAATTCAACTTCTTCTACAAATCTTTTGTGCAGAGGATCGTTACGGCTTCTGCTGATTTGTGCTTCTGTGATAAGGTCGATGTCTTTCTGAAAAGCTTCTCTCAGATCCTCATAAAGTCCGCCAATTTTCCATCCATCATAGTCTCCCTCTCCGACTATTATATCAATATCACTTTCTTCGGTAGCATCTCCTCTTGCGTATGAGCCAAACAGCCAAACGCTGTTTATTTTGTACTGCTCTGCAATGGGGCGTACCTTTTCAACGATCTCTTCAAATTTATATACACACATTCTATCATCTCCTTCACTTTATGTGACACGGACAAACAGACTATATCTTTTACTGACTATATTATATCATTTTACCATTAAAATGTCAACATCAGGGGACTGCCTTGAAAAAATATATAACAAATTTTAATAATTCCCCCTTGATTTTTTTTGGGAAAAGTGCTAAAATATTGATGTTAATTTTTAGTTTTTAAAGAAAGGTCTGAAGTTAAATGATTATTCTCGTAGTAAACGCAGGAAGCTCCTCATTGAAGTATCAGCTTCTCAATATGGACGACGAAAGCGTTATCGCAAAGGGCAACTGTGACAGAATCGGCATCGGCGGTCACATCGTCCATAAGACTTTCGACGGCAGATCCGTTGACGAGGACTGCGATTTCCCCACACATACCGAGGCTTTTGAAAAGCTCGTAAACGTACTTACAACAGGAGACGCTTCCGTTATCAAGTCTATGGACGAGATCTCCGCTGTCGGACACAGAATAGTACAGGGCGCTGAGATCTTCGACAAGACCACTCTTGTTACAGACGAGGTCATCCAGCAGATAGACGACCTGCAGGAGCTTGCTCCCGTTCACAACCACCCCCATGCTCTTGCTCTCTGGGCTTGCAAGAAGGTACTCCCCGCAAACGTTCCTCAGGTAGTCGTATTCGACACCGCTTTCCACCAGACCATGCCCGAAAAGGCTTTCATGTTCGGTCTGCCTTATGAGGACTATGAAAAGTATCACGTAAGAAAATACGGCTTCCACGGCACCTCACACAGATTTGTTTCCTCCGCTCTTGCAAAGGCAATGGGCAAGGATATCAAGGATCTGAAAATCGTTTCCTGTCACCTTGGAAACGGCTCCTCCATCACTGCTGTTGACGGCGGAAAGTCCGTTGATACATCCATGGGCTTCACTCCTTTGGACGGCGTCCTCATGGGAACACGTACAGGCTCTGTTGACCCCTCCGCTGTTACTTTTGTAGCTTCCAAGCATAATTTCAGCCCCGCTGAAATGAGCGACTACATGAATAAAAAGTCCGGATTCCTTGGCGTGTCCGGCATCTCCAGCGACAACCGTGACATCGGCGCTGCTGCTGCAAAGGGCGACAAGCGCGCTAAGCTTGCTTCCGAAATGCTCCAGTACCAGATCAAGAAGTACATCGGCGCTTACGCTGCTGCTATGAACGGTATGGATGCTATCCTCTTTACAGGCGGTATCGGCGAGAACGCTGTTGAAGTCCGCGAGGGCGCCTGCAAGGATATGGAGTTCTTCGGCATCAAGCTTGACACCGAGCTTAACAAGACCGTTCAGGGGGAGCTCAAGAAAATTTCCGCTCCCGACTCCAAGGTTGAGGTCTGGGTAGTACCCACAAACGAGGAGCTTCTTATTGCAAGAGACACCCTTGCTATGGTCACAAAATAACAAGGTTGACCAAGGTCTGTCAATAAAATAATTCCGGTCTTAAGCAATGACGGTTTAAGACCGGATTTTTCTGTTATAATTTTACCCGCCTATTGCAAAATACGGAATAATAATGTATAATGTAATAGTATACTTAATTTAAAGACTGTTAACGGAGGGTTTTTATGTGCGGCTTTGTGGGCTTTACAAATACACAGAACGATTCAAATAAAGTAATTGAAGCAATGATGGAAAAGATCAGACACAGGGGTCCCGATTCGGGAGGAAAGCATCTGGACGGGGACATCGCTCTCGGCTTCCGCAGACTGAGCATTATTGATATAACTTCATCGGGAGATCAGCCCATATACAACGAGGACAACACCAAGGTGCTTCTTTTCAACGGGGAGATATACAATTATCAGTCCATACGCAAAGAGCTTGTCGATGCAGGACACAAGTTCAGAACAAATACGGACTCGGAAGTCCTGCTCCACGGCTATGAGGAGTACGGAGAAAAGCTTCTTGGAAAGCTCCGGGGAATGTTTGCTTTTGTGATCTGGGACACCGTTAAAAAAGAGCTTTTCGGCGCCCGGGATTTCTTCGGCATCAAGCCTCTTTACTATGCGGCGATGGGGGACACCTTTATGTTTGGCTCGGAGATAAAGGCATTCCTTGTCCACCCAGACTTCAAAAAGGAGCTTAACGAAGCGGCTCTGGAAAACTATCTGACCTTTCAGTATTCACCCACGGAAAAGACCTTTTTCAAGGACGTTTTCAAGCTTCTTCCTGCCCATTATTTCAGATATGCTGACGGCAGGCTGACCGTAAACCGTTACTGGGATATTGAGTTCAAGCCGGACGACACTCCCGATCTGGATAAATGGGTGGACGAAATTTCCGATGTGTTCAAAAATTCGGTGGAGGCTCATAAAATTTCCGATGTTGAGGTGGGAAGCTTCCTTTCCAGCGGCGTGGATTCAAGCTATGTGGCGTCTGTTGCCAACGTCGACAAGACCTTTACCGTTGGCTTCGGCGAGGACGAAAAATACAATGAGATAGGCTGGGCTAAGGAGTTTTCCAAATATATAAACAAGGAAAATATCAGCAAGGTCATCACGCCCGAGGAATACTGGGACAACATCGAAAGGATACAGTATCACATGGACGAACCCCTTGCAGACCCCTCCTGCATTGCGCTGTATTTCGTCTGCAAAAAGGCGTCCGAGTATGTGAAGGTGGTGCTTTCGGGAGAGGGCGCGGACGAAATTTTCGGCGGGTATAACATCTACAAGGAGCCTATGTCGGTGCCTGCATATAATGCGATTCCCCGTCCCATACGCAGGGGGATAGGCGCAGTGGCTGCAAAGCTTCCTGCAAAAAGGGGAGTGAATTTCCTTGTCCGCAGGGGAAAGGACTTAGAGGAACGCTTCATAGGAAATGCATATATGTTCAGCGAAAAAGAGCGGAAGGAGCTGCTGAAAATAAAGACGGACGCTCCCGACGCTATGGAGATAACCAAGCCCTTTTATGATAAGGTAAAGGACGCAGATGCTGTCACAAAAATGCAGTATCTTGACCTCCACCTCTGGATGACGGGGGATATACTGCTGAAAGCGGACAAAATGTCCATGGCGAACAGTCTGGAGCTGCGGGTACCGTTTCTTGACAAGGAGGTCATGGCGGTGGCGGAGAGGATCCCCACAAAATACCGTGTCACTGACGAGAACACCAAGTTCGCTATGAGGAAAGCAGCTCTCAGAGCGGCGCCCCCCCAGACAGCAAATAAAAAGAAGCTGGGATTTCCTGTGCCTATAAGAGTGTGGCTCAAAGAGGAAAAATACTACGGCATAATAAAGGAGCATTTTACCTCTCCTGCCGCAGAGCATTTTTTCAATACGGAGCTGCTTATAAAGCTTCTTGACGACCACAGGGACGGCAAGGCGGACAACAGCAGAAAGATCTGGACGGTATTTATTTTCCTTGTATGGTACAAGGTTTATTTTCAGAATTAAAAAGAAAAATGCTTTAGTATATCGCTCCCGCAGAGGACTGTAAATACTAAAGCATTTGTGTTTATTAACGGTGGGTTAGAATATGCCCGCAGAGGATTCCCTGTATTAGTTTCCTGTAGGTATGTAGGGACGTATAGACCCTGCAAGTGCGGAAACAGGCATTGTCTGGAGCCAGATGTGACCGGGACCGCTTACTCTTGTGTTGAAAAATCCCTCTCCGCCGAACAGTGCGTTTCCGATACCCTTTACGGTTTCAATATCGATCGAGCAGGTAGCGTCCATAGCGGCAAGATAGCCTGTGTCAACAAGTATGGACTCATTTGCTGCGAGGTCGTATTCAACTACGCTGCCGTCTATCTCGAGAAAAGCCATACCCTGACCGCTGAGCTTCTGCATGATGAAGCCTTCTCCGCCGAAAAATCCTGCTCCTAACTTCTTCTGGAAGAAGATACTGAGATCAACTGATTCCTCCGAAGCAAGGTAAGCGGACTTCTGTGCTACAATGGTTTTTGACGCGGAAATTTCAATAGGGAGGATGTTTCCCGGTACAGACGCTGCAAAAGCGATCTCGCCTATGCCGCCTGCAGCTGTATACTTATTCTGGAAAATGGATTCGCCTGAAAATGCGCGGGAAAGCGCCTTTCCTATTCCTCCGCCTGCGTTTGTGGACATCTGCATATTAGGAGACATCCACGACATACCGCCCTTCTGACAGCAGATAGTTTCGTTTGCTCCGAGTCTGCACACTACTACCGGAAATGGCGTACCCTTGATCTCATACTGCATTTTTATTACCCCTTTTCTGAATTTTTAAAGCATTATAGCCGATATTTATTATAACAGCCCTGACGAAAATTGTCAATATCTTTTTTAAGGTTTATTAAATATTATTTTTTCGGCGCTGCTTGACAAATCCGCTCAAAGACTGTATAATTGAAACATAGTCTGCGGGTGTGGCGGAATTGGCAGACGCGCCAGACTTAGGATCTGGTGTCACCGACGTGCAGGTTCAAGTCCTGTCACCCGCACCAGCGTATATGGGGCATTAGCGCAGTTGGGAGCGCATCACACTGGCAGTGTGGGGGTCAGGGGTT
>JAFLUI010000073.1 GCA_022508825.1 Oscillospiraceae bacterium
CGATAAGACGGTAGCGTCCTCCGAAAAGGACTGAACCCATGGTTCTTTCCTTGGTCATATCGGAAAGAGTTTCCTCATGCATATTTGAAAAGATCAGACCTAATACTTTTTTGTTGCTGCTCATAATTCAGTTCCTCCTTACATATCTTCCGAAATGATCTGCTTCGGAAGAACCTTTGCATTTTCGGATATTTTGATGCCGTGACCTACTACAGCGATGCCCCAGTCGTCCCTGTTTTCGATAGTCTCGGGACGTGCGCCTATCTGAGCGCCTGATTCAACTACGCAGTTTTCGCCAACGATAGCATATTCAACAATAGCTCCGGACTTGATAACGGAACCGGGCATAACTATGGAATCTGTAACAGTAGCTCCTGCCTCGATGGTAACTCCCTCATAGATAACTGAGAAGTCAACAGTACCGTTGATGATACAGCCGTCTGTTACCATGGAGTTCTCCACAACAGCGTCCGCGCCGATATACTGAGGAGGCATAACAGGATTTCTGGAGTACATCTTCCAGTCAGGATCGTAAAGGTCGATAGGGATATTCGGATTGAGAAGATCCATATTTGCTTCCCAGAGGGAATCGAGAGTTCCAACGTCCTTCCAGTAGCCATCAAATGGATACGCCACCATGACTTCCTTGTTTGCAAGCATATCGGGAATGATATTCTTGCCGAAGTCCTTGGACGCGGTCTCATCATTTTCATTGTCGATGAGATACTGTCTCAGCTTTTTCCATGTGAAGATGTATATACCCATTGAAGCCAGTGTTGATTTAGGCTGCTTGGGCTTTTCCTCAAACTCGGTGATGAAGCCGTTTGCATCAGCAGTCATGATACCGAAGCGTGACGCTTCCTCAAGAGAAACGTCCAGAACTGCGATGGTAGCGTCCGCCTTCTTTTCCTTGTGGAAATCAAGCATTGCGTTGTAGTCCATCTTATAGATATGGTCTCCCGAAAGGATGATAACATACTCAGGATCATAACGGTCAACGAAAGCGATATTCTGGTAAATAGCATTTGCAGTACCCTTGTACCACTCAGCGCCGAGAGCTGTCTGGTAAGGAGGGAGACAGTGAGCGCCGCCGTTGAGCTTGTCAAGATCCCAGGGCTGACCTGTACCTATATAATCGTGCAGCACCAGCGGCTGATACTGTGTAAGAACGCCGACAGTGTCTATGCCCGAGTTTACGCAGTTCGAGAGAGGGAAGTCAATGATCCTGTACTTTCCGCCGTAGGGAACGGCAGGCTTAGCCATGTCACGGGTCAGAGCGTACAGACGGCTTCCCTGTCCGCCTGCAAGCAGCATTGCAACACATTCTTTTTTTGTTGTATACATTCTGAATATCCTCCTAAATATTACGGGAATTATTTGCCCTTAGTTTTATTTCCGCCTGCTGCTGACTTTTTTCCGCCGGGTGCAGCTTTTTTCGTGCCTGATGCAGTCTTCTTTGCGCCTGATGCGGTCTTCTTTCCTGCAGCGGACTTTGCAGTTCCTTTTGTCTTCGCCCCCTTCTCAGTACCTGCGGCAGCGGCTGCCGTCTCGGGTTTTTCCTTTGGAGTACGTTTTTTCTTCGGTGTACACTTGAAGTACAGAGCGCTCATGGGCGGGATATCAAAGGTAATGGACTGATCGTATCCGTGCATTGCATAATCCTCGGACTTGACCTTTCCGTTCTGGATAAGACCGCTGCCTCCGTATTTCAGGTCATCTGTAGAAAGAACCTGCTCGTACACGCCCTCATATGGGACGCCTATCCTGTAATTATCTCTTGCAACAGGGACGAAGTTGCACACAACGATTATCTCATTTCCGTCGCTGTCGATACGGCGGAAGGAAATGATGCTCTGCATATAGTCGTCATGGCATATCCAGGAGAAGCCCTCCCAGGACTCGTCCTGCTCCCACAGAGGAGAGCTTGCGAGATAGAATTTGTTAAGATCTCTTACATAATCCTGTGTTTGTCTGTGAGTTTCGTAATCAAGCAGCAGCCAGTCAAGACCCTGCTTGAAGTTCCATTCGATGACCTGACCGAACTCAGTGCCCATGAAGTTGAGCTTCTTTCCGGGGTGAGCCATCATGTAAGCAAGGAAAGCACGGAGGGAGGCAAACTTCTCCTCCATGGAGCGTCCGCTCATTTTATTGAACAGCGATGCCTTTCCGTGTACCACCTCGTCATGGGAGATAGGCAGTATAAAGTTCTCGCTGAAGCTGTAGAAGAATGAGAAGGTCAGCTTGCCATGGTTGTTTGCACGGAAGATAGGATCCATTCTCATATAATCCATCATATCGTTCATCCAGCCCATGTTCCATTTGAAGTTGAAGCCCAGACCGCCAACGTCTGCAGGCTTTGTTACCATAGGCCATGCAGTGGACTCCTCGGCGATCATAAGGATATTTCCGCATCTTCCGAAAACAGCGGTGTTGAGCTTCCTTAAGAAGTCGATAGCCTCGTAGTTTTCGTTGCCGCCGTCTCTGTTGGGACGCCACTCTCTGCGGTCGTAGTCAAGGTAAAGCATGGACGCCACCGCATCAACGCGGAGACCGTCAACATGGAATTTTTCTATCCAGTAGATAGCGTTTGAAATAAGGAAGGACTGCACCTCGGGTCTGCCGAAGTCAAACACTCTGGTGCCCCAGGAAGCGTGCTCCTTTTTAAGGGGATCGGTGTACTCATAGCAGCAGTCGCCGTCGAACTCGAACAGACCTGCCTGATCCTTGGGGAAGTGAGCAGGCACCCAGTCAAGGATAACGCCTATCCCTGCCTGATGGAACATATCTATCATCTTCATAAGATCCTCGGGCGTTCCGTATCGGGAGGTAGGAGCATAGTAACCGATTATCTGATATCCCCATGAGCCGTCAAAGGGATACTCAGCCAGAGGCATAAGCTCAAGGTGGGTATACCCCATATCCTGAAGATAGGGAATCATCTCCTCGGCAAACTTCACATAGTTGAAGGGCTTGCCGTTCTCGTATGTTCTCCAGGAGCCCAGATGCGCCTCATAGATATTCATAGGACTCTTGTAGATATTCTTGGAATCTCTTGTCTTGTACCATTTTGCGTCATTCCACTTATATTCATTGATATCAAAATATTTTGTAGCGGTATTAGGTCTTGTTTCCATATGTGTGCCGAAGGGATCGGCTTTCATGACAGTGCTTCTGTAGGGAGTCTCAATACTGTACTTATAAGTAAAATACCTCTCTACTCCCGGGAGGAAGGTTTCCCAGATAGTTTCGTCAGCAAGCTGCTCCATGGGATTTCTGCTGTGATCCCAGTCGTTGAAGTCGCCCACCAGCGAGACTGACTTTGCATGGGGCGCCCAGACCCTGAAAAATACACCTTCTTTTCCGTCCTTTACCCCTTTATGAGCGCCAAAGAACTCATAGGCGGCATAGTTTGTACCCTCATGGAACACATGAAGGGGGAATTCATAACCCTGCGGGAAAATTTTATCCTTGTTTGCCATATAGAAAAACTCCTTAACCAAAGATACTTCTTTATAATCATAATTTTAACAGATTATGTATGGTTTTGCAAGGTATTTTAGCCAATTTCTCTAATGTTCACGTAAACATTATATCATTTTTGTATATTATCTACAAAAATTTTGGCAGAATTGATTCCACTAAAAGACAGAACAAACATTTATAGGCAAAATTGTAAGTATCTGTAATCAAATGTGCAATATCTACAATATCAAAATGGGGAGACGGCGTCAAATTTTGTGAATTTTAACAACATATACCGTCTTGTCGTCCTGCCTGTAGGGACTGGTTTCTTTTTCCTTTTCTGCGGCGGCGATCACACGTTCCGCACAGTCCTGAGCGGTGACTCCCACACTTAGCATAAGCTCACGGACATGGGGAAAAATATCTTCACAGATGCCGTCGGTCATCATGACGATCTCGTCACCGTCAGAAAGTCTTGCTCCGAAGCGGCTTATCTCCACAGAGCTGACGATCCCCACCGGAGTGGAGCGTCCCTCTACGGTCTTTACAGTGCCCCCTGTTTTTATAAAGGACTGAGCTGCTCCAAGCTTGAGCAGCTCGGTCTTTCCGGTAAAAAGATTTACCGTCATAAGGTCGACGGTGGAAAAGCACTCCTCGGGAGATTTTGCCATCAGCATAAGATTTATCAGACGCACAGCTGTTTCCGCTCCCAGACCCGCACGCATTATTTTCGTCATAAGGGACACCGTCATGCAGCTTTCCACCGCAGCTCTGGCGCCGCTTCCCATGCCGTCCGAAATGAGCACCGCCACATTTCCGAAGCCGTCGTTAAAGACGATCCCCGAGTCGCCGCTGGTGTCCTCTCTGCCGTTTACGCTTGCCTGTCCTATCTCGGCGCTGAAAACGGTCAGCTCATGAAAGCAGAGGTGCTTTGTATTGTCTGCGGAAAAGACCTCCGGAAGATCAAGCTCCCGTTCGGAAATGACGGAAAGCTTTTCCGTCAGCTTCCTGTTCGATATATTTAAGTTTCCCCGGCAAAAGCATTCTATGTACAGTCTGCCGTCACCGTCAAAAAATACCGCCGCTGACGGGGACACGGCTCCCGCTTCGGAAAAAATTTCACATACCCGCATGGAAAGCTCCTGGTCGCAGGCAGGAAAAACATCCTTTGCCCCGCTGAGAAATTCAAGCATTTTTTCAACGCCCAGAAGCTGCTCCGATGAAGCCTCCCGCATAGAGACAGCGGCGGCGTCCATGTGATTTTCAGGCGCACCTCTGTCAAGAAGCTGCCATGTCTTTTCAAAGCTTTCACGGACATCGGACACCACTGCCGCCGCAAATCTGAAACGGCTGCTCTGTATCCCTACCGCCGCCGAGCTTTTCACATCGGGTCTGAGCGCGGACATCCTGTATACCTTGTCAGGCAGCAGACAGAATACTCCTGCTGCTGCAAGCATATCCCACAGCAGATTGACCGTATCTCTGGGCATACCATAAATAAGAGCCCCTGCCAGCCCCAGTCCCACAAAAGCCGCAGCGGAGACGTATCTGCCGTTTTTTCTCGGTATGCCTGCGGCAAGTCCCGCGCATACAAGTACGGCGGAGGACGGGAGCAGTCCCGCCGACGCTGCTCCTGCCGCAAAAGCCGTAAGAGCAGCCACCGCTGCGCCTGCTCCGCAGCCCAGCCTGTATGCAGCAATGACAGTGAAAAAAGCGCCTGCAGCACGTCCCGCATTAAGCGCCCCGAAACTCACTCCGCAAGCCATACATATTAATAGTACATATGTAACTGCCGCAGAGACCCGGTTCTCCTCTGTAATGCAGAAGCCGTTCTTTTCCGCCTGAGACAGGGTCTTTCCCATAAAAAATGCGGATATCCCTGCCAGCACGCCCCGGAAAGCAAGAGCCATAAGCAGAGCCCCCGTCGCTTTATAGGAGAACGCCGCTATCCCCCCGCAGATAAAATAGGCAAAGCCCGCAAGCAGTCCGGAAGCAGCAGGCGGGAGCCGTCTGCCGGACAGCGACTCCGCCAGCGCCTTTGACAGGACTGCAGCAGGTACGGCTATTATTTCCGTTACGTGCTGTCCCACCTCGCCGCCCAGCAAAAATGAGACCATAGCTCCCCCGAATGCAGCGAAGCCGCAGACAGGCGAAAGCACCGCCGCCGCGGACGCACAAAGCGGCGCTCCGCCGCCCATTTCGGTGCCTGCGGCAAGAAAGCCAAGCAGTGCCGACACAAAAAATCCGGAAGCTCCGTAAATACCCCTTTCCTCTTTTTTGGGGATGACAGCAGCAGACGCAGCCTTATTTTTTTCCTTTACTTTCATAGTCCTGTATGCTCCTTGGCGGAGCAGCTCTCCTTTCCCGGTATACTTTGTGATAGGTAATTATATCACATAGGGGGAAAGAAATTTGTCATAAAAATTATCTGCTGCAAATAAAAAAGGCTGACATCATCAGCCTTTTTATTTATATATAATAAAATTTTCAGGGACTTATCTCTCTGACCGCCCATACGTCAGCATCATATATAAATTCATCTGTGATATTTCCGAAATAAGTCATGTATTTTTCAAGGGGCTCGGCGGAAGCATGATAGAATTCAGAATACCCTCTGCTGTTTTCATAAACATAGACCACATACATGAAGTACTTATAGTACGAGCTGTCATCATTATAGTTTCCGAACAGATAATAGCTGTAATAACCGTATGTGTATATTTCGGTAACTTCATCGCCCTTTGCCGCAAGAGAATCAAGGTACTCCCTGCCTCCGCTCATATGGGCTTCAAAGTCCTCACGGGAGATCTTTTCACGGGCAAACTCACGGAACACACCGTCTGTACCCAGAGCCATCGGATACCTCATATCGTCATACTTTACCATACAGCGAAAAACGCCGTCCTTGTATTCAAAATCGTGACCGTCACTGATGTCAAACGCCTTTTCGGGCATACCGGTCTCAAAGCTGTATATATCTTTCCATGCATGGGAGCCTCCTGTTGAATATGTTACTAAAAATCTGTATTCTCCTGCATCAATTACACTTGCCTCTGCCCCTACAGAGTCAATTCCCGGCATGAGAATTTTATAATTGCTTCCGTCTATATAGATAAGCATTCCTCCGCTCATAGGTCCATATGGTGTGTAGCTCAGGTATATAACAAATTCATCCTCGCCGTCCAGATCAAAGTCATAGTTCCAGCCGGAAATAAATTCTATATCTTCTGCAGACCAGACCTTTTTTATATAAGCGTCATTAAAGGTATTATGATTTTTGATAGCATCCTGAACAGGTTTTTCTCCGTAACATATCTCCTTTGCAAAAGCAAGGACTTCCTTGTCGGGGAACTCCTCCTCAGAGGCCGACACAGGTATGTCGGAAAACGTACACATCAAAGCGTCATAGCTCTTGTCGGAGGGTATGGGGGTCATAACCAGCTCCTCCGGCGGTTCGGTCACCGAAACGGTCTCACTTTCAGAGACAGCCGGCGCAGTCTCAGTCCGGGCTTCCGTATCAGCTGCAGAGGTCTCATGGGGGACATCCTGAACCTCCGTATCAGCCCCGGAGGTCTCATACGTAATATCGGAGGACACCTCCTCCCGCACCGTGATGCCGCTTTCATCCGTCCCGCCCCGTATGGCTAAGAAACAGACCAGAACAGCGGCGCAAAGACAGGCAGTAACCGAACTGCGCTTTATGATGTCCTTTTTTCTTCTGCTGTTATCTGCGGATATCTGCTCACTGCGTCTGAATACCTCAGCAGCCACTTCCTCATAATCCTTCATAGACAAACCCCTCCTTTTCAAGCTCCTTCTTAAGAGACGATTTTGCGCGATAGATCAGATTTTCTATCTGCCGCCTGCTTTTCTTCATTACCGCCGCTGTCTGTGCATTGTCAAGCTCCTCAAAAAATGTCAGATACAGCACCTGACGGTATTCCGTTTTTAATTTTTTCATAGCCTGATGAACGGCTATCTTTTCTTCATTCTGTATGTATGCCTGTTCAAGACTTTTTTCCTCGTCCAGCATACTCTGCATTTCCTCATGGGACAGACTGACAGTACGGGAATTTCGTCTTGAACAGTCGACGGCGACATTTCTTCCGATGGTGTAAAGCCACGTCTTAAAGGAATATTTCTCCGAAAATTTAGGACGCTTCACCACAAGCCTTACAAAGGTCTCTTCCATCAGCTCCTCGGCAGTATAGATATTCCGGGTAAAGCTGTTCAGATACAGCATCAGACCGTCCTTATAGTCTCTTATTATCTCAACCATACCATTTTCATCTCCATCAAGAAAACGGCGGTAGCTACTTGCACCGTTATCCATCGGCTTCTCCTTTCCGAAGGGCTGCGCTTCTGCCCTTCACTTATTAAACGCATGAGCAGTCAATTTCTCTCACCTGTTTTTCAGAAATTTTCTGAATTTAATGATACACTATATTTAAATCAGAATCAATATATCAACCAGAAAGTGATTGCTTTTTCCTGCCGCAGGTGGTATAATATAAAAGAGAACAAATGTACTGCAATTCCAAGGAGGTAAAAATGGAAGATAAAAAGAAAGGCTCTCTTGCAAACGTGATGTATATGCTGGGCATCCTCTGGCACGGCAGCCGGGGATATGTCATCTATACATTTATAAAGGAGTTCACCGAAAACGTGTTCTGGACGGTCTTCTCGGTGTACCTGACGGAGTGGATATACACGGCTATAGAAAACAAGACCCCATTTTCCGTGTTGGTCTCATTTGTGGGGGCAATGTGCATCGGACACATCTGCATCCACATCAGTGCAGCCATACACCAGCTCTGCGAGAAGCAGTTCCTGCCGAAGATGTACCGGGACTTTTACAAACGAGTCATACGCAAATCCATTTCCATGGAGTATTCCCGCTTTGAGCAGCCCGATTTCTACGACAAGTACACCCGTGCCCTGAACGAGTGTCAGTGGCGGGGAAGCACCATCCTTTACTATTCCGCCTATCTGACGGCAGCCATTGCCTCGGTAATTGCGGCGACTGTCATCGTTGCGGACGTAGACCCCGTACTGCTGATATTTATTGTCCCCATGCTTGCCATATCCATGTACTTCGGCAAAAAAGAGGGAGATCTCTACTACGCCCTTGATTTTTCCAACACCCGTGACGGTCGTGTGGGAAACTATGCAAAACGGGTATTCTACGAGAAAAAATACGCGGGAGAGCTGCGTCTTTTCGGAATCGGGGGACTTCTTCTTGACCGTCACGAAAAGGCATACGATGAAATGCAGAAAAGGACAGGCAAAATGCGCAGAAAGCTCAGCGTCATCGAGCCTGTCAAATGGATACTCCACAGAATCTTTGCCGGAGTGCTGCCCTATCTTTACATAGCCCTTGTACTTAACAAGGGAGGGGCGCAGACTGCCGCTTATGTGGCGATGATACCCGCCCTTGGCACCCTTTCATGGCGCACATCGGACGTGGTGGAGCTTATCGTCTCCCTTGCAAAGGAAAGCGCTTTCGTTTCAAACCTCAGAGAGTTCCTCTCCTACGAACCGAAAACAGACAGTGACGGACTTATCAAAGCCGAAAAGCTTTCCGACATCGAGATAAAGGACATGGGCTTTACCTATGACGGCGCGGACAAGCCCACTCTCCATGACGTAAACCTCACTATCCGAAAGGGCGAAAAAATTGCCATTGTAGGACACAACGGCGCAGGCAAGACCACTCTTGTAAAGCTTATTATGGGACTCTACCCCGCAACAGAGGGGAGCATTTTTATCAGCGGCGAAAACATAGACCGCTACGAGCCAAACTCCTTCCACAGCCGCTTCGGGACGGTGTTTCAGGATCTGCAGGTGTTTGCTCTGCCCCTTTCCCACAACGTCCTTATGCACAAGCCCCGGAATGAGGAGGAACGCCGTCTTGCGGAGGAAGCTCTGCGGAAGGCTCAGTTCGGGGACAAGCTGGACACCCTTGAAAAGGGCATCGACACCATGGTCACAAAGGAGTTCGACGAAAACGGCATGGGACTATCAGGCGGCGAAGCCCAGAAGATCGCCATTGCCAGAGTCTTTGCCCGCAAGCCTGACATCGTTATCTTAGACGAGCCCTCCTCCGCCCTTGACCCCATTGCGGAATATAATATGTATAAGAATATGCTCACCGCGTCCGAGGGTGAGACGGTCATTTTCATAAGCCACAGACTGTCAGCCACCCGTGACGCTGACCGGATATATATGTTTGAAAACGGCACCGTCATCGAACAGGGCACCCATCGGGAGCTTATCGAGCTTGGGGGAAAGTACGCCGAAATGTGGAAGCTTCAGGCTCAGAACTATCTTGCAGAGGAGGCGGCGTTATGAACGAAAATAAGGATAAAATAACCATAAGACGGCTTGTCTCCAATGTGTTTTACGTGCTGAAATACGCTTTCGGACACGACAGGACAATGGCTCTGACATATATCATAGGGGGCTGTATCTTTCAGGGCACGGGGACATTTATGGACACCTTCCTGCTGATGAGGATAATCAATATCCTGACCGATACAGCAGATATCGGTGAGATCATGAAGGTACTTGCCCTTATGCTGGGCTTGCAGATAGTCCGCCTTGCCATCTACAGACCATGTGAAAATTTCTTCTGGACAAGAATGATAGGCTTTTCAGGCTCTATACAGCGGGAGCTTATGGCAAAAGCGCAGATGATGGATCTGAAATACTATGACATTCCCGAATATTACAACGATTTCATGATCGCAGCCTCCCAGTCGGAGGAAATGGCAAAAAAGGCGGTCATGTGCATCTCAAATATTACCTCAAACATAACGGCAATGCTTGTTGCGGGGACTATGATAATCGTTGTAAATCCTGTTATGATGATCTTTCCCGTAGTGGGCTTCATCATCAATATCATCACCCGTTTCATGATAACAAAGCTGGAATATCAGTACAATCTTGAAAAGCAGCGCATAGGCAGAAAGGCGGACTATTCAAAGCGGGTATTCTATCAGCCTGAGTACGCTAAGGAGATAAAGCTGTCCGGCATTGAAGAAGCCCTCATTGAGCAGTACGACGAAGCCATTGAGGAAGAAAGGAAGATGGCGATACGGTACAGCCTGAAAATTCTTCCCCCCACCCTTATAAACTGGATATGCACATATACTCTGTGTCAGTTTTTTGCCGTCCCCGTCTATCTGGCATATCTTGCCATAGAGAAGCAGTCCATAGGACTGGGGGATGTTGCCTCCCTGAGAAACGCCACAAACAGCATCAAAAGCTATCTGGACAATATGAACTACGCTCTTGTGGACTTCCAGACGGTGGGTCAGTATGCGGAGAAATTCCGCCGCTTCATGGAGTGCGAAATAAACATAGAGGGAGATCAGGGCAGCCTGCCCGTCCCCGAAAACGACTGCACTCTTGAGCTTAAAAACGTCAGCTTCAGATACAAGGACGACGAGGACTATGTGCTCAAAGACGTCAGCATGACCATCCGAAAGGGAGAGAAGCTTGCTCTTGTGGGGGAAAACGGAGCGGGCAAGACCACCCTCATCAAGCTTATCATGCGTCTTTACGATGTCACCGAGGGGAGCATCACCTTCGGCGGGGTGGATATCCGTGAGCTTAACACAAAGGAGTACCGTCAGAAAATCGGGGCGGTCTTTCAGGACTTTCAGATATACGGTGCCACCCTTGCAGAAAACGTCAAGACCGATTTCGTTGACGAGACGGACGGTGAAAAGATCACCGCCGCTCTCAGGAAAGCGGATTTCGGGGACAAGCTTGATAAGCTGTCTGACGGCATAGACACGGAGCTGACAAGGGAGTTTTCCGACAACGGCACCATGCTTTCCGGCGGAGAGTCCCAGAAAGCGGCAATTGCCAGAATGTTCATGCGGGATATGCCTATTGCCATCCTTGACGAGCCGTCCTCCGCTCTTGACCCCATTGCAGAGTACCGTCTTAACAAAAGTATGCTGCAAAATGCGGAAAATCAGGCAGTTATCCTGATATCCCACCGTCTTTCCACCACAAAGGACGCAGACAGGATAATACTGCTGCGAAACGGAAGCATTGCGGAAAGCGGCACTCATGCGGAGCTTATAGAAATGGACGGCATATACGCTCAGATGTGGAACGTCCAGGCGGAAAAATACTGTTTGGGAATTTATGCTTGAAAATTCCGGAAATATATAGTATAATTATCAGAGAACGACAAAGGCAATGTAGTACAAAGGACTGCAATTGCCTTTTCTGCCGCTCGTTTGCACATTTTTCGTAATATTTGCATTAAAAAGGGGGAGTATTTCCGTGACAGTTGAAATTTTTACCGACGGTGCCTGCTCGGGAAATCCGGGACCGGGAGGATACGGAGCGGTTCTCCGTGTGGGGGAGCATACAAAGGAAATTTCCGGGGGAGAAGCCCGGACTACCAACAACCGCATGGAGCTTATGGGGGTCATTTCCGCCCTTTCCGCTTTGAAATATCCCTGCGATGTTGTCCTTACCACAGACAGCAAATATGTGGTGGACAGTGTCACAAAGGGTTGGGCAAAAAGCTGGCGCGCCAACGGATGGAGGAAGTCAGACAAGAAACCGGCTCTCAACGCAGACCTGTGGGAGAAGCTTCTTGATCTGTTAGACACCCATAATGTCCGGTTCGTATGGGTCAAGGGTCATGCGGGACATCCGGAAAACGAGCGATGCGATGCACTTGCAGTGGCAGAGAGGGATAAATTTGCAAATCAGGTCGGAAATACAGGAAATTCGGGAAATTCCCCTGAATTATGATATATCTCTTAAGCAATTATTATCTATTTATGTCGTATTTGCAGAGCGTTTGCTAAATTTTGCGGTCAAAAAGATTGGAGGCACTCAAAAGGAACTACAGAAGAACTGCGGAGGAACTAAGGAGAAACTCCGCAAGAACTCCAGAGACACTCACAAGATGATCCGGAGACACCCCTGAAAATGCATAGGGGGTCTCCGGTTTTTTAGTTTCAAAAGACATATTACCTATATTTTTACTATATTTTATGAAATTCTAAATATTTTAAAATAGTGTGCTTTGACTATTGCATATTAGACTAAAAAGGTATATAATAATCTTGTAAAAAAATTTCAGTGAGAATTGAGATGATCTTAATGGAAAAACGCTTTATATATGCGGATAACGCCGCTACCACGGCAGTTTCCAAAAGAGTGCTTGACGCTATGCTGCCATATATGACAGAGCAGTTCGGAAATCCCTCCAGCATCTACAAGCTGGGCAGGGACGCGGAAAAGTCCATCACCGAGGCAAGAGACAGGATAGCAAAATGCTTCGGCTGCTCTGCATCGGAGATATACTTCACCAGCGGAGGCTCCGAGGCTGACAACTGGGCGATACGCTCCGCGGCTCTCCGTCTGGGAGAAAAGGGCAAGAAGCATATCATCACCACAAATTTTGAGCATCACGCTGTGCTCCACACCTGCCAGTTCCTTGAAAAGCAGGGATTTGAGGTAACATACCTGCCTGTGGACGAAAAGGGGCTTATCACTGCGGAACAAGTCAAAGACGCTATCCGCGAGGATACCGCAATCGTCACTGTCATGTACGCCAACAACGAGATAGGCACCATCCTCCCTATTAAGGAGATCGGGGCTGTCTGCAAGGAAAAGGGAGTGCTTTTCCACACCGACGCTGTACAGGCGATAGGTCACGTTGATATTGACGTAAAAGACCAGAACATCGACCTTATGTCCTGCTCGGGACACAAAATACACGCCCAGAAGGGTATTGGCTTCCTTTACATCCGCAAGGGCATCCCTATGACGAACCTCATCTTCGGAGGCGCTCAGGAGCGCGGCAGACGCGCAGGAACGGAAAACGTCCCCGCTATAATGGGTCTTGCAGAGGCTGTGGAGGCTGCCTGTGAGAACATTCCGGAGAAGGCTGCCCGTCTTTCAAAAATGAGGGACAGGCTCATAGACGGCATCACAAAGATCCCCTGCAGCCGTCTTAACGGCGACAGAGAGAAGCGTCTTGCGGGAAATGTGAACATTTCCTTCCTGGGAGTTGAGGGCGAGTCTCTTCTGCTTCTGCTGGACGCTAACGGCATCTGCGCTTCAAGCGGCTCTGCCTGCACATCGGGCTCTCTTGACCCCTCACACGTACTTCTCGCGCTGGGACTTCCCCACGAGGTCGCTCACGGCTCCATGAGGCTCTCTCTTTCCGAGGAGACCACCGAAGAGGACATCGACTACATTCTTGAGACCGTCCCCAAGGTCATTGACAGGATACGCAGTATGTCCCCGCTTTGGGAGGATATCACAAAGGGTAAGGAAAATATCCAAAAGGCAATGAAGTTTGTGTCCCCATTAAAATAAATTGATTTACTATAAGTTATTTTGCAAATAAAATTACTCTCTGTATTATAAATCAGAATACAGAGAGTAAAACTCAAAATTTAATATACCGGGAGGAAAATATTATGCTTTACAGTGATAAGGTAATGGATCATTTTGCAAATCCCAGAAATGTGGGAGAGATCGAGGACGCCGACGGTATCGGCGAGGTTGGCAACGCCAAGTGCG
>JAFLUI010000074.1 GCA_022508825.1 Oscillospiraceae bacterium
TTCTCTGCATTATGCTCTATAAAAAATGTTCCGCAGTAATTATGCTGCATAAAAATGCTGCTGTCATCCGAATCTGAATAGTTATCTGTCATTGACATACTTGCTGTTAATTGTATGGCAATAAATATTACAGTTCCGATCACCAGCATTTTTACAGTAAAATAGATCAGGTGTAAAAAGCTATGTATTTTTTCAGGTATTTCATCTGTTACAGAATTAGATTTTTCTTTCATATTGCAGCTCCTGTTTTACTCCATAATTTCGTCTGACTGATTACCTCAATTCATTTACAATTTATTCTATTATATCATACAATTACATTAATTTCAACATTTCAGCAGTTCTTTGTTGTATTTTGAACTTTAAACTTTTTGAATTTTTCTTATCGTGTTCCTTTTTCAAAAAAATTCAATAGAATATCCTTAATAAAATTATACCGCCTCGCATATGAATTTTCAACTCTGATCAATTCAAATCCATGACTCCTGCATATTCCATTTTTCTTTGCATCACGCTTCATCACTTCAATATTTTCCATATGCTCTTTACCGTCAAGTTCAATTGCAAGGACTGGCATTTTTAAATTATTATAATCTCTCTGATATATAACAAAATCAAATCGCCCCGTATAAAACAGATCGATATACGGGGTATTGCTTTCAAACACCTGTGAAATAGCAACTTCTTTTTCTACCGAGCATTTCTTATCAGTATAAAGAATGTTGCCTATGGCATGATTCAGATTCTGTAAAAAAGCCTCTTCGGTTTCAGTGCTATACGGTTTTATACCCAATGCCCGCGATGCTGTATTTTGCGGAGTAACCTTTGAAATGCCATTACTCTTTACATATTGTACAAGTTCATAAATATCATCACCGCCAGATTCTGCTGCATGCAGACGTTCAAGCTCTTTTGTGTCAGATAAAATGATAAGCTGCTTTCTGGCTCTGGATACTGCAACATTGACCAGCTCCTTATTATTTTTAAGCCAGTTATATGTTTTGGGATAGGTTTTATCTGTAAGAGCCAATGAAAAAAGAATCACATCTTTTTCATCACCTTGAAATGAATGAACAGTACCGCAAGCGACATTTTCAATGCCGGCTTCCTTCAATGCGTTATTGATACAATCCCGCTGATTTGTAAATGGTGTAATTACACCAATGCTCTTGTCTTTATTAAGGCTTGCATATCTCACAATTTCTTCCGCTTCAAGCGGAGCAGCATTTTTGCTTGCAGCAGTATTGTTCGGAATATCGACAAAAATCAAAGATTCCGTCGAATCCGATGTTGAATTGATCTTGAGCCGTCCATTATAATATTTTTTGTTGCTGAATTCAATAATAGATTTTGCACAGCGGTAATGATGACTAAGCAGAATTTCATCACTTACAGCATCGCAGGCAAGATACGTTTTGTAGATCGAACTGCTGATATAATCATATTCGTCTGAAATGCCGTATTTTTCCCGAAGCATTTGATTTGTGTGCACATCAAGCAATACAACCGGATTAAGCTGCTGCGGATCGCCCACAAGCATAAGATTTTCCCCTCTGATGATCGGAACAAGTGATACTGCTGTACTGCACTGACTTGCTTCATCAATAATAGTGAGGTCAAAATGTGTTTCAGGTTCGCCGAGCTTATGTGCTGAAATACAGGTAGTTGCAATGATCGGAAAAACTCTCAGCAGCTTTTTAAGATTTTCACTGTCAGACAGATACCGATTAAATTCAATCGTCTGTTCATTAACATCTGACATATTCAATATTTTAAGAAAATCAGAATATTTAGGTTCACCAAGACGCTTTATATACATTGCAGAAGTATAGTAAAGATATTTTCCAAATGACTCGGTATCATCTGTAAGAAGTGCAATTGCATCTTCGTCCGATACCTCCCCGATCTCCGACAATCTATTTTGTATAATATGTTTCTGACGGCTCTGCAAATCTACCTGAAAAGTCATATTATTATTTGTTTTGATAAGATTGTCAATAGCGTCAAGACGTTCATTAAGATCAATGATCTCTTCATGCTTTTTCAGCAATTCAGTAAGCTGTCTGGTTTGCTCGGTTTTGTCTGTCTTATTTCTTGTGAGCGTTTTTTCGTATATCGACAGTTCTTTTGCCGCATTGTAAAGCCTTTTAATATATTTTACCGCATCAGGGATACGCTCATTATTTCCAAGCCGGAGAACCGGAAACGGTATAGTTTTATTATGATATTTAATGCTGTTCAGCGCATTAAAAACGCTGTCAATCGGGTGGTTGTTATAAGAAGTAAAAAGGACTGTTTTATCATTAAAAAATGCCGTGACAATTGTATTGATGATCGTGCTGGTCTTTCCTGTTCCGGGAGGACCCTGCACATAAGTAAGCGGATGTTTTATCGCATTATGTATCGACAGCAGCTGGTCAAGATTCATATTATTATTCAGCAGTGTAATAGGATAGTCCTTTCTTCGCCTTGAAGGCACGGTCAATTCTCCGAAAAAAGCCTTTAATGGAGTAGTTACCGTATTTTCAGAATATGAATTGATGATCGAATCATATTCATCCGAAAGATCTATTACAGAATTTTTCTCTATGCAAACAATGTACGGCATATCGTCAACGCCGCATATATCTGAATTTGAACGGGTAATGAGGTCTTTTATTTCCTCCTGATTTGCAATATAGTCATCAAGAAGATAATAGTCATCTGCATCAAGAAATTTCCGTATGCTCTGTTTGTTTCCGTCAATAGTAAATTCCTTGCATATAGTTACATCATCACAAGGACGAAGGGTCTTATGAACAACATCAAGCTCCAGCTGACGATATGCAAGGATATATATTCCTCTTTTGGTATTTATGCTAAGTAAATTCAGTGCCAGCTGCTGTATATTACGATCTTTTGACAGTCTCTTGCTTTTCCTTTGAAAATGGGTCACTATTTGCCGAAACTGCTCATCGCTTAAAGGATATCCTTCGGAAGTAAGTTTGTCATTATCAATATGGTCTATCAGACAATAATTAGATTTATAAGGTGTGGCATCAAGCTTGCTGCAATCGGAAAGATAATCAAGGATCTTCAGGTTAGCTGTGCATTTGAAAACAGATCTGTATTTCTGCGGATCGATTCTGATATCGTCAACAAGCCGTTTATTCACAGGCTGATATGTTCCCTCGATCAGTTCAGATGAAAGAATATTATCTATGTATATAGAAAGCTCAGCAGTGGAATACATTCCGATATGAAGTCCTGTAACATGAAGGGAGCGCCGATTGATGTCAATGTCATTTATGCCTATCCAGTATTTTGTTGTTTTGCTGTCCTTGTTGCGATATTCGATAGTAAGCCATTTCCCGTTATGTATCGCCTTGAAAATATCACGCACAATACTGTTCATAGAACAAGAACTCCACCTTTCTGTTTTATATTAAGATCTCTTGAAGCTGTGTTCCCTGGCGATCTATAATTTCACTTTTGAAAGCCGCATCATGTGTCAGGATGAGGGTCTTAATATCTTCGTTCGTATTAACGATACTATTTATATCGCAAATAATATCAGCAGCTTTAGATGTATTTTCTGTATCAAGACCTGTTGTCGGATCGTCAATAACCAACAACATTCTGCTATAATCGTCAATACTGTTAACAGCCGAGTGAATGTTAGCAATGAAGAACATCAAGGCGATTATTGTTTTTTCTCCGTTGCTGAGAACATTTACGGCAGAACTGTTCAGCTGCGTATTTTTAAATTCCAAACTGAACGTATCCTTATTAAACGAATATTTACCGTCAAAGAAAAATTGAACAAGCTGATAGAAAGTATCTGCCACCAATGACTTTTTTAATATTTTTGCATCAGCTTCCTTTTGATTCACTTCAGCAAGAAGTTCTCTATACTCCTTACGCAAACGCTCAAGCTTTACAAAATCTTCTTTAAGCTGATAGCACAATTCTTTTTGAAGTGCCTGACAAATTTCTTTCTTCAGGCGCAATGCTTCTTTTGACATATTATTTGCCGCTGTATTTACTGATGATATTTGAAGATTGATTCTTTTTACAGATGCCATTAATTCCTCTGTCATTGTGTTAAATGCAGTAATAATATCATAAATGTCAAAGCTGTCACAATCGATCGATTCTGACTTTTCTTTAACTATCGTTTTTATGCTGTTAATACAATTGATAAGTCCATATTTATTAGGTAAACTCTGAAGCGAAACTCGTTTGCTTTTAGATAAAGCCATACAAGCTATTGTGATGCGATCAAAAATATCCGGATATTGATTTTCATATAGATCAGTAATATCAAGCAATAAATTTTCAAACTGCTGCATAATACTATGAAGTTGGGATCTTACCATACTTTCTCTGTCATTCAGATACTTATTATAATTATCTATGAGCGACAAAGCTGAGTCAGTATATTGCTGACCGCAAAAAGGACACGCTTTTCCGTCTGATATAGCCAATCCTTTTTGAATAAAATCTTTTTTCTCAGAAATCAACGCTTTAAATTCATCTGTAAAGCTGCTCCTTGTATAAGAGGTTTTAAGAATGGTATCAATAGCACCAATGTCAACTGAAACAGCAAATCTTAATGAGGGTATATTTACATTGGCTTCGCATGAATTTTTAATTGAAAGATATTCTTCGACTGCCTTGTCAAAATCTGCATTATATTCAATAGAACCGGCACTTAATTTTTCAATGTTGTCGAAAGTCAGTGCCTTATAATCGTTCATTGATGTTGATACGTCATACTTTTTTAATTCTTTTTTTCGCTGTTCAATTTTATTTGTTATTTTTTCTTTTATTTCAACGCCTGCTGTTTTTATGCCAAGTAATTTATATTTTTCAGATTGAAAGTCAATATTTGATTTTCCTAAAACAATTCCCTCAATACTGCCATTTGGAAGATAACCGGATATTTTTAAGTTTTCATCTATGTACTTCTCGTTAAAAACATAGACCGGATAGTCAAGCTTTCCGAGTGCTGATGCAGTTCCGCTGGCAGAAATATTCACAGCGACATTGTCAACACAAATTTTTGCGTTTGTACATCCAATAGATACAAGACCTTTTATAAACTCCGCATTCTGAAGATTATTAAACGCACTGAATGACTTTGCAATAAAGGACTTGCCGCTTGCATTCTTTGCATATATGATACTGTGATCAGCATTCACATTTAATGATAATTTTTCATGCGGTCCAATATTAACTAGCTCTAATAACAATGTAATTCCCCTCACTATACTTAATATTTTGTATTTCAATGGCATAAATCTGTTCAATTATATTCCCAACCATTATCCCACGGACAAGCATAATCCACCTGTACAGGTTCGTCGACGAAATCAATTTTATCATATTTATAATACAACAGCTCAAGTATTTCACCAAGCATAACCGGCGATTTCGAAATCCTCCTGAATCCGTCAAGCAGGTCGCTGAAACCACAGTCTTGAAAAGCTGCATCTCGTACCATAAACAGAATTGAGATCAAGATCATAGTATTTAAGGAAATTTGCGAGGGTAAGTGCTTGTCCGCTAATAGCAGCTTTCTGTCGATAGCTTCACCATGCAATTCATAATGACGTTTATCATCACCTATCTTATTTTATAAATATAATAACAATTCATCGGTTTTTCACTATTGCTTTACGCCATATTTCCGATAAAATTCCTCAATATCCGCGTTGCTTCTCACAAGCGCGGCATAGTGAAGCTTCTTATCGGCAGGACTGTAAAAGCCTATGGTTTTTTCTCCTGTACAAATGCTGGATTCTACTTTTATATCATCAGCGGTAAATCCGTCAGGGATCGGCATCGTTTTATTTTTGGTCTTCATAAATGTACCTGATTTCAATAAACTTTTTCCTTTACAATAAAATTATACCGCAAAAGTTCAGGTAAAGTCAATCCCTCATAGAAAAATCTATGAGGGAAAAAGACGGTATCATTGATCGGCTTAACGAAAAGGTGCAGAAACTCATAGAGGATAACGATTTCTGAAAAAACACTTGCATTTCATAAAACAATGTGATATAATCTATTTAAAGAAATATTTAAATAGATTTGGAGGTGATGAAAAATGGGATTTGAACAAACTTTTAAAGCTCTTGCCGATCCTGCTCGTCGCGAAATTCTTTCTGTACTTAAAAAAGGAAAACTTTCAGCAGGGGAAATATGCTCACATTTTGATATGACTGGTGCGGCAGTTTCTTACCACCTGAATATTCTTAAAAAGGCAGATTTGATTTCCGAGAGCAAATATAAGAATTTCATTTATTATGAACTTAACACTACCGTGCTTGACGAAATGATATTGTGGTTTGAAACCCTGAAAGGAGAGAATTCAGATGAAAAAGAACACAAAACTCACAACGGCTCTGTTTATGACAGCACTGATTCCGATAGCGGTAACTCTGATCGTAATTCAGTTCCTGCCGGATAAAGTCCCTGCTCATTATGATTTCAACATGAATATCACTCGCTGGGGAAGTAAATATGAAACCCTGCTTACAGGTTCGGCGTCGCTTTTTATGTCACTATTTATGTATGCAATGGCACGATATGCGTTAAAGCAGGAAAACGGCGAAAGCAATCAGAAAGTCACGCTCATAAGCGGTATTATAATTAATTTGTTTTTTACCGCAATGACTGCATGGTCGCTTGTCCTTGATTTCAGAGCAGTCAATGGCGAAGCGGTAAACGGTGAGACAGCAATGAAAATTATTTTTATCTGCATGGGACTTGTCCTTGCTGTTGCGGGAAATTTTCTGCCCAAATGTAAGATGAATTCCGTTATTGGCTTGCGCACCAGTTGGAGTATGGCAAACGAAGACGTATGGTTTAAATGTCAGCGTTTCGGCGCGTACTGCTTATTCTTTGCGGAATTTCCATGGCGGTTCTTTCGGCAATGCTTGAACGGACAATTGCAATTTTTGCTGCCTTTGCCACGATTACCGCTGTAATGCTGACAGCATCAATCATAGGCAGTAAGGTCATTTACAATAAGACAGAAAAAAATAGACAATGAAATAACATTATGTCATTTTATTCCAGTAAACCGCCGTAACACCGCAATATCCAGACCTTAAACCGCCCATTTTTATACGACACTTTTACGACACTTTGGATACTTTTTTATGAAAATCGGGATAAAAGTATCCTAAAATTTAACATTTATAACAAAATAACACAGGACAGCACAATGCCCGCAAACAACGTAATAAAGCCGTTTGCGGGCATTTTCTCTGGCAGGGTCAGAAGGATTCGAACCCTCGGCACGCGGTTTTGGAGCTGATTTTCCATATTTTTACATATTATCGTAAGTTAGCGCAAACCGCCATTTTACACGGTTTCGGGGCACTTGCTTTGCTTTATCTTATTAAAGTATTTAGTATCTTTTTGTATCTTTAGTAACCAAATAGTAACCAAAAATCGGCTCAAAATGTGGCAAGTGGATGGTAAAAATTTGGGTTAATTATCTATTATTTATTGCTTCAATATAAACTGATATTCTCATTATTTTTTGCAACTTTGATTTTATTTTACCAACTTTGTTGGCATTTTCACTGTAGTTTGCCAACTTTGTTGGTATTCTCGCTGTAGTTTGCCAACTTTGTTGGCATTCTCGTTGTAATTTGCCAACTTTGTTGGTATTCTCATTGCAGTTTGCCAACTTTGTTGATATTCTCATTGCAGTTTGCCAACTTTGTTGGCATTCTACTCATTTTGTTGGCAAAATTGTTGCGATTGTACCAACTGCTCACGATTATTTAACCATACAGTTCATAATAACGTTTATCATCATTTCCTTTTCGGCTGGCTGGGACTCGGCGATCATAATAGTCAGAGCTGCCAGTGTCTGATCTGCGATAGTCTTTTCGGTCTTCTCATCATCAAGAAATAACGCTCCATTTTTATCAAGAAAATACAGAAACATTGCCGCCGCGATACGTTTGTTGCCGTCTGAAAAAGAATGATTTTTCGTGACAAAATACAACAGATTCGCCGCTTTTTCTTCAAGTGACGGATAAAGCTCAACACCGCCAAATTCCTGATAGATGTTTGCGATACTGCCCTTGAAGGAATCGTCCTTCTCATTGCCGAACAGCTCGCTGTCCGAAGCAAACTTCATTTCATTGATGACCTTTCGGCATTCGTCATAATCAAGGACATAGACAGCCTTGCTTCCCTTGGGCTTCTGCATGGTCTGATGATCGTATGCATCAAGCAAGTCAAGAGCCGTGTTGAATTTTTCGATCACTGACAGCACTTGTTTGGCATCAAGCTGATTTTCTGCACGTTTCATAATGCGTATGACCTCACCGATCTGTTCTATACGCTTATTGTTAACGGCATGACCTTTGATTATGTATTCTTTCAACACACCATTTGCCCATTTTCGGAACTCAACACCACGCTGAGACTTTACACGATAGCCCACTGAGATTATGACATCAAGATTGTAATAATCAATGTCACGGGTAACTTCACGACCGCCCTCAGTTTGAACTGTTGCAAATTTTGCAACAGTTGGCTCACGTTCAAGCTCACCTTCGTTAAAAATATTCCGGATATGCCTTGATATAGTAGACTTGTCCCGTTCAAAAAGTTCTGTAAGCTGATCAAGCGAAAGCCATACAGTGTCACCATCAATATTGACATTAAGCTTTACTTCATTGTCGGCAGTCTCAAATAAAATTATTTCATTTTTATCCACAAACATCACCTGTCCTGTTTTATAAATATAACACATTCATCGATTTTTCGCTACTGCTTCACGCCATACTTTTGATAAAATTCATCAATATCCGCTTTGCTTCTCACAAGCTCGGCATAGTGGAGCTTCTTATCGGCAGGACTGTAAAAGCCTATGGTTTTTTCTCCAGTGCAAATGCTGGATTCAACTTTTATATCATCAGCGGTAAATCCGTCTGGGATCGGTACTGTTTTGTTTTTGATCTTCATAAATACACCTGATTTCAATAAACATTTTCCTTTACAATAAAATTATACCGCAAATGTTCATGTAAAGTCAATCCCCCACGGAAATTTCCATGAGGGTGAATTTTTATTCTATCACTTATTTTTCCCAATGTATAATGATATTTCTGTTCAAGGATGTTACTATTATGAAATTTCGCTACATCGCGGAAATCTTTTGCGCTCTCCCAAAAGCCAATGATTTATTACCAGAATAATTAAAAATACAACCATATCTAATTATTTTTTCAATAACGCTCAAACGGATACGCCGCTCAGAGATAACGTGCATTTTTTTTAAAAACATGCACGTTATCTATTGACAAATGATTTTTTGTGTGATATGATATAGTTGTAGTATTGAAGGAGGAATCCCTATGTTGAACTTTATTAAAAATCGAAAGGACGATTTTAATGTCGGGAACTTCGTTAATGAGCTTGCAAACGCCTCGAAGAACCTTGGCATTTTAGAAGCCAAAATCGATTCTTATCAGTTTGACGGAATCTTAATTCCTATGCTTCAGAAAAAAGAAGCAATATCATCAATGTACATAGAAGGGACACAGACTACTATTACTGATGTGTTAAAAAACGAAATCAGTCCGCAACCGATTGATGAGAAAATACAGCTTGAAGTGCGTAATCATGTACGAACGCTGATTTTTGGTGCCGATTATCTTCGCACGGGGAAATTCACACATACCTTCATAAAACAGATTCATGAATATATGATGACGGGAATTATTGCATCTGGACTTGAAAAAACTCTCGGAAAGTATAAACTAAAGGACAATCAAATCAAGAGTTCTACCGGTACAGTTGTTTATACACCGCCATCAGCATCGGAAACAAAAAAATACATGGATGAATTAATATCGTTCATGAACGATTCTGACGACAATCTCAATCCGCTTATAAAAGCTGCGATGATCCACTCACAATTTGAATCGATACACCCATTTTCTGATGGTAATGGCCGTATCGGTCGTGTGTTGATAAGTTTGTATCTTTACAAAGCAAAGGTGATTAATTTTCCTTTCTTCTACATTAGTGAAGCTATCAATATGGACAAAGTAGTATACTATAGTATGCTTACCGATTCTAGAACCAATACGCTTGACGAATGGATTAAATATTTTCTTCATAAGGTATCTGTACAAACTCTGAAACATATAGGGTATATTGACGCTTTAAATGCATTGTATACCAAGACAAAAAATACTGTCAAGGAATGTATCAACAGCCCGAAATTTGATGAAATTATTGAGTGCATCTTTACACATCCTGTACTCAATGCCAATGTGCTGGAAGATGAATTGGCGGTATCACGTGGACAGGTTGTACGGTATTTGAATGTCCTTGAAGAGAAGCGGATATTACTTTGTGACGATCGAAAACGTGGTAAAACATACTTTTTTGCTGAACTACTTGACCTCGCAAGAGGCACATAAGTTGCAAAAGATATTATCATATCGTGTGGCATTAGTTTATCACACGCTACAAATTAAAAAACAATAGCAAAAGGAAAAGCCTTGTCAAGGGCCTAATCTTGACAAGGCTTTCGGAAGCAATATCAACGATATCATTTCCAAAGTGTATGTATGATATTATACCACAGATGATGTTAAATGTCAATTGTTTCTGGCAAATTTGAATTCCGAGGAGTGAAAAAAATAGGAATGCTGCTCTTTTTGCTTTGTTAATATAACCTAACGAGGTGATTGTTATTTTAATTAAGCAAACGCGTATTAACAGTTGCAGATTGTTTGCAACAGCAATTCCTAACACTCCTATTCGTGTTAGAGTTGAAGATGTCGGACGATTCGATAGTAAGCTTAGGGCTTTCGGTTTCATGAAATCTGACGAGAATGGTACATCAATACTTCCATGCCCCGTAAACCAGTACGCCAAGAAAAACGCTGAATCATTTTTTACTATTGATAAAAGCCTTCCTTTAGAAGAATATAATCAAATAGTGTATTGGACAAGATACGAGTGGGCAGGAAAAAACCAACGTAATCCTGTTACTGACTTTTCTTTTATCCAAAAGAAGCGTTATCATAGGGATTATTTTGCTCCGTATTCAGTTAATTTCACGTTGGTTATGAACGGTGATAAATCCCATATTGTATCAGATGCTATTCTTTACTCTGAAGAAAACCAAAACAAGCTATTGAATACCATCAATATGCTACTGGAATTGTTCGGAGAATGCACAGTTGATTTTACAGAGCAAGATAGCAAGGTAAAGCGAGTTGTTGTAAATTGGGATATTTTGCCTAAAGGGAAATATCCATGGAGTACTGTTAAAAAAACACTTGACGAACTTACCAAAGAGCACACTAATACCAGAAAAGAGATGATGCTCAGAAACTGTGAAGCAATCTATGCGAAACATCCAGATTTTGTTGCATATGGAAGAGCTGGATTTAAGGGATATGCTGTTTTTGGTTTCACAAGCAGAAATTTATATATTCTCGAAAGCGTTGTACCTAATAATGCCACTTATGTGTTAGAGAATGATTGGGAAGCGATTTCTCAGTTATCCAAAGCTGAAATACTCTCCCAAGAACTTCATAAAGAACGCATCATTCACTCCAAAAACTGGCAGGAAAATTATGATAAGATAATGGAGGGCAAAAATGAATAAGAATCAACATGTCACACCACACCCGCAGGGCGGATGGCAAGTCAAAGGCGCTGGAAATCAGCGAGCAACTGTACGAACAGAAACACAAGCGGAGGCCATAAAGATTGCAAGAGAAATAGCAATAAATAACAATTCTGAGCTTGTTGTTCATGGCACAAATGGACGTATTCGCGAAAAAAACTCATACGGAAACGATCCTTATCCTCCTAAAGGCTAATAAATCGTGATATCCACTTGTAGTTGACTTTATCTTAAAAAGCTAATGCAGATTAATCCCTGCATTAGCTTTTTGTTTTGTTCCTTTTGTAAGCTGAAAAATTTGTGAGCTTTTTGAAGATTTACTTATGTTTTCATAAACTGTCAAAAGGCTGGGTTTTATCGTCTTTACGCTACTGCTTCACACCATATTTCTGATAAATTTCCTCAATATCCACATTGCTTCTCGCAAGCTCGGCATATTGGAGCTTCTTATCGACAGGACTGTAAAATCCTATGGTTTTTTTCTCCAGTGCAAATGCTGGATTCAACTTTTATATCTTCAGCGGTAAATTCGTCGGGAATCGGTATTGTTTTGTTTTTGATCTTCATAAATACACCTGATTTCAATAAACATTTTTCTTTACAATAAAATTATACCGCGTAAGTTCAGGTAAAGTCAATCCCCTCACAGAAAAATCCACTAGGGGAACTAAATTTAATTCATCACACTATAAACCGTGTATTACATGTATATCCGTATAATAATTATGCTCCGTACCATAATACGCAGGTTTAGATATGCCCATAAACTCAATAATGTGCATGTTTGCAAAACTGTCACAGCCCTATTATGCACAAGTTTAGAATTCGTTTAACCATATTATTCCAAGAACTATCCCAAAGGGGTGCCAAATAACTGCCTTCTTAATCATAAATTTGATAATAAAACTGTTTCATCCATTCGTCAAACATTGCCTTAATATTTACCCCATGCATCGGAAAGCATCTTTTTGTATTCTTCTTTAATCTCTTCCGGAGCAAGAATTTCCGCATTTTCGCCAAGCATAAACAGCCATCCGAAGAAGGGTTTTCCTGCTCGTACTTCTACCCTTACGATAAAATACTCATCACCATCGGGAGCTATAAAAATATCTTTCCCAAAACGATCTATCACTACGTTCACAAGACTATTGTGAAATCTCAGCTTGACCTCAATCGGTTTCCCGCTGAACATTGAAAAGGTGGAATTCATATATTCCGCAACGATAAAATTCTCCGGCTTGGGGACGATCGGCTCATCAAGTATCTCAATGCTCTCCATTCTGTCGATCCGAAAATTTGAAATGCTGCTGTATTTCTCATAATAGGCAATCAGATAATATCTTTCATCATCCCAGGACAAGGCATAAGGCGAACATATCCGCAATCCGTCACGATATTTTTTCTTTTTCGCAGTATCATAATCAAAATACTTAAAGGAAATTTGTTTACCCTCTGCAATGGCTCGGTGTATCTGATCCACATTGATGTAAATGCGCTCATTCATTGACTTGACACGATTTGCAACATAAACCTGACGATGTATCTGATTTGCTTCATGTACGCTTGAAAGCTTCCCGATCTTCTTCAAAAGCTCGTTGGACTTTTTCTCAGTCAGAAATCGGGAGGAGCAAACTGCATCCGCCAACAGTTTAAGTTCCGGAAGCTCAAACTCCCTGCTTGCAACATAGTATCCCGAAACATTTCCTTTAAGAGAAACAATGTCAAGACCGTAAGCTCTTAACGCCTCGATATCCTCATAAAGCGCCTTTCTTCCTGCGGAAATTCCGTACAATTCAAGTTGATGTATGATTTCAGGCATTGTTATGTAATGCTCCTCATCGGTCTTTTCCAAAAGGATTTTGTAAAGATACAAAATTTTGAGCCGCTGATTTGCATTTTTAATATTATCGGACATAAAAATCCTCCATAGACTTTATTCAAACACCGATATGCACATAAAACTATTATCATCGTTTTTCATTACCTTAAATTCAATTTGCGAATTAAGGTGAACAGAAAAATCTTGATTAGGTTCGTTTAATAAAATACCCAAAATGCAATTATCTCCAACGCCGCTGCATCTTACCCAGCAGCCTTCCGGCTGAAGATCTTCTTTAAATAATACTACCAATACATCATCAGGATAATCTTGATTTCTGCTGTCATCTAAAATTTTCAGCATTCTGGTATCATCTATCTGCTGCGAACAACTATAACCGATATTAATAGTATTTATTTTG
>JAFLUI010000075.1 GCA_022508825.1 Oscillospiraceae bacterium
CCAAGCCCTGCCGACCCTTTTGTCGGTCAGCTTTATTATTCTATCATATCTGTTTGGGTTTGTCAAGAACTTTTTTTAAAAAAATAAAAAAATTTCTGCGAAGCGGATTATCCGCTCCGCAGATGTTCCATTAAACGAGGTATACAACATTGGGAACACTTTATTTTATATAAACACATCCACAGCCGCAGCATGGCATACTGCGCATATTATGCCGCGACGGCGCTGAATATGATTTACCCTAATAATGTTCCCGCCGTCAAAAAATTTATAACTGTAAAATTTAATCAATTTTTTCGAGAAAGTCCATAGGGTCGGTATGCTGTCCGCCTACGCGCACTTCAAAATGGAGAGTTGTTCCGTATACAGCTCCCGTGCTGCCGGCATAGCCTATAAGATCACCTGCTTTTACCACGTCCCCATCCTGAACAAGCGCTTCGCTTAAATGAGCATAAAGTGTCATCAGGTCATCGCCGTGATCTATTATTACACAGATCCCATAGCCGTTTTCTTTGTCCACACCATTTATGATCCTTCCGTCTGCGGCGGCATAAACAGGAGTGCCCTCCGGAACAGGGAAATTTATACCTTTATTAAAATACAGATTATCTTTATTGCCGTAGGTGTCGATCTCAGCAATCACAGTATTCTCAGGATCTTCAATGGGATATCTCAGAACAGCATCAGGATTTTCAAATGTTAAGACTGTACTTTCCACACTGACCTCAGAAGCAAAGATCTCATCGGAAAAGCTGCTGTTTATAACTACGCCCGAACCGTCAACGTCGCTGCGCGAAACATATCCTTTAGAAACAACGCCGTCATCATCGCTGAATGAGTAGTACAGAAAGTCCTTTTCCTGCTCCATAGCCTTCTGTTCTTCTGCCAGACGCTTCTGTCTTTCCTGTTCTTCCCTGCGCCTTTCCTCTTCAAGACGCCTCTGCTCTTCCTCTCTATTTTTCCCCCAGTTTGATGCATCCTGATCTACTTTAAATGTATCATCTGTATCATCATGCGCCTCCACTACAGGGAAATTAAAATCTGCGATCTTCAGTTTATCTGCAACATAAATTTCAGCGTCTCCGAATCCTACTAATTCTATTCCATATCCAATGATATCATACCCGGATGTACTCTCAAAGGTACTTGGGGCGATTTCTATTTCAAAATACATACCATAAAGATGTTCATTGCCTCCGCACATTTTTGTTATGACTGTATTGTTTTCAATATATTCGCCGCTGTATTCAGCTTTGGGAGCCTTGTCGTTGTCCTCGGTCATATAAAGCTCCATGTCCACTGCAATATATGTGAAATCGCCATTTTCAACATCTTCAAAATCATTTTCATCATAATGACCTGTCCGCAGGTCTTGTATGATGACCTTTTCGATCTTTTCCGGGTCAACATTATCTATGTCAATATCCCGCTTGCCGGAGCCTCTGTTTTCAAAGACCATTCCTCCGTCATTGCAATCATAGACCGCAAGGTTTTTTAGTCCGGCGGCATCAGTATCCTTTGTGCTGCGGTACTGGATAAATAACATTTCACCGCTGCTATTTGTGACTGCCGCATAATCATCCCAGAAACTATTATCTGCCGAAATGCGTGTCTCCGGATTCATTCCGGACGCATCGGAATTTCTCACCGCATCCGTACCAAGAACAACACCTGCTGTCAGGACTACCACCGCAGCAATAACAGTGGCAATTATTCCGGACTTTTTGTAACCAAGCACATTTTTCACCCTTTCTTTTATGCCCGTCCCCGCAAATGCAAGAGGGAGGGCTGTCAGTCCGCTTCGTTTCATGGACACTTTCAGAAGCGCCTCTGAGTAGGACTTCTTTTCCGACCTGCCCAGAATTTTCAGTACCGCTTCATCGCAGGACAGCTCCATATCCCTTGTCATGAACACAAAGGACACCCATATCATCGGATTGAACCAGTGGAGAGCCAGTCCCGCAAATGCAAGAGGCTTTGTTATAAAATCAAGACGCTTTATATGTACCCGTTCATGAGCAATTATAAGCCGCCGTTCCTTTTCCGAAAGACCCTCCGGCAGAAAGATCTTAGGAGGGAAAAGTCCTGCAGAAAACGCAGTGGAGATCCTGTCCGTTTCGTATATGCCATATGACCTTATGACAGCCGTTTTCATTTTCCCCATAAGTCTTATGTAGGAGACCACCGCATACAAAAGCATCGCCGACACTCCCGACACCCATACTATAAATAGTACATTGTAGGACACGGGCTTTTGAGAGACTGCTGTCTGTTTGTCGGTGTCCGTCTTGCCCCATTCCGCATTGCCGCTGTAATCCACATATACGGGGTCGTAGTCCACAGTGATGTGTTGATAAGCATCGGCGGTCTGTTCGGTCTCCGCGGTAATATTCTGCTCGGGGACGGCATTGAAAATACTCACCGCACTTTCAACGGAAAAGGGACACAGACACCGGAAAAACACCACAGCCCAGAGCAGATATGACCATCTTTTCGGAGCCTTTTTCAATGGCAGTCTGAGCAGCATGACCACTGCTGCGGCTATCCCCGCCGTAAGACTTGCACGGAGGATAAGCTTTATAACAGCTTCAAACATAATTATTCCTCCTCGTCAGACGCCTCGTCGATCATTCTCTTGACCTCGGCTGCCTCCTTGGCGCTGATCCTTCTGCCGTCAAGAAAAGCGGCAATAAATGCAGGGAGGGACCCTCCGAAATTTTTTTCAATGACCGATTCGGTCTCGTATTTTGCCACCTGCTCTTTTTTCACAAGTGAGGTGACAGTGGCGTTCACATTCTGTATGAATCCCCGCTCCGTAAGCTTCCGTATCATATTGAATGTGGTGGACTTTTTCCATCCCAGTCTGTCAAGACATATTCTCGAAAGCTCGGTGGAGTTCACCGGCTCGCTTTCCCATATCACCGACAGAAATCTGTACTCCGCATCAAAAAGCTTGTATTCGTCCATTTTACATACTTCCTTTCATGTTGGTCTATCGCGATAAACCTTTCTGTATATAAGTCTATCACGACAAACCTCTTTTGTCAATAAAAATACCGCACAAAAATTGTACGGCATTTTTGGTTTATTTGAATAAACCTGCACAAGACTTATCCTCTGATGCAAATCAGTCTATGTATTCGTAACCTTCCACGCCCGCTCTGATCTTGCCTATCAGATTTCCGGCGTGCCTGTCCTTTATATCTATATAGAGAAATCCACCGTCATATTCTAAAAAATCATACCGGTTATCAGATGTTTCCGCAGGGACAAGGACAGTGATCGTTTTCCTTGCAGCGGCGTCATAGACATAGCATTTGTCTGTATATACCCCTCTTAAATAATATTCATCCTCCGTTTCGATCTCTACGATGTCCTCATCACGCCATACGATATAAAAATTATTTTCGTCATTCAGAAAATATATGGGTGAATAGGATTCCTTGTAACCGGCGCCGACACTGACAGTATTTCCGTCAAGATCCATGGTGCTCAGATCATAAGAAGGTTCATCCATCTCGCTCCAGGATCCGTATGTAGTATAGAAAATGGTATTATCATAAACAGCCATCTCCTCTATGCCGTAACAGCCAAAGCCGTCATCGGAAACATATTCCCTAAGGACTTTCATACTTTTATCAGCAATATTTATCCTGATTATCCTGCCGCTGTAGATCAAAAAATCTTCAATGAAAAAGATATATTTCCCGTTGACACAGATATCATTTGCTGTAAAAAAGGAATACCCGGTCATATCCTCCACAGACCCGTCAACAATATTTCTTCGGAGTATCCTTGCTCCCTTGCTTTCATCATATTCGCTCTCATAGACCCAATCGCCCTGCGTATTTGTTGCGAAAAGACTGTATGTATAAATGCTCACCGCTTCGGACATTTTACCGGTCAGACCGTCGGAAAATTTCGCCGCCACAGCATATGTATATTTTGTACCCGGAAGCAGCTTTTTATCATTGCAGACCGTGCCCTTGATCTCACCATATTCCTCAAACTCCCCGCTTTGTTCGTTCAGGAGATACAGCTCATAGGACTGTGCTCCCTCCACCGACGTCCATTCCAGCCTGTTTGACGAATAGTCGATATTGGAAACAGTCAGCACCGGGCTCATATCATAAGAGGGAACGCTTACGATCGTAACCGATATTTCCTCGGAAACGTCAGCAGAGGAGAGTTCCTGCTCCGATGTTGTTTCCGATGTTTCCTCTGTGGACACAGCTTCTGCCGACCTGTCCGGAACAGAACTGCTTTCAATTAATGCTGTGGATGTCATTTCAGTATTTGCAGTCTCCGGCATTGCTTCTGTTTCATCTGTTATGTCATTCCGGACGGCACAGGAACTGAAAAGCACCGCAAAGATCACAGCTGAACAGACTATTATTTTTTTCACGATAATTCACCCTTCTGACGATACACAGGTCACGGCTTTTTTGCCGGAGTCTGTGTATATTTTTGATATCTATAATAAATACAATTCAGAGTAACGATATTTTTCACAAGGGATGTAAAAATATATTAAAATGTCAAAAAAGTCTTGGAATTTTGTGCAATTATACAATTTTTCAGGTAATAAAAAGTTTTTTGAAAAAAATCAGCATTTTAAATACATTTATATATAGAAATAAACTTACTGGAGGATTTTTTATGAAAAGAACAATATTGATCTTAACAATGGTATTTGCTGTGATCGTTAATTCAGCAGGATTTACCGCAGAGGCTAAAAGCAGTACCCGGTATGATATTGACAAAATGATTACAGACTTTGTTAAAACAGAAGATGGAAAAGCTGAAATAGCAAACAGAATATCAGAAAAGGTATCAGAAATCGGAGCGGATTTTTATAACTCCTCCGGCACTTATAATATTCATTCAACTTTTATAGTTCCGATTTTCAATGACCCGACAGAAAAATACATTGTTCCTGAGGAAAGAAAAGATAATGTAAGATATTCTTTAGTATATCTGAATAATAAAGCAGCAGGTCTGATGATCTTTTCATGCTGGTCTGTTAATGACACTCTTTCGGTTTATTATTATCCTTTCCCCGAATATTATGTCAACAATGTGCAGGAGGATGAAGTGCTTATATTTAATTACGGCTGGGTAACGGGAGATGACAATGATATACTTATCGGAGGAGAAGTTCCGATGATTTTTACATATGTAAATGATAAACCGGAATTGCTCGTAATTGACAGAGGGGTTTTGGGAGAAAATATTGAAACTGATTATCGGACAATAGTAAAACCGATCAAAACAAACATTGATCTGGTCAGAAGATATAATACACCTGAATCAACCGGCAATGTTATATGTTCTTTGAATTTATCCTTTGATAATTATATCAGTGACAGTATGATCTGTACGATTCAGGATAAAGACGGAAAATATCTCACATACAGCAGCGGAAAATATACGATTTCGGATCACAGCGGAAAGAATCAGTTATTCCGCATTTCAAGATGCAGCGATAAGGAAAGTTATACAATAAGTCCTGTCGGTTCATCAGACAAGTGCATGAGTGTTGGCGGAAATACAGAGTTTTATATCAGCTCGGCATATTATGGTCAGCCGGTTTATCAGATAATCTCAAAGAACAGCGGACGCTATATGAAATCAAATAATAATAAAATTACTTTTTCAAGTAAAGAAATAACTGCAGACTTTGACTGGACAATATGTAATGTTGAATAAAATCACATATAGAATAACAAGGGACGGCAAATAAAACTGCCGTCCCTTTATTGAAGAGCGTTCTGTACCAGCTGGATTGACTCCGCCTCACGGCTTTCAACGGTCTTCAGAACGTAGTAATTATGCACGCACCAGCGTTTATATGCCTCTGTTATTTGTTCGGCAGCCCTGCAGTTTTCCGTGTAGCAAAGCTGAGTGCTGTTTCCGTATGTAATGGGGATAAATGCCTGATTATGAAACTCAGTCAGACTGTCCGGGAGAAAAACAGAGAAAATGTCACAATCCGCAAATGCATTCAGGTCGATCACCTCTAATCCATCGGGAAGCACCACAGCCTGCAGAGAAGTACATTCCCAGAATGCATTCATTTCAATTGTCTTATATCCCTCCGGAATAATTACTTTTTTCAGAGACGTGCATTTATGAAAGCAATCCGTCGGCACGGTATCCAGCGAATCCGGCAGACGTATTTCCGTCAACAAAGTACACTCGTCAAATGCACCTCTGCCAAGGACTGTAAGTGTATCGGGAAGTATTGCAGATGTGATCTTTGTTTCGCAAAAAGCATATTCTCCAATACCTTCTATATCTTTCGGAATGTATACACCGGAAAGCTGTTTGCATTCATAAAAGGCTCTGTCACTGATAGTGTGTATACTGTCCGGCAGGGAAATATCTGTCAGATCACTGCACCTGAAGAAGCATCGCTCCGGAAGCGTCTCTACTCCATCAGGAATGGAAATACTCACTATGCCGCTTTCGGCAAATGCATTGTTTCCGATCTCCCTCACGCTTTCGGGAAGCTGTATTTCCCGCAGTGATGTACACCCCTCAAAAGCGCTTGCTCCTATTATAGACGGCTTACCTGTGATAGTTACCTTTTCCAGACTTGTACAGCCTTCAAACATTAAATTTCCTATTTCCGTATTTTCCGGCAGAACAATTTCCCTCAGTGACTCACAGTCCTCAAATGCAGCGTAGCCATCCATAACAGCATCCGCAGGCAGATCTATCTTCTCCAGATTTTTGCAGGAACGAAATGTGGCACTGCCAATTAAGGTCACGCTGTCCGGAACGCTTATAGCTTTCACATCTGCCGAATTTTTTGTTGTAAACGCTCCCCCGGCAATGCAGTCAATGTATCCGGGGATATCAACATTCTCAGCAGTACCGTTGTAAAGATACAGGATATGCCCGTTAAGGACTGCATATTCATCCTCAAAGTAAGCCTTCTCCGACTTTGTCCCCAGAAAGACCCTGTACCCGACTCTTTCCAATGAAGCGGGGATATTTACTTCCTCCAGAGCGCTGTAGAAAAACGCATTATTTCCGATGTCCGTCACACTGTCAGGCAGAGTGACGCTTTTCAATGAATAACAGGAACTGACGGCATAATCGCCGATACTTGTCACGCTGTCCGGAATATCAATATGAGTCAGCTTTTTACAGTTGGACAGCACACCGTAAGAGAGCTCCGTCACACCATCGGGAAAGGATATGCTTTTCAGAGAAGTTGCTCCGAAAGCATCTGCCCCTATATACTGCACCCTTGACGGCAGATCAATGCTTTGAAGTGATGTTCTGCTGAATGCAAATTCTCCGATACGCTCTGTTGTTTCCGGCAGTGTTACCCACATTACAAATTCTTTACTTTCAAATGCGTCGTCGCCGATCTCCGTTACGGGGAGCCCGTCAATTGTATCCGGTATGCGCACAAGCAGACGGCGTCCGTTATACCTGTCTATGGTAATGCTGTCACCGTTTACGGAATAATCAAAGGTGCTGACAGGAGCATCGGACAGAATGAGCCATACAGCCGCCAGTGCAAAAATTACTGCCGCTGTTATGCAAACGCTAAGTATTATCTTACGTTTCTTAGTCATTGTCATTGCTCCTTAGTATTCTGAATAGACCTAATCGTTACGCTCAATAAACTTCTTAAGCTTCTTGTCAAAAGTGCATATCTCATAATTTTCTTCCGAATGATATGCAGCCAGCAGACAGTCCACAAAGTCAAGGGATGTGTCTCTGTAAAACTGCAGCCCCCTATACAGTACATTGCCGCAGTTGGTCTCTACGTTATCTACCTCAAGCAGCTCAAACAGGTCAGAAGCAGCAGAATCACGGTCTTGCTGATAGAATTTTCTCAATGCAAAAATTACCTCTGCCGCTACTTCGGGAAGAAGCAGAACACGGTTATTGTCAATGATCTTTTCTGCCTGTTCTGCCTGCTCCGGAATATCGTTCACAAGGAGCCGCAGAATCATATTAGTGTCAAGAATTATCATTCTTTTCTTCCTCCAAAAATCTACGGTGCTTTTCAACCGCAGCTTCCGGCCATGCGTCCTTTTCAAACGGGATCAGATCAGGGTTTGCAACATCGTGCAAAATTCCACGAATGGAAGCTGCTGTTTTCTTAGCTTTCGGCTTTTCCTCATGAACCATTCCGTCAAGAATTACAAATAACGCTCTCACCTGCTCTTCATTCAGAGAATCGACCATACTGTGAACCTTTTCTTTTGTACTCATGAAAACACGCCTCCTTATAAAATTCAATCTTATTTATTTTGTGTTGTGCTGTTCGCAGCGATCTCCTTGATGGAAGTCACCATGCCTGCAAGACCCTGAATCTCGGAGGGGATGATAATTTTTGTAGCCCGGCCGTCAGCAGCCTTTGCAAATGCTTCAAGACTCTTAAGAGCGATAACATTGTCATGGGGATCGGACTGATTTAACTTCACAAGGCTCTCCGCCAGAGCGTTCTGGACAAGCTGGATGGACTCAGCCTCACCCTGCGCTTCGAGGATCTTCTGCTGTCTTACAGCGTCCGCACGGAGTATCATTGCCTGCTTCTCAGCCTCGGCACGGAGGATCTCCGCTTCCTTTTCAGCCTCTGCACGGAGGATCTTGGACTCCTTTTCACCCTCTGCAACAAGGATCTGTGACTTCTTTTCACCCTCTGCCTGGAGAATTTTTTCACGTCTCTCACGCTCCGCCTTCATCTGACGTTCCATGGAGTCCTGAATCTCCTTGGGAGGGATGATGTTTTTCAGCTCCACACGGTTCACCTTTATGCCCCAGGGGTCTGTAGCCTCGTCAAGGATAGCAGTGATCTTTGCGTTGATAACATCACGGGAGGTGAGCGTCATATCAAGCTCCAGCTCACCGATGATGTTACGCAGTGTGGTAGCGGTGAGATTTTCAATAGCGGAAAGAGGTCTTTCAACGCCGTAGGTATAAAGCTTTGCATCGGTGATGCGGTAGAAAACTACCGTGTCTATCTGCATAGTAACGTTATCCTTTGTGATAACCGGCTGGGGTCTGAAATCAGCCACCTGCTCCTTGATGGACACCCTCTTTGCCACCTTTTCAAAAAACGGGATAACATAATGAGGACCCGCCTGCAGCGATCTTGAATATGTTCCCAGACGTTCCACAACATACTCGGAGGCCTGAGGAACAAATTTGATGCCTGCGATAAAAATGATGATAAGCAGAATTACCAGACCAATAATAATGTATTCCATAATACAACACCCTTTCAGATCAATTATTTTCTTTATTGGAATCGGATGAGCTCCGCTCAACTACAAGCTTTGCGGAACGTACCTCCGTTACCTTTACTACTTCCCCCTCATTGATGCTGTCGCCCGAGGAGGACACCGCAGCCCAGTTCACGCCGCCGAGACGGACTCTGCCTTTTCCCGAGCCGTTATCTATAGCCTCGATGACTACGGCTGTCTTTCCAACCTCAAGCTCGGAATTGGTAGGTATGAACTTTGAGGGGAATAATTTTTTAAGCAGGGGTCTTGTGAAGATCAGCAGAAGTCCTGCCAAAAATGCAAATATCACAAACTGCCATATGGTGGGGACTCCCATTGCCGCCGCAATAAGCGCTCCCACAGCTCCTGCCGCGAACCATATGGAGATAAGGGCAAAGGTTGCCGCCTCCAATATAAGCGCCGCCGCAAGGACGACTATCCAGAATACTACCATACCATACCCTCCTTTTTATAGTTATGCACTCTCCGACTGTTCTGCCGTCTCAGTCCCGTCAGCCGTCTCCTCCGCCGCAGGCTCCTCCTGTCTTTTCCTGCCCAGAACGATAACGCTCATGGGGTCTGCTTTATAGTCCCCCTCTACTGTACGGAGCGGCTCGGTGCCGGCTTTGAAGCCGTCAATGTAGACCTGATAGCTTCCGAAGGCGTGAAGGTCAACAGGATAATCATTTGGATTGAGGAAAACCACTATCTCCTCAAATTCATTGTCCCCGTAAAGAAGGAAGCCAACAACACGATTCGGGAGATTATCAAGAAAGCGCATCTTCTCCCCAATCTCCTGCTTGTCGGTCATGCGGAAAGCGCTGTGAGCCTTCCGGAAAGCGATAAGTCCCCTGTAATATTCGTAAACATCACGGTGCAGAGACTTTCTGTCCCATTTCAGACTGTTTATAATGTCCGGAGAATTATAGCTGTTGTGGTCGAATGTATTTCCTCCCGGCAGAGGCTTTGAACGGAGGAACTCCTGTCCCGCCTGAATGAACGGTATGCCCTGTGCAAGAAAAACCATAGCCGCTGCCATTTTGTCCATGCTCTTGCGCTTTTCGGTGCTGTCGGTGCTGTTTGTGTAATGGAGCTTATCCCAGAGAGTGAGATTGTCATGCGCCTCCACATAATTTACCGTCTGAGCGGGAGTGTCCGTCCATGCGTATTTGTCCATCTGGGGAAGCTGGGGATGTGATATCCTTCCGCACATTATTTCCCTGACGTTCTCCTCATTGCCCGTCGCGCCGTTGACGTACCCCGCTATCCTGTTCTCGAAATTATTTCCCTTGACAGTATCCCGGAAATCGTCGCTGAAATATCCGAAATCGGGAGTGTGCCTTGCCTTTAATTTCATGCCCCGCAGGTTCCAGTCCACAGGAGAATCTCCTCCTGCCCAGCCCTCGCCGTAAAGGATAACGTTCGGATTTATTTCTTTAAGCCTTGCGGAGATAATATTAAGAGTGTCGATGTCATAAAGACCCATCAGGTCAAAGCGGAAGCCGTCTATTTTATATTCCTTTGCCCAGTAGCAGATACTGTCCACAATGAATTTCCGCACCATTGCACGCTCGGTGGCGACTTCATTCCCGCAGCCGCTTCCGTTGCTGAAATGCTCTCCGTTCTCGCCCCAGAGCCTGTAATAATACTTGGGATAAATTTTATTGAAGCAGGAGTCCGCAGTTGCAAAGGTGTGGTTGTACACCACGTCCATGATAACGCCTATCCCCTTGCTGTGGAGCGCGTGGATAAGCCTCTTGAGCTCAATTACTCTCGTCCTGCCGTCAAAAGGATTTGTTGAATAAGAGCCGTTGGGAGAGTTGAAATTCCTCGGGTCGTATCCCCAGTTGAACTGAGGCTTCCGCAGATTTGTCTCGTCCACCCTTTCATAGTCAAAGATGGGCATGAGCTGAACGTGAGTGACGCCCAAATCCTTTATGTGATCTATGCCCACAGAGTCCCCTGCAGCGTTTATAAGACCCTTTTCAATGAAGCCCAGGAACCGTCCCTTATAGCAGAAGCCGCCGCTTGGATCGATGGAAAAATCCCGGACATGGAGCTCGTAAACGCAGGCGTCTGTGTATTTGTCCAGCTTGACATAGTCCTGATTCTCCCAGCCTGTAGGGTTGCAGCTCTCTGTGTTCAGTATCATTCCCATTGCACCGTTTACGCCTACAGAGCGGGCGTATGGGTCGACAGTCTCATTTTCGATGCCGTCATAAGTGACAGCATAAGTATAGTATAACCCGTCAAGGTCTCCTGATGCCGCAAATGACCAGACACCATTATCTCCCTTGGTCATAGGCACCTTTTTTACGGGATTTTCCTGCCGGCAGTCACCGTAAATGTGTAATTTTACTTCCTCCGCCTCGGGAGCCCAGAGTCTGAACTCGGTCTTTTCCCTGCTGTATATAGCCCCCAGCTCGCCGTCAAAGGCGTATTTTTCATCAATATGCGCAAACAAAATAACACTTCCTTGCCGGACAGTACCGCAAAAAGAGCGGCTGTCCGATATTTGATACGTCAGCAAAATATTGCATACCCTAATTATTATACAACAAAATGACCGATATGTAAATACCGCTTATTAACAAAATATACTGTTTTATTATGGTGAATATGTCTGCAAGACCCGGAAATACATCTGTTTTTATACTTGATTTTCAGCCGCCGGGCTATTATAATATAATATAGAAAGGACGGATAAAAATGCAAATAAAATACATCATCTTCGACATGGACGGTACCCTGCTGGACAGCCTTTCTGTCTGGGCGGACTCGGACCGTCAGTTCATAAACGATCTGGGACATGATTACGACCCATCCCATTCACTTGCAATGAAAAAGATGCACTTTGACTCCGCCTGCGAGTATCTGGTGCGGACCTTTTCCCTGCCCTTTTCCGCAGAAGAGACAGGACGCCGCATACTGGAGATAGTCGAGCACCGCTATCTTACCGGCATCCCCCTGAAAGACGGCGCAGAGGAGTTTATCAAGGCGGCATACTCAGCAGGGATAAAAATGTGCGTTGCCACCTCCAATAAAAAAGCCCTTGCAGAGGGCGCTCTGCAGGGACTTGGAATTATGAAATATATGGAGTTCGTCATCACCTCGGACGAGGTAGGCTGCGGCAAGGAGTCCCCCATGATATTTTTAAAAGCCGCAGAAAGGTTAGAAGCCGCACCGGAACAGACCGCCGTTTTCGAGGACTCCATCCATGCAGTGCGGTCTGCAAAGGAAGCAGGCTTCCGCGTCGTGGGAGTGTACGACCCACTCTGCGAAGACGAGTTCGCAGAAATACAAAAAGAGTCTCACTGCACTATAAGATCTTTTTCGGAGCTTCTCAACGTTAAATGATGACCAAGCTATACTGCCCCCTTGATAGGGGGCTTTGCCAACTAAACCATTTTCTGCTTACTAACGGTGGGGTGTAGATTTGCCAAATGCTAACGCATTTGCCTCTGAGTTTTGCTGCGCAAAACATCAGTCGTGCAGAGCTACGCCTTGCCGCAAACTACCCTGTCGTTTCCTACATAGTCCTTGTAAATGCTGACATCACTGTACCCGCTTTTTTCGAGGATGTCCTTTACAGCCTCCCCCTGCATGAAACCTATCTCGAACGCCATAAGACCTCCCGGGGCGAGTATCTCCTTCCAGAGGGCGGATATCGCACGGTAAAATTTCAGACCGTCTGCGCCGCCCTGCAGAGCGATCTCCGGCTCATGCTTTACCTCGCGGGAAAGCTCTGTCATCTCCTTGTCGGTAAGATAGGGAGGATTTGCAACTACCGCGTCAATTTTTCTGAACTCCCCGAAATCATCGGGGTCAGCAAAATTTTCAATTATACGTCCGTCGAGAACGTCGCCCTTGATTATCTTTACATCGGCTGCGTTATGACGGATATTTTTTATCAGATATGGCATTGCGTCAGAGGACAGCTCCACTGCATGGACAGTTGCTCCCGGCAGCTCCTTTTTCAAAGTGACGGCAATGCAGCCGCTTCCGCTGCAAAGGTCGCATATCTCGGGAGAATGATTTCCTACACTCTGAAAATGTCCGATGACGTGCTCAACTAAAACCTCCGTGTCGGGACGGGGAATAAGCACACCCTCCCCCACAAAAAAAGTCCGTCCGAAGAACTCCCATTTGCCGAGGATGTACTGGAGAGGTATCCCGCTGCACCGCTTTTCCGCCGCAGACATAAGCCTGTCCGCGTCCGGCTCCGGGACCTCCTCGCCGCCTTTGAGCATAAGAGCCAGCCTGTCAGCTTTCAGGATGTCCTCGAAAAGACAGTCGGTGTCAAATTTATAGTCCGGGACTCCTGCCCCGTGAAGCATTTCCTGTGTAAGCTCGTATAATTCCTTCATGACCATAATTATGCTTCCTCCCTCCGCACCGCGACGTTTTGGGCGGTTTTGCGCAGCAAAATTTCAGACGGCAGTCTGAAAAGCACAAAACTCGCAG
>JAFLUI010000076.1:0-3476 GCA_022508825.1 Oscillospiraceae bacterium
GAAAATCCCCCCGCACTTTTTGCGGTTTATCATAACTTGATGAAAACCACGCAATTAAGCCATTTGAGAGGGATATAACGTATTGTGTTTGTTCTGAATTTTCATAAGTTTTCGTAAGTTTAAAGAACAAATAAAGAACAGACATTGTGGTATATCTCTATGAAAATGAGAGGGCATCTTGCCCGTAAAAATAATTGCGGAGGTAAAAATATGAGTAAATTAATAGAAGATATGTATCGTGGTAATTTTATTCCTTTTGGAGAACAACCTATAAATATTGACGAATACAGCAGAAAAGCAGAACAGCTATTATGCGCAGAAAAAGACTTGCTTACCGCATATCCAGAATGTAAAGAACTGCTTGACCGTTTCATAGCAATCAGCACCGAGGTCAGCGGTATAGCGGAATATCATCGTTTCTTATGCGGATTTAAAGCAGGAGCTCAAATGGCAGCGGAAATGCTTTTACCTGCTGAATAAATATTTATATACAACAGAGTCGGCTTATTAAAAGTGCGGCTCTTTCATATTAATTAAGGCGTTTTTCGACAACGAAAAGCGTCTTTTTGTTTAAAAGAAAGGAAAATTACTATGGCTATATTAAAAAAGGAAATCAAAAGCAACTTTACGGTAGTTCACAACAGTTTTTTGCAGGATAAAAAGTTGAGCATTAACGCTCGTGGTCTGCTGATGACAATGCTTTCTATGAAAGAAAACTGGAGTTTCAGCATAAAAGGTCTTGCAAATATTCTTCCAGACGGTGAGAGAAAGATTTCTTCCTCTCTCAATGAACTGGAGGAACATGGCTACCTTATCAGAGAGCGCAAGTATGAAAACGGCAAAATCGTCAATTGGAACTATATCTTTAGTGACGAGCCTGTATTTTCAGCCAGAACCAATTGTGGAAAACAACCCTCTGAAAGCCCTGTTCTTAACAGCGAAAACCTACATCTGCAAAACGTAGATGTAGAAAATGTACATCTTCAAAACAGCGGCTATAATAAAATAACATCTAATAAAATATCATTTGATAAAACATTATTAAATCAATCACGTACCGCCTCTCAAAAATCCAAAAAAGTTTTCAACAACCCAGAGTATGAGTTTGCATATAGGAACGCACTCACACAGATAAACAGCGAAGTTCTTCTTGCTGAAAAAGACGATTCTGGACAAGCCCGATATACAAGATATGAAATTGAAGTGGCTGCCGATCTGATAGCGTGGATAAATACAACCGATAAAAAATACATAAAGATCAGCGAGGAAAAAATTTATATTACCCTTATTCGCAATAAGTTTTCAGAGATTAGAGATGTTCATATCCGAGGCGCTCTTGACTATATGAAATCGAATAAAAAGAGATAAAAAGTTTCCGAGGGTATATGCTGTCCTGCTTGTATTATAAAAAATATAATTAAAGGAAAAGTCAAAGTTTCGACTTTCTTCATAACATCAGTACAAATTTCCTGTTATAATTATCTTTATACCTTTTTAATTGACTTATATCCTCCGTTTTTGACGTTTGGATAGTTCATTTAATTTAATCGTAAAATACATTGGATCTTGTTTAAGTTGCAAATACTCTTTTTTCATTTCAATACCTACATCCGCAACAATAAAAGCAGCTGAAAGTGCAATTGGAATATAGGCAGGTAAATTCGGCATTAATTCAACTAATATTGGAATTGCTGCGACATCTTTTATGCTTAATGCTTTTTGTATAGATGTCAAATGTATTCCCTTGACCTTTGCTTGCAATTCAGAAACAGATGGTGTAATTTTGCTTTTTATTAGCCTATCCAATTCTTCTTCATTATTGGCAGCCAATGATATTTCATCTATATAGGTTGCAAGTTGTTGAATTTCTGAATTAGCTTTTAATTGGATTTCATATAAATCATCTAATTCTAATGTAGAATAATCCGGCATAAGGATTTCAATTACTTTTTCTTTAGCGCTTATCAGGCTGATTGAATTTGTAATTTGTTTGACTTCAGCCTTACACTGACTGCAGTAGTGCTTTCTATAAAAGCATTTATCACGTACACTAAAATTTTCATTACAACTCATGTCATATATTTTTTCTTCTTGTACCGCATTTGAATCCAACAGAGAGCGCAAAAAACTTGAATTTGACAATACATTTCCATGATAATTTGAATAAGTCTTGCAAAATAGTCTGCACATATCAGTATACTCAATAGCAATATTAAATATATGATGCATATAAGTGCAGAAAATTCTCCATGGTGCAGGACTGTTAAATGAAAGATAATCAAATTCTTGATCCCTATACTCAAGAAAACAGTTTTTCTCAATCTCAGATAAATTTAATTCTCTACAAACCGTATCAAGTACAATAGGGTTATGTTCAAAATCAAAATGTCTATCACTTTCGCCTTTCATAGGAACTAATTTTACATTATCAAATTTTGCATATTGGTATAATGTAGAAATTTTTTCAGCTATAGCTGCCTTATCAACGTCCCTGCTATAGTTAATATCAGGATACATGACATTTACTTTTGTACTAAAAAGAATTGCTTGTCTTAGATATTGCTCATAATCTGATCTAAACAAATCACATAAAAACAAGTTTTCCATACATTACCTTTCCCGAATTTACGTTTTAAAAATTTTTTATATGGCACATTCCGATTGTTATTATTTAATGTTACCACATACAACTATAAAAGTCAATATCATTTGTTTCAACTTCCATAAAATTATCGATAAAGGAGGATATTATGACAGTAAAAGATTTCTACGAAAAATATCAAATCACACCGCAGGTGGTTTACGCAAAAATAAAAAGAAAGGCAGAACTGCTTGACAGCCATGTTATGAAATCCAACGGTCAGCTTGAAATTGATGATTATGCAGAGAAGTTGTTAAAGCCATGCTATACCGATCTTGCACTTTTGGAGAAAGTTCAAAATTTCAGAATCAAGCTTGATGAAAAGATTTCAGAGTGCGAAGAATTGAAAAAATCTCTTGCTGATAAAATTAAAAAAATGAAAATCTTAAAGTTTTGCTAAATGAGAAAACCTCAAAAATTGAGGATTTAAAAAATCAGCTTGCCGAGCAAAATTCTAAAAATGCTGATTTTGAAAATCTTGCGGCTGCGCTGAAAAATGAAATTCTGAATGTTTCGGAAAAGATAGACAGTGTACAGATTTCGATTTCTGAAATCACAAAAAGGAGTTCCGGCGGTCTTGTCGGGCTGCTGAAAAAGTAAATTCAATGCGTTGAAAATAGGTATATTCAACAGGTTGATTTTGTGATTAAAAAATTATGTGCATATATTTAGCAAGCGCAGAAAAAGTACGTACTTTTTCGCAGTCGGGGCAGTATCCCAACTGCATTAAGGACAAACCCTAAAACCCGAAAGGAGCAGAATATTTATGAGAAAAATAATACGCAAGGAGATCAAACTTAACCCGGAAGAATGGGAGGAAATCTGTAAACGTGCA
>JAFLUI010000076.1:3576-13582 GCA_022508825.1 Oscillospiraceae bacterium
TTTGATATGAAACAATTCGACCATCTGATTATGGCATTCAATCGTGTCGGAAATGAAATCAACCAGATCGTGAAAGTTGTAAACAGTACAGAGGAGGTTTACGCTAAGGATATTAACGATCTGGAGAAATCCTTCGAGTATCTTGAAACGGTTTTTGAGAATTATCTGCTGCCGATTAAGAAAATTGATATTATGCATGAAGAATAACTTTCTTGACTTGATAATGCAAACAGCGGTATAATAGAATAAATAGGTTAATAATTAACCTAAATCTGAATTTAAGGAGTGACCGCATATGTTTAGATATGTACATACAAATATTATAGCGAAAGATTCACAAAAACTGATAAAATTTTATAAAGATGTGTTCCAATGCAGGAGTATAGGCGAAACGAGAGATCTGTGCGGAGAATGGCTGGATAAACTCACAGGAATTCCAGATTCACATATTGTTGGAGAACATCTTTGCTTACCCGGATATGAAAAGGATCATCCTACACTTGAAATTTTTTCATATGATACTATGGAAGATTCAAATAAAACCATAAATAAATGTGGTATCGCACATATTGCATTTGAAGTGGAAGATGTAGAAAAAATTTTACAGCTATTGCTTGAAAATGGCGGAAGCCAGATCGGCGATGTAGTCAAAACAGAATATGAGGACGGAAGAAAAGCCGTTTTTGTTTACGCAGCAGACTCGGAGGGAAATATTGTTGAACTGCAAAGCTGGTCATGATTTATCAAAATCAGTCCAAAACAAGGATTTTATCCTCATTCTGCTTTATCAGGCGATTGAAACAGTCACATTCTTTAATGTGATCGTTTATGATACCACTTGCCTGCAAATGCGAATATACAGTAATCGAACCAAGATACTTCATTCCGCGCTTTTTCAGATCCTTGCTTATCTTGTCGGACAGTTCATTTTTGGCAGGAATGTTTCCCAACTCATGACCTTTGTATAAAAGAATTTTTCCGTCAGTCCAACCCCAGAGATAATCTGAAAAAGAACCGAATTCCTCACGTATCTTCTGAACACATCTGGCGTTGCCTATGACAGCCTCAATTTTTCTCTGGGAACGTATCATTCCCGGTGTGTTCATAATGCGCTCAATATCCTGCTGGTCATATTCAGCAACTTTATCATAATCAAAATTATCAAAGCAGGAACGGAAAATATCACGCTTTTTCAAAACAATATCCCAGCTTAGTCCGCACTGCATGACTTCAAGCATGAGGAACTCAAATTGCTTTCGGTCATCATGGACTGGAACGCCCCATTCCTCATCGTGATATTTTGTCTCCAAATCATTTATCAGGCACCAAGGACATCTGCTCATGATTTATCACTTCCTCCGCTGCCATAGTATTCTGCAAGAGTTTTGATAATATATTCTTTAAGAAAATGGGCAGGTGTTGTGCCGTTCTCTTTGCAATATTCCTTGAACTGCTCTGCGTCCTCTGTTCTCAGGCGGCAGGACACAGACCGCATATTATCTTTATCCCATTTGCGGTTTGACAGCTTTTTCTTTTCGGAAACCATATTCCTAATCTCCTTTACGTTTATATATTTAAGTATATCACACGACAAACACTATCAATAGTGCTATTTTGCACAAAATATTTCCTGAAACTTTGTCAGGAATAACAATTGTAAAGCACTGTTGATAGTGTTATAATTCTAATGTAGGCAAAAGCAGAAGTTCCCCAATGGGGAATTGATACGGTGCTTGCATAAAAAAATGAAACGGAGGAATTTCAATGTTTAAAGTTATAAGCGAATCCCATGAGAGGGTAATCAATGCGGTTGATGACATCAAGTGCTGTTGTGAAGTAGTAGACGATTTCCATCAATGGAGTGATGTTGCTGCCTCGTCTATTCAATCCTTTTTAGATGATCTATCCCCGGAACAGCTTGACAATACTTGCGGAGCGTTTATGGAGTATATCGAAGAAACTACTTCGGAAAATCCAAATCTTGCACAGGGGATAAAGGAAGCTCTTATGATCTGCTTAAAAGAAATGATTGATTATATTGGCGATGTTCCCAAAACAGACGAAGAGGAAGATTGTTATTACTATTACAACCACGAAAGACAAATGATTTCAGAGACGTTAAAGGAAAATCTTGAGTATATTAAAAATTGAGTATATTAAAAATAATGTATTATAAATGCGAAAATCCAAACAGCGGTATCGTGAAAAATGATACCGCTGTTTTTGTCGTTCTTCTAACTATTACTTAAAACGGTGTATAATCTCTAAAAGCAATTCAATGTCACTATCTGATAAATTATTGGCAGCACCAATCAGCTTTTGTATCAGTATAGGATTTTCCGTTCCATCATTGAAAAATTCTTGCGGAGTAATCTCAAAATATTCACAAATGGATATAAATTCATTCATTGACGGTAACGCTCTGCCTGATGAAATACCTTGAATGTAACTTTTACTATGCCCAAGATCTAAACTCATTTGATATTCTGATACATCTTTTGCAATCCTTAATAGTGTAATCCTGTTTCTTATATAATCTGCGTACTCCATAGTGTACCTCCACAATAGTTACTATAACTATTTTATTACAAATTTAAAAAGTACATTACAGAATGTTTTATGAATTTTGATTGATTTATACTGATTATATTAGTTATAATTATATGCAATTATAATTATATGCAACAACTAATATTAATGAGTAAGGGCGTGACTATTTTGACTAATTATGTAAAAAGACTTTGTGTGGTTTTACTATGTTTGGGAATTTCTTTATGCGTGACAAGTTGTGTAAAATCTTCCTCAGACCACAACGATGACAATGTTAGTGATACAACAGCTACTTCTCCACCCATAATAACTACAACGGAAACAGTTACAACCATAGGAACAGCTTATATCATCAACAAGAATACAAAGAAATTTCACTATCCCGACTGTCCGAGCGTGGAGCAGATGAACGAGAAAAACAAACGAGAATACACAGGAGATAGAAATGTCCTTGTTTCAAGGGGATATTCGCCTTGTCATAGATGTGAGCCTTAATTGGTATAATCAACTGCCTATCTTTGCTTTATAATTTTCTCCCCATTTTTTCATAGCGTCAAGTATAGGTCTTATTGTTTCCCCCAGTTCGCTTAATGAATACTCCACTCTTGGCGGAACTTCGGGGAAAACTGTTCGGATAACGATACCGTCAGCTTCCATAGAGCGCAGGCTTTCGGTCAGAACCTTTTGGCTTATCCCATCTAAAGATTTCTGCAATTCATTGAACCTCCAAGGGCGGTCAAGCAGATTCCGAAGAATAAGCAATTTCCACTTGTTGCCTATGATCTGTACCGTTGTAGCAACAGGACAAGCAGGCAATTCCTCTTTTTTAACCATATGTACCTCCATAAGTTTTATTTTGAATGTTACATTCAAATTTGATTGTTATATAGATTATAGCATATTGCAGTCCGTTTTTCAATCAATATGGGCAATTAATAAATTGTTTACATTTATTGAAATGTTCCCAACTGCTGATTTGACGCAATACTTACTTTTTTGTAACTATGGTTACAAAAAGGTGCGTACTTTCATTATTTGGATAATCATGCTAAAATTACATCAACAGGGAAACCTGAATTTTAAACAAGGAGGACACCGAAATGAGTGAAATGCTTAACAAGGTAGCTGTTTTTTCAGAGACAGGAAGTGCTTGCGGTACTGAAGATCCTGCACCTTCCGCTTGTGGCTCTGCCGATCCTGCTCCCTCTGCTTGCGGTTCTGCCTGCGGAGCTAAAGACCCGGATAAGAAATAAGCGGGCATTTTGATTTCCCAAAGAAACAGGCATATCGGCTTTGTTCGGTATGCCTATGATGATAATACTACGTTATGTTTTACATAGATAGGAGTAATTCTTATGAAACCATACTTTGCGTTTCAATGGCATATTACCGACACTTGCGACCAACGGTGCAAGCATTGTTATATTTTTGCGGAAGATAACTGTAAATCCTTGACAGAAATGCCATACATACAGATGATAAGGGTTATTTACAACTGCACAAAAATGTGCGATAATTTGGATAGAACGCCATATTTTTATATCACAGGCGGCGATCCAATCTTGCATAAAGATTTCTGGAAACTTGCGACAGTTCTGAAAGAGAATAATCTCGCTTGGTGCATTCTCGGCAATCCCTTTCATTTAAATGATGAAATATGTCAAAGGCTTTACGAATACGGTTGCCGAAAGTACCAGCTTTCCATTGACGGAATGAAAGAAATTCACGACAACTTTCGGAAAAGCGGCTCATTTGAAACAACCCTTGAAAAGATAGACTGTATCAAAAGATCGGGTATGTTCTGTGCTGTCATGTCTACTGTTTCCTCTGCAAATATAAAGGATTTTCCCCAGATAATTGACCTTGTGGCAGAGAAAAATGTTGACGTTTTCGCATTTGGGCGTTACTGTCCCACAAGCGGTCAGAAATCGGAGGAATACCATATCGAACCGCAGGAGTACCGCCAATTCCTTGATATGTGCTATAATAAATTTCAGCAGCATAAGGCAAATGGCTGTAACACCACGTTTCAAATGAAAGACCATTTATGGACATTGTACCTTTATGAGCAGGGATTGTTTAAAATCCCCGAAAATCACGATCCCGATATGATCTATGACGGCTGCCATTGCGGTATAGGACATATGACGATTCTTCCCACAGGAGATGTTTACGCCTGCCGAAGAATGAAAAGTAAAATCGGAAATGTGTTTGAAACCGATATGCACGATCTTTTTGTAGGTGCTGATCTGGAAGAATACCGCCAATTCGACAAATTTGAAAAATGCAGAAAATGCGAACTCCGAGGTTATTGCAGAGGTTGTCCGGCTGTAACATTCGGATATACAGGGAATATGTATGCTCCCGATCCCCAATGCTGGAAAGAGGTTTTATAATGGAACTTATGGATTTAATAAAAAATCGCCGCTCAATTCGGAAATATACCAATGAGCAGATAAGAAGAGAGGCTTTTGAAAAAATTCTTGAAGCAGGAGCGTGTGCACCGAACGCAGGAGGCGGTCAGCGCAGTATGATAATCGGCATACGGAATAAAGAATTAACCACTAAAATCGGCATTATGAATATGGAGAAATTTGACCGTTCCAAGCTGTTGGGAGGGTACGTTTCAAAAGAACAGCCAAGCGTAATTGACGATACAACAATAAAGAACGGATTTTACGGTGCGCCCTCTGTTGCAATGATATTCTGTCAGAATAATTTCGCATTCCGTATTGCAGACGCTTTCTGTTGTGCGGAAAATATGGTCTTGCAAGCAACGGAGTTGAAAATTTCCTCTTGTATCATATCCCGCGGCGAAGAAACATTTGCAAGCGAGGAAGGACAGGCATTACTTCGGCAATGGGAAGTTCCCGAAAACTATTCCGCTGTATGTTTTGTAATTCTCGGATATATTGACGGTGAACAGCCGCACGCAAAACCACAAAAGCAGGATAGGGTAAAGATCATTGAATAGGAGCAAAAATATGTCCCAAAGCGAAAAATTATTATTCCTGATAAAATATCTGCTGTCAGAACGCAGCGACCTCGGAAAAATCAGTATTCCCGATAATGAATCAGAGCAGTTTAGACTATATCGCAATCTTGTGAATATCCGCCCTGCAATTAAGGCAGATGATGATTTTCTCAAAGCGGAGGACGAATTTCTCACAAATCTGATCGCTGAAAAAGGCATTACAGATATTGCGGATTTAAAGCCAATCGAAAGCGGTGTTTATCTTTGGAAAGGAGACATTACAACGCTGAAATGCTGTGCAATCGTAAATGCTGCTAATTCGGGAATGACGGGGTGTTGGCAGCCATGCCATAACTGTATTGATAACTGTATTCATACGTTTTCAGGCGTTCGTTTGCGGTATAAATGCGAACAGATCATGCAGGCGCAGGGACATGAAGAACCCACAGGCAAGGCAAAAATTACTCCTGCATATAATCTGCCTTGCGACTATGTTATCCACACAGTAGGTCCCATTGCTCAAGGCAAACTGGAACAGGAACATTGCGAATTGCTCGAAAGCTCATACCGTTCCTGCCTTGAGCTTGCAGTTCAGAATAATATCAGGAGCATTGCTTTTTGCTGTATTTCAACAGGGGTATTCGGATTTCCGCAGGAGAAGGCGGCTGAAATTGCAGTAAATACGGTAAGAAAATTTCGGAAAAATCACGATATTGAGGTGATATTCAATGTTTTCACAGAGAAAGATTATGACATCTACCGAGAATTACTCGGATAGTATTGTTCGTCTGAAAAAAGAAATAGAAACAGCAGACGCTATTGTGATCGGTGCTGGAGCAGGACTTTCCACAGCGGCAGGATACACATACAGCGGAGAGAGATTCAGAAAATATTTCAGCGATTTTGAGGATAAATACGGATTTCACGATATGTATTCGGGAGGATTTTATCATTTCAGGACTTCGGAAGAAATGTGGGCATACTGGTCAAGGTTTATTTACTGCAATCGTTATATGGATATTGACAACGGAACATATAGAACGCTGTTTGACATTATGAAATACAAGAATTATTTTGTTTTGACAACTAATGTTGACCATCAGTTTCAAAAGGCAGGATTTGATAAAAAACGCTTATTCTATACGCAGGGCGATTACGGACTTTTTCAATGCAGTAAGCCTTGTCACAATGATACCTATGATAACGAGGAAATTGTAAAGGATATGATAGAGTTTCAGGAGAATATGATGATCCCTGCTGAACTAATTCCCAAATGTCCGAAATGCGGTAAGCCATTGACTATGAATCTCCGTTCTGACAACAAATTTGTGGAGGACGAGGGTTGGCTGGGTGCAAGCAGACGTTATTCGGAATTTCTCCGCCGCCATGACGGACAGCATATTTTGTTTCTTGAGCTTGGTGTGGGATATAACACCCCTGTTATAATAAAATATCCGTTCTGGAAAATGACCGCAGAAAACCTCAATGCGGTTTATGTCTGCATTAATTACGGTGAGGCTTATTGTCCAAAAGAAATTGCAGAGCAGTCAATTTGTTTGAACGAGGATATTGCAACGGTAATTAAGGATTTGATATAAGTGTGTACGATAAGTGGCTGATATTGAATCGGTAATTTATAAGCGTCACATAATAATAGCCATGTACTTTGCTGAAAAACAGAGTACATGGCTATTTGCATTTGTAGAATAACGTATTATTGGCGTTTTTCTATCATCTTATAGGCTTAATCATTTCAAAGACAAGCTGTGCGCCTATCCTGAACCCTTTGCGGAACTCAGAACGATTGGCAATGCTGTGGAGATCACCGCCTGCTGTCTGGAATTCCTCCAATAATTCCTTGCAGTCTGGATAGGTTTTCAGCAGCTACGCTTCAAATTTAATAAGTCTATCCAATGTGAACTGATATTCCTTGTCCTCATTTTCGACATCATTCTTGTTGGATAAGTGCAGATCGTATAACTCATCAATAATATCTTTCATTTCAATGTCCTCCATATCAAAAATTACATATGTTTGATTTATTTGTTTTTTAATCAATTCACTCGGTTATTTTTGATATGTTCCGTAAAGTTTGTTCAACAGAGGTAACTATGCTCCAGAACACAGGAAGGATGCTTGATATTTACGGAGTTAAGGTCAGCCGTACCGAGGACAGCACGGAGGTTTTAGTGGAGTGCGAGGCTGCCGAGCTTGACAAGAGACTGCTCCCCGGAACTAAAGTCGCTATCCTGGGTTATCATACCAATCAGGATGATGACGGAAACCCTGCTGACAGGATCATAGCAAAGACACTCAACTATTGATGTTCCACTGGAACATCTCCCCCAAAAATGAAATATCCCGGCTGACTTCCTGGGGGAAACAGTCGGAATATTATTATAGTATATAATGTGGGTTTGTGGAAAATTCTATAAATAATAACAAGTCAGTAAAATTTCCCTTGACAAAAACTAAAAAAGAAAGTATAATATAAGCATAAATGCAAGCCGTTCAGTCGAGCGGCTTTACTAACAAGGCTCAGTTAGTTAAAGCTAACCAAGCCTATAAAAAATACTGTCATTGTATATAGGGGTGGGCGAGTGAGCGTATTATACAGCATATTAAAACCGATCATTAGAAAAGCTGTCAAGGAAAATCTGCATCAGGAAAGCTATGAGGAATTTGTACAGGCATCTCATAGGCTTCAGATAAAATTCAAATTCAGGCTTCCTCAAAAGAAAGGCTATGAATTCAGAGATGAGATCATTGATGGCTGTCACTGTATTGTGGGACATAAGTCCGGTTCTCGCACCAAAAGAGCCTTATTATATCTTGTGGGAGGAGCAAACAGACGGTATCAAATTCCGAAAGTCAGTACAATGGTCAGATATATGGACGAAACGGATCGTGATTTGTGGATACCACTCTATCCTCTTTATCCAGATAATGATCTTCTTGATGAGGTGGAAATGGTTTGCCATACATACAGCAGAATGTTACAGGACTACAAGACAAATGACATTGCATGGCTGGGATTTTCCTCTGGAGCAGACAACCTTTTAGCTTCCGGACGCCACATCATCAAGAATGGCAGGGAGCTTCCCATGCCGGGACTTATTATCGCAGTTTCCTGCAATAATATCCTGATTTCGGAGGAAAGCTTTGAACGCATGAAAGAGATCGAAAAGCGTGATATTATGATGTCTGCGGATTCCGTTAAGGCTTGGTCGGATTATTATAACCATGACGGAACGCTCCCCTCCTATCTGCTTGGCTGTGCAGCCACAGATGACTATACAGGCTTCCCGAAGATCATCATGTATTTCGGAGGGGACGAAATTTTTGCCGCAGAAGCTCCCGATTATGAGAAATCCTTTGACCGATGCGGCGTTAAAGACTACACGATTCATGTAGAACCGGGACTGTTTCACGCCTATCCGTTTTTCACCTTTTTAAAGGAGGGAAAACAGGGAGAGAATGAAATAATCGAACATTTAAAAGCGTAGGAGAAGTAAATTAAATGAAGTTATTTTTTGTAGTGCTTTCAGGACTTATCACGGGTCTATTAATGTTCAGCGGAGATATGCTGCTGTATTATGATAAAAAGGACTATGTATCTGACGGGAAATTTGATTCCGTTATTGATATTATGAAAAACCTTTCCGATAAAAGATTGTATGCAGGCGGGTTAATAGGTCCGATAGCGGCGTTTCTGTACTGCATAGGATATTATCATATCGTTCTGATAGCAGACGATAAAATTTCAGCTTTGGCAATGACAGCTCTCCTTTTGTCCTGTATGGGAATTATCATCGGCGGTGCATATCATAGCCATTGTGCCTATCTTGGGCTTATCGGAAAGTTAAATGACAAAAAGGCAATGGATACTGTCATAAAATATTTTACAGCGTTAAATAAATTATCAATTTTGTTTCAAGCCGCCGGACTGTTGATACTATTGATCTGCGTTGCTTTTGGCTGGACAAAATTGCCTAACTGGCTGGCGATATTTACACCGGGTGTTCTCTATCTACTTCTTCCTTTAATTAGGAAATTGCCCAAAGGAATACATATTATTATTTGCGGTGGCTGGGCTAATCTGATATTTGTTATTTATTATCTTGCAGCGCTGATATATATTTCTCTGTAAACAAAAACAGTCTTGGTCTGTATTGAACCAAGGCTGTTTTCTTTGATTTATTCCCGGTTTTTCAGAACTTCCGCAGGAACGATCTTCTGTATCTTTCTTACCAGAACCTGATTTATTATCAGATATAGAATAATTACCGCCGCAAAAACTCCTATGTAAATTTGCGGAGTAAATTCAAGCTCCATGCCGCAGGCAACATTGGAAACCATAAAAGGATAGAGCATATCTATCACTTTTTTTGACAATGGAATACTTATTATAGCTCCCACTGCAATAGTAAAAAAGTTTCCGTCAAGATAAAGTCTGCGTATCTCCCCTGTTCTGAATCCGAA
>JAFLUI010000077.1 GCA_022508825.1 Oscillospiraceae bacterium
ATTCGGAACGATAATTTATGTTTGGCAGAATAATTTTAAAAGCATTGTCGCTAACAATTATTTTAGGCTTTATAACATTATTCCTATAACACCTCAAGATTTTCTGTATTCCCATTCCAAATGGTTCTTCAATCAATGATCTATAAGCTGTCTGCACAGCTCGCCATAATCAACCGTGATAATCTCTCCGTTCAATGGTCATACAAATAAGAGGCTGTTGCACGAAATCATTTTATAAACGTGCGTCAAATGACTATTTTACGTCGCAACTAACTAACAAATTAACATCATAAAAGAAAAAACAGCGCAGGTCAGCATTAAAAATTGTTGCACAATCTGTATAATAACATATTCTTATTTGTAAAATCAACGCAAATAGGGGCGTTGCGTCAGTTAAACTGCTGCAACAGCCCCTTATAAAATATATTACAGCCTATCACTTAATAGGAAATCCGCCAAATGCACGATTTTAACACCGTTGATGTTTCCTCCTGCAAGCGCATCCAAAGTCACCACATATTTTGGGTAATGGTCTTTTATATCTAAGAGATTACCTATTTCGCGATCCGATTCCTCCGGCAAACTGCGGCACACTTGAACATACAACCGCTCATCACGCTGCACAGCAACGAAGTCAATCTCCCTTGTATCAATTTTGCCGATGTAAACCTCATAACCACGTCTTAATAATTCAAAATGAACGATATTTTCCAGCATTGATGAAATGGACTTTGGATTAAATCCCATTATGCAATACTTAAGAGAAGTATCTGCCAGATAAAATTTTTCTTGAGTTTTCAACACGGACTTCCCTTGCAAATCATAACGCTGACAGCGGTATATCACAAAAGCTTTCTCAAGCCATTCGAGATAATTGTAGACCGCCTCAACCGACAACGAACGTCCTTCGCTTTTCAGGAACTTCACGATAGCGTTTGCAGAAAACGGCTTACCTACATTCTCGGCAACATATTTTACAACACGGTTGAATAAGTCAAAATTAGTAACATTGTGACGCTTTGTAATATCGTTTGTGATAACGGATGTGTAAATACCCTCCACTATTTGATAGGCAGAGCGGTCATCAAAATTTCCGAGTGCTACTATCGGAAAACCACCCATTCTAATATATTCGTTCAACAACTCTTTAGACAAACTTCTACTTACCTTTTTAAAATCAAGATACTCAGCAAATGACAATGTGAACACCGGGATCAAAATATATCTTCCACTTAAATACGTTGATATCTCACTCGACATCAGCTTAGAGTTAGATCCCGTGACATATATATCCGTATTTGCGTTTTCAAGCAGGCTGTTCACGGCTTTTTCCCAACCACCGATCTCCTGAACCTCGTCAAGCAAAATGTAATAACGCTCATCGTCAATCATTTTCTCCTTGATAGCATTATACATATCCTTATCTGTCATACCCTCGTCCATATCCTCCGAGGTATACCGAGCGGATATTATGTGATCGTCTGAAACACCGCTGCTTTTCAAATCATCGTGCAGCATTTCCAAAATCGTTGATTTTCCGCAACGTCGAATACCCGCCAGAATTTTGACCAACGGAACATCCCTGTAAGTTTGGAGTATATCCATATAATGCGGTCTGACTATCATATAATCGCCCCCTCATCATATAGTATACCAAAAAACTTTAAATACGTCAAGAGTTTTTGCTGTAAAACCAAAAAAACTTGTTAAAAACATAGGTTTTCATTTGTATTTGAGAAAACTTAAATTTGTGATTATAGTTTTAACTTACTTCACACAATAAAATATAACATAACGCTTATCAAATTAAGCTCAGCTTAACGATATAATAGAATTGGCTGCTCTTTTCTCTTTACCGACAATAGTAGTATAGAAGCGTTGTTCTATACCCCATAGCAAATGCTTCAATTCCTCCTCACTCCCAATATTAAATATATTATGTGCCGAATCATATATATTTGAGTATTTTGCAATATACTTGAAGATTTGCCTTTTATCACTTTCACTATAACCGTTCAGGGTGTCCATTGCCAAAGCAATTCGCTTTCGATTGGATGTCTTAACACAGGATGAATCAAAACTGTCTGTGCAGCATATAAAATCGCTGTTTAAAAAATTCTGCGTTTCCTCGTCAGTTGCTTCTCTATACAAATTGCCAATATTCTTAAAAATTGCCGTAATTCTAGATAAACTGGTAAAGTAAAGAGTGTCTCAATCTTTTTGATATATAGCATCTGCAACTTTGTTGACGTTGATAAACAATCCATCAGGCACAAACTTATAAGCATCACCAAAAAGAACCACTTTCTTAGGTTGTAAGCTTGATCTGCTTATGTTCTGAAAATAATAAGTAGTTATCACATGTTTGCTTATGTTTATATCATACAATATTTTAGCAAATTAGTCAACACTTTTGACAAATTAAAAGGTATTTTAAAGCACATTCTATCTAATTCGACAAAAATACGATTTCGTTATATAATTAGTTTATAAATTAATTAGGAGGAAGCTTACTATGTTTAATCTAAAAATACAGATTTCCGATTTTCTTAGCTACTGCAATAACAGAAAAGTTCTCAACGAAAAAACTATAAGGGCATATTCGATTGATCTGCAACAGTTCGCACAGTTTACTAAGCATAGCTACAATAAAGACATCATATGTAGTTATATTTCATTTTTACATAATACATATAAACCCAAAACCGCAAAGCGTAAAATTGCAACACTTAAAGCCTTTACACACTTTTTAATAATTGAAGACGTAATTGAAATCAATCCTTTTGATAAAATTGATACTTCATTCAGAGAGCCAACTATACTTCCTAAAATAATCCCTCTCGATATAATAAAGAAGATCTTAGAATCTGCATACTCTGAATTATCTTCAGCTTCAACACAATATAAGAAAAAAGCAACCGCAAGAGATGTAGCTATTCTGGAACTCTTATTTGCAACAGGAGCAAGGGTCTCGGAAATTTGCTCTTTAACTCCAGATTCTGTCAGTATTACTAACCATACAATAAAATTTTATGGTAAAGGTTCAAAAGAACGTATTATACAAATAGAAAATCTATCTGTCCGAAATGCAATTAACAATTATCGTAATTTATTTGAGAATGATATAATTGATTCCGGATATTTTTTTGTCAATAAGTTACATAAACGCCTGACAGAACAATCAGTAAGAGAAATGATTAATAAGTATGCCAAAATGGCTAAAAGTGATATGCACATTACACCGCACATGTTTCGGCATTCATTTGCAACCTTGCTGCTTGAAGAAGATGTTGACATTCGTTACATTCAAAAAATGTTGGGACACAGTTCAATCACCACCACACAAATCTACACTCATGTTGCAATGACAAAACAAAAGGAAATTTTATCTGCCAAACATCCAAGAAATAAAATTGACTTATAACAGCCGCATTTTCCAATTTAACATAGCATTTGTAGTATATCATTTTAAACATAAAAAGGAAAGGCGATAAAGTTTATCGCCTATAACTTTTATCCAAAATATAATCCTTTGGTAATATTCATTATACGGTTAAGTATATCTACTGCCACATTTCAAACAGCTTCGTTAACATTTTAGCTATATATACATTGTTGCATTGACAGATTTTTCTAATATCAATCTTTTTAAAAAGTTTTTTCATTTGCTACCATATCTACTAGTACGGCTTAATCAAACAATATTAGAAAATTTACCTATATATTCAACATTTTGAGGTTCACTTTCCGAAAAAGGTTTCCAAACATATCCAACATTTTTTACGGAAGCATTATTATTGATAACATATTCACAAACAATTTCCGGTTTTTCATTTTCTGTGGTACCGGATTTTATGTTAAAAATAACTGCACCACGCGAAAAATATAATCCCTCTTTAATTGTTTTATCAACTTCTGACTTACTTGCTTCGTCAAAATCTGAAATATAAGCATATCTGCAAACTGACCATGAAGTTTTCCCATAATATGAGTCACGTAAAACATCACCCATACCCTCTACATTAGGTTTACCTTGAAGGATTTTTTCAGTTCTGTCTAATCTTAAATATGTACTATGGTTTTGTTCATATGGTATAGCCTCAACAAATGTCCTGCAATGGTTCGTAGATGCAAAATGTCCGCTTTCCCTATGAATAATACGTACCCTACCGTCCAATGTTTCAATAAAATACATATTTTCTGCATCAGAAATAAGTAATATATCTGTTGGCAATTCAGCATATTTTTGTGTCTCGTAAAAAGCCTTTGCCATTTTAACGGCATCTTTAGCGTTTTTATATGAGGATATAATTTTCAAATACATATCAAAAACTGACGAATCTACCGCACCAGAATATCTGAAGGCATCAGCCTTATTTTCGTCAATATAAGAATCGACGGCTACATAACATACACCATACTCGTTTATACCTGCCCATGCTGGTCTTTTATCTCCATCAACACGAGTAAACGGTACATAAGAAATACCTGTGTTGGCATCTTTTTTAACCTCTGGTTTCAAAAATTCTGTATCAAGTGAAAAAACATCGCATTGTTTAAAAATTGACTGAACCTTTCTATTATCAAAATCAAAAAAAGCACTACCTATCGTACACATATTAATTTATCTCCTCTCAAGTATATTTTTTTACAAATAGTCCCGCTTGTCTAATGCTTGAACAAAACCATGGCACTTCATAATTCGGTGTCGATGAATAAGTTTTTAATATCTCATCATCTGTCATTTCCACAGCCTGGTCAAGACTTTTTTGGCGAGCAGATTTAACTAATTCATTAATTTCGTTATCTGTAAAATTTAGATCCTGATGTCTTATTGACTTCGGATCTCCAAACATACAAAATAAAGTCTGAACTCCCCCTGAAGGATCACGCTGCTCATTTGTTAAATAAATGCGATTATTATTTACTGTAAATTGTCCATTTTTATTACATACTAACGAATAACAATCAAGATTGTTATTATATATTGACGGTACACCTTGTCCAAGACACAAACTTATTTGTTTAAACTTAATCCTATCAGAAGCGATCCATTTTGTGACTTGAGTTGCGTTTCTATAAGCAGTATAATCATAAGAGCCGTCCGATTTTTTACATGGAAATGGAGGATTTGCACCATATGCATAAACACAAATATCTTTAGATATGATATTCTCTGTAATTGCAAAATAATTTTCAAATCTTCCCGGACGACTTAAATGGCTTATCACAGCTACATTTTTGTCAAAAAATTCGCTATAACCGATTGAAATAATTACAATACAGGATGTCGCACTGTCACAATAATATGTAATATCCTCTCGAACATTTAAATCTGCAACATAATAATTATCTTGACTGACATAAATGATTTTCCTGTTATTTTGATAAATAGCATTATTTCCCTGCCCTATTATTTCCTTATTGATATTATATTTTACAGATAAAGCATGTTCATTAGGAATATTACGACAACATATAATACTTATATAAATTCCCCCTTTAATTTTTTACTTAGAAATAAAACTATTTTCTTAGATTCATTAGTATTAAACAAAATATGTCAAATTATAGCCTTTTAAAAATCTTTATCAATTTTGATTTGTATGTTTTTGGCATTTTTAATTATGGTATAATTCTTTAAGAATTGTATTTTCTTGACACATTGCTTTTAATTTTATAAATTATAAACAATTTCAACATTTTTCGACATATTTTTTAAGTAAAGCCCCCTATTTTTTTAGTGAATCAACATTAATGCTATAAATTTTTCCAAATCCACTTGTACGACTGAAAGTAATTTACTAATACAGCCATCCATTTATTTACACTTTATTAAGTAAAAACAATAAAAAGGCAATAGAACCTACCGCCTTTTTATCCGGAAATCAATATCAAACATTTGTGTCAATGCGTAATACATCCCACCCCTCGCAAAACCGCTCATACTCTGGACTTAGTACAAGATTTATCTTATACCCTTTGCTGATCTCAATCCTGCTGACAAGCTGCGATTTTCAAGGAGCGCAGATATTTTCATAGCTGCCTGTTCCCAATCAATATGAATGTTTTCTCCCTGTGGAAAAGCAGTATTGCTTATGGCAGCGGTTATTCCGTCCTTGTCAAACCATGCAGAAATCATAGCAAACTGCATAGGGTCTTTCGCTGTGTACATATATCCTCGCCCATTCTCGCCAAACTCCTTGCGGAGAAAATCAGCGTCCTCTGCAATGGATTTTCCTTTTTGGAATTGTGCAACAATACGCTCCAGACTTTCCCTTTCACTACTTCCACATTTCAGAATATAGTCTAACATTTCATCATCAGGAGTTTTATAAGCGACAGAAACAGGTCTTTGGGGAATACTTTTAGGTACGCTTGTCAGCTCTGTGTCAGTAACATAGTCATCATCAAACAAGGAAAGCTGTTCAACTTCCGGCTCAGGCTCTATTTCCACAGCCTTTGTTTTTATTGGCTCTGCAAAAATCGGCTCGTCTATTTCAGCAGTTACCTCAACATTGAGATACGCCCCATTTTCGATCATAGCAGCAGTAAGGCTCTGTACCAAGTTCCAGGATAATAACGCTTCCTTTGTCCGGGAGAGGAAGCTCCCCTCCCACACAAGCAAGCCTGTTTTATCCGCCTTATACCCTACCCGAATATCATCAAGGTCAAGCTCCGAATATTCAGTATTTATGGCTTTTTCCATAAACTCTGCCCGCTTTTCAATATCTTCATTGTTTTCAAAGTACCTTGCAATTTCACCACGCTTGATCTTGAAAAATCTGTCGTCCTTTAAAATTCCGTTGATTATGCTCTCGTCTGTAAGCGGAGGTAACTTTGATGTTTCCACAATAAAGTTATTTAAAATGAATGGCTCTGTTCTATCTCTACTTTCAAGGGCAGATGTAATGATATTCCGTATTTCATCAACCTGTGCAGCGGAGTATTTTTCAGCTTCAAAATGGTTGAAGAAATCAATAGCACCGCCTTGCCATTCGTATATTCAACCTCATACAGCATATGTCCTGCAATCTCATAGCTGTCAAGGCGACGGTTGAAGTCGGCATTTTTGTACCGCTCTATCAATTCCTCAACAGAAAGACTATTTCCTCCATTATCTAGTGTTCTATCGTCAGCAGACGATTTTTCTCCCATATCTGAATTTCTGAGAATGTCATCGGGCGAGGATTTTTCTGACGATACATCTCGTCCAGTTCCGAGAAGCGTCTCTCCGCTTCCCTGTCGATCTCCCTGGGAATGATGTTCCACCGACCCTCCATTATGTATATTGTCACTTCCGTCTGATATTCGATTTTTACCCATTCCTGCCACATTCTGCCCCACCTGCCTATCGGTGTTTTGAGCAGTTCCAGTTCTTCCTGATCGTCTGTGTACGGTATTTCTGTCAGAAGCTGTCCTGTCGGGCTTAACTTGTAACTCATTGTTTCTTTCTCTCCTTTTATTCTGAATTTGTACGATTTCACGCTCCATTTCCAGAAGCGTATTTTTTGCACATTTCTGTACCAAATCGCAAAAGCGGATAAGGTCACGTCTGTCCTTAAACATATCCACCGCTTTAAGATTCAAACCGCCGGATATTTCCATATCGCTGTCAAGTTCGCAACGATTTGACACCACAAAACGCACCGCAGACACTACCGACTGCTGATAGGCTTTCAGATCGTCATTAGACAATTTCAAATATCCCGTAGCAGCCATCATTTCCGATAACTTAGCACGAATATTATCCACAGACATAGCCGCTATTGTTTCCTGAATGTTATTACAGCCCTTGCCGTATTTCTCATTGATAACGGCGGTCAGATCGGAGGACAAATCCTCGGTAAGCTTCCACAATTCCGGCAGCTTCTTGCCGTTTGTCTGTGAAATGTCAAAAAGGTGTTTCGCCTTGCTGTCCTCACCGAAAACGGCTATGCTGTGTTCTCCCCTGTTTACAAGCCTGCCCAGCTTGTTCCACGTTTCAAGAGTAGTGACCTTTGTTGCGTTTGGATTCTGATGATAGATAAGTGCTGCGTCCGAAAAACTCTGCTTGTACATCTTTGCTGAAAACCGCAGGAAATGTGCAAGTTCCTGTTTATCGGAACGCATGCGATCAATTATTTCTGACCAGTTTTCTTTTATGGTTTGTGTTCTGCTCAACAATAAATTCAGTCCTTTCAAAAAACTATTGACATTTATAATAAAATCATATATAATACAATCAATTCAACCTATATAATGAGGTGCTATACTTTAATGAATAATGAAACAATCAATATTTCTGCATTGTGTAATGAAATTAAAATGAAATGCCCTAATATGGAGCTTCCAAAAATAAAAGATAAAGAGCAAACTATTTATCTAAATGAGTGGCAAAAAGAAGAAATTATTAATACCATTATTTTTTTGTATAATGACCAAAATAAAATTGCTCAGGATGCACTTGCAAACTTAATAAATAAGCAGAATAATGGTGCTTTATATGAACTTCTTTTATACAGTTATTTGAAAGAAAATTCAATTGCTTTTAAGCCACAGGTTTTAGTAGAGAATTGCAACTGTTTAAAAAACAAATGTGATTATTATGCGGATGGAGTGTTAATGCGTTCTTCAATATATTTTGATGTTAAATCATTTGGAATGTCTGAAGCTGCAATAAACAAATTAAGGGAAAAAATTCATGAAAAAATGCCAGACTATCTTATTACAATTGATGGTAATTTGGATGCTTCAACCAAAAATATCGAAAAATTTGCATTAAGAAAAATTGATGATATAATTAATTCGTTAAAGCCTTCACGACATGATAATGAAAAATTAACATATTATATTAAAGAGATTGGATTAACAATATGTGCTACCCCCACAAAACATAAAAGGGCATCATCAATATCAGAATTTCATCCTTATAAGTGGGCAGAGGAAAATGAATTCTATTTTATAAGTCATGCTTCTCAATTTTGCACTAATAATCCATATATTATTTTCTGTCCATTTGATAATAAATCTACTGATGTTTTCTGTGGCAAACTGTGCGATAATGATATAGCATTCAGAGCATTAACACGACGTATTTTTATGAAATTAAATCATTGTACAGACTCTTTAGATAAATATGATCATAAAGCTAGACCAAATATTAAGGTTTGTGAAGCTGTACGTAAACTTTCAGCCATTGTATTTATTGATGTAACCCAAAAGCACGATTATAAAAATGCAGCATACACCTGGGCATATATAAATCCTAATGCTGAACATAAGCTATCAAGAAGAAAAATTCAACAAGAGTTTAGTTATAATGGATTGTATATTGATGACTTTCTTTATGATACATATTGACACATATTATATATTTGAAACCGATAAGGACTCCAACTATGTAAAATTTAATTACTTTAGCTTATCCGCAAACTTCTCAAATTTCAAATTAACATATGTTCCTGTATCCTCCAAAGAGAACACCGCACTGTACTTGTTACCCTTAGAGGAAACACAGTTTTTCAATGTTACTCTGCCATTTGCAAGCAGTTCCGATATTTCAGCGGCGGTACAGTTCCTGCCAATACTCTTGTTAGCTTTAAAAATGAAAAATCCGCATTTATCACGCCCCGCCGAGCAGGAAAACCCCTTGGTGTTTTCAATAACAGCGTTGCCACAGCGAGGGCATTTCCCAATCTCGCATTTTTTCTTAACCTCCTGCCTGTTTTCTCTGCCTTTTTCAAAGGCTACGATCTCAGCAACATTTTTCTGTATTTCCGCAAGAAGTTCATCAGCGCTGCCCTTGCCGTTTTCAATATCGGACAACACCTGTTCCCAATGGGCGGTAAGCTCCGCTGATTTAACATTGTCAGGCAAGGAAACCACAAACGCCCTGCCAAATTCCGTAGAAACAAGCTGTTTTTTCCGACGTTCAATGTATCCGGCAGAAATAAGTTCCTCAATGATAGCCGCTCTTGTTGCAGGAGTGCCTAAACCCCGTTCCTTTACATAACCTTTCAGCTCCTTATCCTCAATCAGACGGTCAATGTTTTCCATAACCGCAAGCAGACTGCTTTCTGTAAAGCATTTCGGAGGTTTTGTTTCTCCCTGCTTTGCTGTCACATTTTCAGCAGTAAATGTTTCTGTTTTCGAATACTGCACCGCCACACCGTTGCTTGTTTCATCATCAAGGTCTGTCGGCTCTGATACCTTATACTGTTTCCACCCCCATTCAACAGGCGTTTTAACCGTCAGCTTGAAAACCTCTCCCTCAACAAGAAATTCATATTTTGTATCGGTATAGGTATAAGGCTTGTCCAGAGCGCAAAGGAAACGGTTTATTACAAGCCTTATGACCTTGCTTTCCCCCTCGTCAAGCTTTGTTTCATTAAGTCTGCCTATAATATTTGTGGGAATGATAGCGTGGTGATCGGATATTTTGCTGTTGTCTATAACACGATTATCAATATTCAACCGCTGTTCCTGCAACCTCTGAACTCGCTCCCCATCATAATCCTGCAAGACACTTGACAATGCTTTCAACAAGCGTTATCATATCATCAGAAAGATAACTGCTGTCTGTGCGAGGATAGGAAATAAGCTTTTTTTCATAAAGCGACTGTGCCGCTTTCAGCGTATCGGCAGCGGTCATTTCGAAAATATCATTTGCTTCCTGCTGTAAGGAAGTAAGGCTATGGAGCAGGGGACGGTTTTCGGTTTTCTTCTCCGATTTTACAGAGACCGCGTTTCATTAAGGATTTAAATCAACATTTCTACAAAAAGGAATATAAGTCATCTCCTTATCGACCTCCAAAAGTTCCTTTCCTGTATTTTCTATTTTTAACTCTTGTTCATCCTGAATTAAGTCAAAACTCAAATGAGGAATTATATCCTTATTATTAATATCGCCTTTATTTTTATTAATTGGCTTATTAAAAAAATTTTTTAATAACATATTGTTTTCTCACTTTTCATTCAATATGTAAAAAATTACGGGCTTTATTCTGTAGGTCTTTGCTCTATGGGTATGTCAATTTTATTAAAAATAATACTACGAAAAAAGGGAAGAATCGTTGTAAAAGCATATGATAAAATAAAAAGAATATATATAAAAATTCCAATACCCCAATATTTATTTTGATGAACATGGTCATCTACAAAAGGTATACCCTTAAAAATTAAGAATGAAAGAGAACATACGACAGCTAAAAAAAGAGAAATAAGTGATATTTTATAAGTTGCTAAAACAAATTTACTTATAGCAAACTTTTTATCTTCTAATATATTGAACATCTGTACTATTTTATGCACATTCATCCTCAATGGGAATCCCAAAAAGAAAATCGAGCGATACAATTCAAGAACTTCGCGATCAGCAAAAAATGATACCGAAAGTAAACCGCCAGACAAAAAAGCGAAAAATGCAGTAATTAAAATATCATCTCTCTTTAAAATACTATTTTTTTCATTCTCATTTAAATATTTATTAAGATCTCCAGTCATTATAATTCCCCAATTATTTTTAAATTATAACAATAAAATACATTCAATTTCATTATCATTATACAAAATAATATTAACTTTATAATATTAATATCATATTATAAATGAATTAATTCACAAAAAATTAAATGAAATTATAATAAAAAAACATCCAGTAAGTTTACCGGTACAATTTTAAACTACCGACAACCTACTGGATGCCAATGTTTTGGCTCCCCCACTACTGAAAAATCCGAACTAATACCCATATTGCTGGGAAGAATCGTTGCCGAATCCTCCCAGCAGTTATAATTTATAACTATCTTGTCATCATAGACATAAATGGAATTGATGAACGTATCAACGATCCGTTCCATATTGTCCTCATTGGAAATATCGCTGTTTTTCAGCTTGTTCAGATAGTACATTATCTGATCCTGTGAAAGCACCGCAGACTTTATTTCCTCTCTGGTGACCTTCACCTTGAGGTCACTTTTCTGAGCTTCAAGCTCCGATAAACGTGCCATTGTGGATTCCGTGATGATACCCATTTTAATAGCCTTCATAAAGTTTCCGATAGCCTTTTCCACGTCTGCAAGCTCATTCTGAAGAAGCGGGATAACGGTGTTTTCTCTGTTCTGAAATTCACATACCCGTCCCGCAATATTATAAAGAGCCTTATCGTTCATAACGCTTTTAACCGTATGCTGAATAACAATATCCTCAATATCTGCCTTGCGGAATGCTTTCCTGCTGCACTTGCGTTTTTTGGCATTTGCACACTTGTAATAATGATAGTTCTTGTTGTTGGTGCTGCTCCTGCCCGATTCTCCTACCATCATTCCGCCGCAGTCACCGCAGCGGAGCTTTGTTGAAAGAATATATTTAATATCCGCTTTCATTGTGGCAGGAGCTCGTCTGTTCTTTTCAAGCCTTGCCTGTGCAAGTGAGAAAAGCTCGTCCGAGATCACCGCAGGAATACCATTGGGAATAACAACATCACGATACCGATATTCCCCTATATACTTGCGATTTTGTAAAATAGCTGAAACAGAGGTCTTTGTCAGAGGTTTTCCCTGAGAGGTCAGAACTCCGTGACCGTTGAAAAAATCCACAATATCCTTTATCGGTCTGCCGTTTACATACATCATAAACGCTTCCCGGACAATAGGTGCTGTCAGATCGTCTATCTGATAATGCTTATTCTCGTCAACCGTATATCCAACAGGAACAAATCCGCCGTTATACTGACATTTCAACGCATTTTCCGTCATACCCCGTATGACCTTTTCGGAAAGCTCCGCAGAATAGTATTCCGCATATCCCTCCAGAACGGATTCAAGGATAATTCCCTCTGCTCCCTCTGATATGACCTCCGTTGCAGATACGACCTTGACACCGTTCTTGCGGAGTAACGCCTTGTAATGTGCGCTGTCGTAGCGGTTACGGGCAAATCTGTCCAGCTTCCAGACAATGATAACATCAAACAGGCTCTTTGCGCTGTCCTTTATCATTTTCTGAAATTCAGGGCGGTTATCTGTCTTTGCGGACATTGCCCTGTCAACGTATGTTTCCACAAGGGTGTAATTATTGCGTTCAGCGAATGCCCTGCACTCACGAAGCTGTCCCTCGATACTTTCCTCACGCTGATTGTCGCAGGAGTATCGTGCGTAAATTACTGCATTCATTTTATCATTCTCCTTTTTCATATTTGTTTGTTGTTGTATTAAGTATATCATATCAAAAGCACCTTGTCAACACTTTAAAGTGATGAATTGTAGTTTATTTCGGCTTTTTATCTGTTTTTATTTTTCAATATCTGATTGACTTTTTAAGGGTTATTATATATAATTATATAGTAAGAGCAAGTGTACAACTGCTCGATAAATAGGAATTTATTGTTCCGTGGATACTGGAACAATTTTATTCTGAATACAACGGTAAGATAATGGTTAATTTCATTGTGCATAATTGTTGTAGTATTTATTGCGAATGTGAGAGCGAATCGCAAAGAAAGGTAAAAACAATGCTTATGGATGAACAATTATATCGTGAACTCGGTCAACTGACAAAAGATAAAACTATTTGGAAACAAAA
>JAFLUI010000078.1 GCA_022508825.1 Oscillospiraceae bacterium
CCGAAAAGGCTGTTACTATACTTCGTGAAAAGGGACTTGCTACACAGGCTAAGAAGAGCGGCAGAATTGCTGCAGAGGGTATCGTTGCATCCGTTGTTGAGGGCAATGTAGGCGCTGTTGTAGAGGTAAATATCGAAACAGACTTCGCTGCAAACAACGACGAGTTCAAGGCTTTCGTTGCAGCAGTTGCAAAGACTGTTATTGAGAAGAACCCCGCAGACCTTGACGCACTGAAAGCAGCAACGATCAGCGGCGGCGACAAGAGCGTTGAGGAGACTCTCCAGGATCTGTTCATCAAGATCAGAGAGAACATGGTCATCCGTCGTTTCCAGAGAATGGAGGGTACTCTTGTTTCCTACGTTCACGGCGGCGGAAGCATCGGCGTAATGGTAAAGCTGGACACAGACCTCCCTGCTGACAAGGTATTCGAGGTCGGCAAGAACTGCGCACTCCAGATCGCAGCTATGAATCCTGCATATCTCAACAGAGAGGCAGTTCCTGCTGAGGTTCTTGAGGAAGAAAAGAAGATCATGATGACTCAGATGGCTGAGGATTCCAAGATGGCAAGCAAGCCCGAGCAGGTAAGAGCTAAGATTGTCGAGGGTAAGGTCGGCAAGTATTATACAGAAAACTGTCTGGTTGACCAGACCTTCGTTAAATCCGATGTTTTCGACGGCACTGTCGGCAAGTACGTTGAAGACGCTGCTAAGAAGCTGGGCGGCAAGATCGCAGTTGCTGATTACGTTCGTTTCGAGAGAGGCGAAGGCATCGAGAAGAAGGCTGACGATTTCGCAGCAGAGGTTGCAAGCATGGCAAGCGGAAACAAGTAATTTATATTGTTAGTTATACAGATAGCAAAGACGCTTTCGATATATCGGGGGCGTCTTTTTACTTGACAGGAGGATAACATATTGCTTAAAAAATATAGATTTGGTTTTGATATCTGGGGGTTAGTAATTTTTCTGATAGTAATGCTCCCCAATTTTATCTGGTTTGCAGTCCCTGCTCCCAACGATATTCTGAGAAGCGAGTCTGTGACTACGATAGTTGATACTGCGGGGTCTGTTTGTCAGGTATTGTTTATTGGTTTTATTTGTTTTATCATCAATAAAGAAAGACCCGGACTGCATTTTTCTCCACCTATAATAATTTCGATTGTCTGTATCCTTCTCTATTTTATGGGCTGGGTCTTATACTATAATGGTATTACTTTGCCATTTGTGATAATACTTCTGACACTCCCCCCTTGTCTTGCATTTATCTTTTTTGCATCGGACAGAAAGAATGCTATAGCAGTTATTTTTGCTGTCGGTTTTACTGTTTGTCATCTGATATACGGGATAGTAAATTATATACTGTAAATGCAGAGCGCCGCCCTGCTTGACAAAAAGTATAAAATAAGGTATAATTTAAAATAAGGGGGTATGTCCCCCAACCGGAAATTGCGAAAGGATGATTCATAATGGGTTACACACTGACCGAAAAGATCCTGAAAGCGCACCTCGTCGACGGCGAGTTCGTCAAGGGCAGCGAGATAGGGATACGCATTGACCAGACACTTACGCAGGACGCAACAGGAACTATGGCTTACCTTGAATTTGAGGCTATGGGCGTGCCAAGAGTTAAAACAGAACGCTCTGTAGCATATATCGACCACAACACCCTCCAGTCAGGCTTTGAAAATGCCGACGACCACCGCTTCATCGGCTCTGTGGCAAAAAAGCACGGTATCTATTTCTCACGTCCCGGAAACGGTATCTGCCATCAGGTACACCTTGAACGCTTCGGAGTCCCCGGCAAGACCCTCATCGGCTCGGACAGCCACACCCCCACAGGCGGCGGCATAGGCATGATAGCAATAGGTGCAGGAGGTCTGGACGTTGCCGTTGCAATGGGCGGCGGCGCATATTATATTACATATCCCAAGATAGTAAATGTAAAGCTTACAGGAAAGCTTTCCCCATGGGTTGCTGCAAAGGACGTTATACTTGAAGTCCTCCGCATACTGTCCGTAAAGGGCGGCGTGGGAAAGGTCATCGAATATACGGGAGAGGGCGTCAAGACTCTCAGCGTTCCCGAACGTGCCACCATCACAAACATGGGCGCAGAGCTGGGAGCTACAACATCAATATTCCCCTCTGACGAAATTACAAAGCAGTTCCTTAAGGCTCAGAAGCGTGAGGAGGTCTGGACAGAGCTTTCCGCTGACCCGGACGCTGTTTACGATGAAGTTATTGAGATCAATCTCAGCGAGCTTGCTCCCCTTGCAGCCTGTCCCCACTCCCCTGACAACATCAAGTCTGCCAAGGAGCTTGCAGGAATGAAGATAGACCAGGTCTGCATCGGCTCCTGCACAAACAGCTCCCTCATGGACATGATGAAGGTGGCTCACATTTTAAAGGGCAAAACCGTTCACCCCGACGTTTCCCTGTCCATCGCTCCCGGCTCCAAGCAGGTGCTTAATATGCTGGCTCAGAACGGAGCACTGTCCATTATGATAGACGCAGGAGCAAGAATCCTTGAAAGTGCCTGCGGACCATGCATAGGCATGGGACAGTCCCCTAATTCAAAGGGTATCTCCCTGCGTACCTTCAACAGAAACTTTGAAGGACGCTCAGGCACAAAGGACGGTCAGATATACCTTGTATCTCCAGAGCTTGCAGCCGCATCCGCAATTGCAGGCGTCCTGACAGACCCAAGAGACCTTGGCGATATGCCTGCATTTGAAATGCCCGCTGAATTTGTCATCAACGACAATATGATAACTCCCCCTGCCCCCGAAAATGAAATGGACAAGGTGGAGATTCTCAGAGGACCCAACATTAAGCCGTTCCCCACAACAAGCCCTCTTGCAGACAGCATAGAAGCCTCCTGCTCTCTTAAAGTGGGAGACAACATCACCACCGACCACATCATGCCCGCAGGCGCAAAGATACTCCCCCTGCGTTCAAATATCCCCGCTATTTCAAAGTACTGCTTCACAGTATGCGACGAGGACTTCCCTGCCCGTGCAGAAAGCCTCGGCAAGAGCATTATAGTCGGCGGAGCAAACTACGGTCAGGGTTCATCCCGTGAGCACGCAGCTCTTGCGCCTCTCCACCTTGGAGTAAAGGCTGTGCTTGTGAAAAGCTTTGCAAGAATACACCGCTCCAATCTTATCAATGCAGGCATCCTTCCCCTGACATTCGTAAACGAGGGGGACTATGATAAGATCTCTCAGGGCGACGAGCTTGCTCTGGAAAATATCCGCGCTGCGGTAGAGTCCGGAAAGACGGAGCTTACCCTGAAAAATAAGACCACAGGAGCGGATATACCCGTCCTCTGTGAGCTTTCAGGCAGAACAAAGGATATCATCCTTGCGGGAGGACTTCTGGACTACACCCGCGAAAGTCTCAAATAATGTACCGGTCAAGATGCGGTCTGCTCTGCGATGAATGCGAAAACCGGGAATTATGTGATTGTCCCGGATGTCTTGAGCTTGAGGAGGGAAACTGGGCAGGAGACTGCGACATCAAGCACTGCTGTGAAAACAGACGTCTTGAGCACTGCGGGCTCTGTCCAAAATTCCCCTGTACGATGCTCCGCAACACCGCCTTTGACCCGGAGGAAGGGGACGACGGAGAACGTCTTATAAACCTGAAACGATGGGCGGAGGAGCAGGATGCCCCTATAGAAAAAACACGCAGATGCATTATCATAGGGTTTGCATCGGGAGTGGCATCGGGAGCAGTGCTGGGAGTTATATCCGGCAGCTTTGTGGCAGTCATGTTCGCCTGTATCATTACCGGAACAGCAATAGGAGTTATGATCGATATTTTTAAGCAGCACAAATAGGAGTGAGTCTGTATGATAAGGATCTTTATGTCAGGTACTATGTACAGTTCAAAATTTGATCCCGATTCGCCTAAGGATTGGCTCGAGGTTCTTTTCATTGCAGGGATATACTACGGATTGAATAAGCTGTCAGAAAAATATTTGTCAAATATGAGTGACGATATCCGCAAGCTTATTGTTCTTTTAGTTACGATCGCCATCAGTATTGCCGTGTTTCTCCTCATCTATCACACCTGACGCTCATATTGCGGTCCGGTGCAGTATATGATATGATCCGTATGCAGTCATTATAGAATAAAATTTTTTATCTTCAGGAGGTAATAAAAATGTCAGAAAAAATCAAAATGGTCACCCCCCTTGTTGAAATGGACGGAGACGAAATGACCCGTATCATCTGGAAGATGATAAAGGATATCCTTCTTACCCCTTATGTTGACCTTAACACCGAGTATTACGACCTTGGACTTGTCCACAGGAATGATACCGACGACAAGGTAACATTTGACTCCGCAGAGGCTACAAAGAAATACGGTGTAGCCGTAAAATGCGCTACTATCACACCAAACGCAGCCCGTATGCCCGAATACAACCTGAAAGAAATGTGGAAGTCCCCTAACGGAACTATCAGAGCAATTCTGGACGGCACCGTTTTCCGCACACCTATCATTGTAAAGGGCATCACTCCCTTTATCCCCACATGGACAAAGCCTATCACCATCGCCCGTCACGCATACGGAGATGTTTATAAAAACACAGAAATGCAGGTACAGGAAGGCTCCAAGGCAGAGCTTGTTGTCACTGACAAGGACGGCAAGGAGACCCGCGCTCTCATTCACGATTTTGACGGCACAGACGGCATCATTCAGGGTCTGCACAACACCGACAAGTCCATCAGCAGCTTTGCAAAAGCCTGCTTCAACTACGCTCTTGACCTTAAGCAGGACTTATGGTTCGCAACAAAGGACACCATCTCAAAAAAATACGACCACCGCTTCAAGGACATCTTCGCAGAGATCTACGAGAACGAGTACAAGAGCAAGTTTGAAGCAGCAGGCATCGAATATTTCTATACTCTCATAGACGACGCTGTAGCAAGAGTTATCCGTTCAAACGGCGGATACATCTGGGCCTGCAAAAACTATGACGGAGACGTTATGTCCGACATGGTTGCCACAGCTTACGGAAGCCTTGCAATGATGACCTCCGTTCTGGTCTCCCCCGACGGAGTTTACGAGTACGAGGCTGCTCACGGAACAGTACAGAGACACTATTACAAGCATCTTAAGGGCGAAAAGACCTCCACAAACAGCGTTGCAACAATTTTCGCATGGTCAGGAGCTCTCCGCAAGAGGGGCGAGCTTGACAAGACCCCCGATCTTGCAGACTTCGCCGATAAGCTTGAAAAGGCTACCATACAGACCATCGAGGAGGGCGTCATGACAGGAGACCTCGCCGCTCTGTCCACTATCGAAAACAAGCAGACTGTTGACACCGAGACATTCCTTGTGGAGATCAACAAGAGACTTGAAAAGCTAATGAAGTAAAAGGCGGAAATTAATTTCCGGAGCACTAAAAAATATAGCCCCATTATCAGATACGGTTATGTGACTGATCCGATAATGGGGCTTTTCATCTTAACCGCAAGTCAATTTATAATCAGCGCATTACCAAGTGGCTCTCCTGCCTTTAAAACCATTTCTGCAGAAACAGGTTTTTCATATCCTTTGATATGGCACCGGGCTTCAATGTGCAAATAACCTGTCTCATTTCTGTCATCATCCGTAAGACTTCTAAGAGATTCTATCTCGTAATATTCAGCTTCATACTCATCCTCCTGCAAAGCTAAAAATTCATATGCAGTAAGATAAAAATTATCCACCTTTACAAGTACATAGTAATTGTAGTTATAGTTGATGCGATTTTTATGAGGATCGTAATATTCATGAACAAATTCCCTTGTCTCCTCCTTGCCGGCGGGTACGATATCCGGGTCGTAATTTTCAGGGAGCCGCAGTTCATTTTTTATCAGATAGAGATATATTTCTTCCTGCTTATCCTGCAGTGCAGGGTCATCATTTTTATAATAACGTATCCCCTTGTATCTGATAGGATCAAATACGGCATGGCCCTCATTTCCTTCGGGATATATGACAGAAGTCCTCATAAGATACTCATTTTTATCAAGGTCGGCAAGATGCAGATATTCCTCCTCGGAAGCAGCAAAAACATCAATACCTGCTATTACAAGCTGAGGGTAATATTTTTCATTGTGATCATATGCCGTTATTGAAGTGACGATACATTCCTCAAGAGGTGATCCCTTTGAACCGGCAGTATATTCTATTCTGTATGTGCCTATCCCGTTTTTGATAAGAGTATACTCTCCCACATAAGACGAGCCGTCCTCGTTATATGCACCATAATATCTTTTCAGTTCAAAGCTTTCCCGGAGCATAGCAAGAGTGACAGGAAAGTCAAATTTGATGCCGTCAAGATAAATATAGGACAGATCCTCTGCCGTAATGGGCGCAGGCTCTGTACGCATTGCCTCAGCAGGAGCTTTTGCCGATACAGCAGGGATATCGGGACCGTCTGCCGCAAGCCCCGTATTTTTCTCCGCCAGTATTTTTATATAATTAAGATCGTTAATATCAGACAGCAGCCGCATAGCATGGAGCATACCCCAGAATATCAACAGAACAAACACGGCTGTAAAAAATTTAAATACTGCTTCCTTCATAATTTCTCACCGTTTTATATCATATATTTATTTCAATATAAATTAAATGTATTTAATATATTCATTTCTACTGTTTCAATATCGGCGCAGACAAAATTCATATCTTCTCCATCTATGCTGTATGTAAGATTGATCACCCTGTCTCCGTCGGTATATATCAGATCCAGATAATCACCGTAGTAGCCCCATAAATACTCATTTCCCTCTCCGAGGAATTCTTTTATTTCACTGATATCGGAGCGGATATCAACTGCACCTCCGAGAAGTAAAGACTGTCCGGGGAAATACCCATCTATCCTGCATATTATACCATCTTCAATGCTCTGACCTTCTTTACAGATGACCTTAACAGATGCAAGCTCTATCTCATTATCATAAAATAACAGCAAAGAATACTTTTCCATTCCGCCGATAATCCTCCCCCCCTGCGGCTCAATTTCAGATACAGGAAACCAACCGCTTTCATCGACCTTTTCGATATCAGGCGCAAACAAATCGTATTCGTCCCCGCTTACATAACCATATAATTCAAACTTATCAGGCAGCTCCGAGACCTTCATAGGCACACAAAGCTTAGCGCCGAATATCTCTATATCCTCAAAAACGGAATCAAAGACTTTCTTATGAGCAAGGTCGATTTTCTTATATTTGCTCTGACCGTGTTTAATGTCATAATAATAACTTTCTATGTCATAACCCCAGTTTGAATTAAAATAAATAATATCCTCGGGATCAAGCGTCAGATATACGTCATAACAGCCGCTGAACAGCACTGCTGCAATAACACACATAAGCATATTTACAAGTACAGTTTTTTTCATTTCAGCTTTGCCCCCCGCCTTTCAATTGTTGTTTCTGAAAGTTTTACCGAGAACCATAACAGTGACGATGCAATAATTATATCAAAGATCACAGATGTGACCGCACTTCTCTGCATAAACACAGGAATATACATTACCGCCATTGCAGGAGTAAAATCTATAATATAATAGAGAAAAACACTTCCGAACATAACGGCTGCGGAAATTATCAGCGTTATCATTACCGCAATTCCCCCTTTGGAATAACGGAAGCCGCCCAGAAAATAACCTATTGAAAATACCGCTCCCCAGAAGAACAGCATTTCTGCTATGTCAGCGGGAATATTTCCCCCTGAGATCATCCGCATATGAGAAACAGTCCGTACAAGCTCCCCCAGTGATATCCATGTTTCGGAAATCAGCGCCCATATAATACGGTTGGTGACCGATACCAGAAAGCATATCACTGCCAAAACAGCGCCTGCTGATATAAATCTGTTACGTCTTGATACAGCGTTCGCCGTACAAAAAGCATTGTGTCTGTCAAAAAAGGACATCCCTGCAAGAAGTACAGGTATCAAAGGAAGAAAATCAGCACCTATTGCAAAATCAAATTTACGGGTAAATTTATTAAAAAATATAATAAGCACAGCATATTCTGTCAGCATAAGGATAACAATTATCTTTCCTGCCATAAGCAAAGAGCATAAAATAGTATTTTTAAGCCTGTCATTCATTATTTTATTCTCCTTTTTATTGAGAGTAATTATCAATAGCCTTTTTTATTTTTCTTCTGCCCGGTGACCAGATTTTATCAATAAATCCTGTACATAGTATCATTATCAAAGCAAATGCTGCAAATATAAAAATATCAAAAATCAATGGACCGGCACTTTTATATCCTATGGCATAATAAAGAAAACCAAGCGCACCGAACAGGATAAGCAGCGGATCTGTCAGAAAGCCTGCAAGTATTATCAATGCAAGAGCAGTTTTCAGGACAGAAACAATATAGTCATTGTTATATCCAAGCTCAATTGCCGCTTCTATTTTATTATTTGACAGCAAAACAGGTACGAGCATTGTCATAATGGCTGTATAAATAAGTCTTTTCCGTTTATTGCAGACAAAGGAGTGCATAAAATATGATCCCGTCACCCAGAAGCAGTAGTAATACAAGGTCACTGCAATAAATGTCAGCAGCATGATCTCCGATGAAGATGAGAAGCCGTTTTTCGGCAGGCTGTCAAACATATCCTTACAGGCATTTATCAATTTTGACAGATAGGGGCTTCCCGTTTCAATTTTTAAACGGCTAAAAGCTATATAAGGTCTTTGCATAACGATCTCTGCAAACATCAGATCAGCCCCGGCAAACATTGCAGAGCAGAGCAGTGACAAAAAAGAAAATATCCCTGTCTGCATTTTCCCCGAGACATTATTTGCAGAGCACATTTTCCGGTATCTGTAATATACTGCCATAGATGCCGGCATAATTATCAACGGCGTAAAGATATCATATGTACATTCATCATAGATCCCCTGAAAGATACTGAACAGATACACTGCAAACGCTCCGTTTATGATAAACCACACGGCAGCAGCAAGTACAATAACTGCACCGCAGGACTGCAAAAATATATTTCCTGTGCCAATGAGCCTTTTGCCGTTCATTCTCCGATCCCTCCGACCAAAAAATTATTTTTCCTCCGGAGCGCCTCCCGTCAGATAATAGAAAAGCTGCTGCAGATTTACCGTATCAACGGATAATCCGTCAGGGATATCGTCCTCTGAAAAATTCTCCGATTCAAATACTGCCTTTTTGAACGCCCCCATACTTTCTGTGCAGACGACCTTTCTGCCGGAGGTAAACCCATCCACCGCCTCAGCCTTTCCGGACACTGCTGCATAGCTGCTCATAATAGTTTCGGTATCCCCCTCTAAAAGTATTTTTCCATCATGGAGGATAATTGTCCTGTCGATAAGATGCTGCAGCTCCTCGATGATATGGGTGGATATTATAAAGCAGGAGGTCTCCTCCGACATTTTCCTCGCCAGTATTTTATAGAAAAGCTCACGCTGGTTCACGTCGATGCCAAGCACAGGCTCGTCAAGGAAAACAAAATCCGCATTTGACGCAAGAGCAAGTATGACCTTGTAAATGGTGTTGTAGCCTGTGGAAAGCTGTTTCAGACGCTTTTTCAGGTCAAGCCCGAACATCCCTGCTAAATTCACTGCATAATCCATATCAAAATTCTCATACATAGAGTCCGTTATTGAAAAAATGGTCTTAACGCGGAAACCCGCCGGATACAGAGTGCTGTCGTTCATGCAGAACAATCTGGACATAAGCCTGTCGTTATTGTCGACCACCTGACCGTCAAGGGTAACAGCGCCGTCCTCTCTTTTACACCTTTGCATTATAATATTGATAAGCGTGGACTTTCCCGCTCCGTTCCTTCCTAAAAGTCCGTAGCTGTGTCCCTGTTCAAATTTAGCCGACAGACCGTCAAGAATGATCTTCTTTCCATACTTTTTTGTAATTCCCGCAGCGATCAGCTCACTCATTGCCGTACTCCCCCTTTATCATTTCAATAAGCTCGTCAAGCTCTATCCCCAGCTTCTTTGCCTCTGCAGCAGCCGTTTTAAGATATCTGCCGCAGAACTCTTTATGACGTCTTGCACGGAGCTTTTTTACTGCCCCCTCAGACACAAACATTCCCACGCCCCGCTTTTTGTATATTATCCCGTTATCTGTAAGAATAGCGATACCTTTAAGCGCGGTCATATGGTTTATTTTGAAATTGGCAGACAGGTCAGCTACCGACGGTATCTGAGTATCCTCCGGGAAAGTCCCGGCAAGTATCTCGTCCTCCAGCCAGTCCGCAAGCTGTATATATATCATTTTATCGCTGCTCTGCGACAAATTCATTGGATTTTCACCCTTTATGCAAGTGGTATAGTCATATATACCACAGTATTACTTTGATAAGCATTATAACACAGGATCTCCTGTTTGTCAATGCTTTTTTACAAAAAAATCAGCGATCCGGCAATAAATGTTACCGAACCGCTGTTCAATTATTTTTATACAATTACATATTGATAAGGGACTGACCGTCCTCACGGCCCTCAATAAGCTCTGTGATAACGATGTTCATACAGCTCATATCCCATGAAAGGTCATACATAGTGTTAGTACCCTCCACAGCAACAAGAGGACGCAATGGCTGGTCGGGATAGTTTTTCATTACAAAGGCGATCTCTCCGTTTGAAAGCTTTACCTTTGAGCCTGCCGGGAAAGGCGCTACCTTTCTGAGAAATGCACGTATCACCCTCTCATCAAAGTGAGTTCCCGTACCGCCCATGACAAACTCTATCGCCTCATTAGGCGGACTTGGGATACGGTAGGGACGGTTGGACGTCAGCGCATCATAAACATCCGCCACCGCCATTATCCGCGAATAGAGATGTATCTCATCCCCTTTAAGATGATTGGGATAGCCTGAGCCGTCCAGCTTTTCATGGTGACCTACTATTCCCCTGTAAACATTTTCATTTACAAGATTACGCTCCTTCAGATGGTTAGCAGCATGGACAGGGTGCATCTTAACGGTATTGAACTCATCTGTTGTAAGTCTGCCCGGCTTGTTGATGATCTCAATAGGTATGGCTACCTTTCCGATGTCGTGCAGCAGTCCTGCAAGCCCTAAATCATTGAGCATAGCATTCGGCAGACCAAGCTCCATGCCTATTGCGATGGACATTATCGCCACACTGAGACTGTGATGGAAGGTGTAGTCGTCGTACATTTTGATATCCGCAATATTTATAAGGATATCCTTCTGTGACGAAAGACTTCCGATAAGATCCTGAGTTGTATTTTCAATAGCATCCACATCGCTTTTCTGGACACCCTTGCTGCTGTCGATAAAATTGTCAGCCAGACTGTGGATATTGGAAATTGCCTCTGTCCGTATCGCCTGATTTATTGAAGAAATTACACGGACCTCACTGCGTATCGTATCAATGTGAGCTCCGTCCACACCCGATGAAGCGATCTGGGTGATCTGCATATCCGTAAGCTTCTGTCCTGTCTTCAGCTCCTGCGAAGACTTTGACCCTGCGTCATAGAAATGTATATCTCTTGCAAGACACATTCCCGGAAGAAGATCTTCTGTTTTTACAAATACCAATTCCGCAACCTCCTAAAAATGTGAAAAAGCCCTCAGCCTTGGCTAAAGACTTTTCCGGTCATATTAAATGTCAAGGCGGCATATTATGTAAAAGACAAGCAATTACTTTTTAAGCTGAGTAATGCAGTCAGCGCATACATACTTACCCTTGAACTCGACAATATTCTCATCGTTGTTGCAAAAAGCGCAAGCCTGCTTGTATTTTTTAAGGATTATCTTTTCATCCTCAACATAGATCTCAAGAGCGTCCTTCTCACTGATTCCGAGTCCGCGTCTGAGCTCGATAGGCAGAACGATTCTTCCCAGTTCGTCGATTTTTCTTGTGATACCAGTAGCTTTCATTAGAATTCCTCCTGAAAAAGTTCGATGGTTGGGGTCCCTAACCCCTTTTGATTGTGGGATTCTCCGTTAAATAAGAGATACCCCCTTAAGTGAAAGATATCCTCTGAGATCCAAAGGAATACTTCCATTAATTATTTTAGCATATTTTGTATATTAATGTCAAAAAACAATATGTTAACAATATTAACCATTTTATGAATATTATACTACTTTTTTTTGATTTTAATAACATATTTGAGGAGATTTTACCATGATAAAATGGATATTTTCAATAATGCTTATAGCCTCGGTAATATTCGGAGCCGTCACAGGACAGATACAGCAGGTCTGCGAAGCAGCGCTGAACTCCTGTGTGGAGGCGGTGAATCTGTTTCTCTATCTTCTTGGAGGGATGTGTATGTGGGGAGGTCTCATGCGCATCGCAGAGAAAGCCCATATCACCGACTATCTTGCCGCACTTTTCAAGCCGGTGCTGAAGCACGTTTTCAAGGGACTGGACTCAGGCGGCAGAGCCTTCCATGCCATATGCATGAACATCACCGCCAATCTTCTGGGACTCGGCAATGCAGCAACTCCCCTCGGACTGGAAGCCATGCGCCGTCTTGAAGAGGAGGAGCGTCCCGGGGACACCGCAAGCAGGAACATGATAATGTTTGTCGTCCTGAACACCGCATCAATAACGCTTATCCCCACCACTGCCGCGTCCATAAGGATAAAGCACGGCTCAGCAGAGCCAATGGAAATACTCCCCTGCGTGCTTATAACATCAGCCTGCGCACTGGCGGCAGGACTTATCTCTGCAGCAGCTCTGGAGGGAATACATACAGGAAAGAAGGACGGCAAATGAGCGATTACGTTATCCCCGTATTTATTGCGTTAATAATGATAGCCGGACTTATAAAAAAGGTGGACGTTTTCGGAGAGTTCACAGACGGTGCAAAGGAAAACCTCAGGTCTGCATTTGAGATCCTCCCCGCACTTATCGCGCTTATGACAGCAATAGGGATGTTCAAAGCATCGGGAGGACTGGACATCATTTCGGCAGCCATCTCCCCTGTCACGGAGCTTCTTGGATTTCCCGGCGAATGTATCCCTCTTGCAATAATACGTCCCGTATCAGGCAGCGGGGCATTAGCCGTGTTTGAGTCAATACTTACCGACATTTCCCCCGACAGCTTTCCGGGACGTGTGGCAAGCGTCATGATAGGCTCCACCGAGACCACATTTTACACCGTGGCAGTTTACTACGGCATAACCAAAATAAAAAAGACGCGTCACACTATCGCGTCGTCCCTGACAGCAGACCTGACCGGGTTCATTTTAAGCGCACTTACCGTAAGACTGCTTTTGCACTGATTTGCATATTTAAATTATTGTCAAGCCACTGCATATGTGCAAAATGACGAATATTTGATATGTACTTGACAAACTCTGCTGATTTTGGTATAATATTTAAGTGTTGTGGCAAATTTCTAATAAAAGCACAGCATGAGCCATTAGCTCAGTTGGCAGAGCATTTGACTTTTAATCAAAGGGTCTGG
>JAFLUI010000079.1 GCA_022508825.1 Oscillospiraceae bacterium
CAGAAAATATTAGAATTTTTGAGGTTAAGTAGTTGTGTCTTTCAAAAAAATCTGGTATAATAGTATTATACGTGATTTTTGAAAGGCTGGCGGCGGCAATATCCATTATCTGTCAGCTAAATCAAGACGGAGGGTATTGTTATGAGCAAAGCTGTGGATACAGGCACAAATTCTGTCAAGGTGTCAGAGGGGGTCATCGAAAAGATAACCGAGATCGCCATAAACAGTGTTGACGGAGTATGCGGTATTGCAAAGGGAAAATTCCGCTTTGACCAGCTTTTTACAAAAGCAGGACAGCCATCGTCAGTAACTGTTAAGGTCAATGACGGAGCGGTAGAAATTTTTACTGAGGTAAATGTTTCCGCCTCCTGTAAGGTAAAAAGCGCCGCAGAAAAGATACAGCAGCGTGTCAAGGAAGATGTCCAGAGCATGACAGGCATAGCTGTAACAAAGATAAATGTTTTTGTCAAAGGCATAGTTTTTGACAATGAATAGTGGTCAAGCAGGCTCTCACGGGAAAGGGCTTGCTTTTCTGCGTTTAAACAGGGGGATCGTCCCATAAAATGAAAGGGAAAGTCAAATGAAAAGAAGTGAAATAAGAGAAGCTGTATTTTTCCTCACCTTTGAGAAATTCTTTACAGATGATACTGCCGAAGCAGTGATAGAGACTGCCTATGAAGCAGATGTATTTGAAATGAATGACGATGTGGAAAACCTGTTCAAGGCTGTGGATGAAAAAGCCGAAGAGCTTGACAGGATAATTTCCGAGTTCAGTGAAAAAAGACAGCTGAACCGTATCCCCAGAGTATCGGCGGCTGTTCTCAGGATCGCGCTCTATGAGATGCTCTATGATGATAAGGTTCCGGACAACGTGGCAATAAGCGAGGCAGTCATTCTGACCAAAAAATTCGCATATGAGCAGGACGTTCAGTTTGTGAACGGATTACTTGGTGCATTTTTCAGGACAAGAAGCAATGAAGATTCTGGGACTTGATACAAGCAACTACACCACATCTGCGGCGATGTACGATACGGAAAGCGGCAGGATAGACCAGTCAAAGCTTCTGCTGCCCGTAAAAAAGGGGGAGCTTGGTCTCAGGCAGAGCGATGCGGTGTTCCATCATACAAAGCAGCTTCCCATAGTAATGAAAAAGCTGTTTGAGAGTCAGGACAGCGCTCCTGATGCTATAGGAGTGTCGGTACGTCCGCGAAACATCGACGGCTCCTATATGCCCTGCTTTCTTTGCGGGGAGGGCTTGGCAGATTCGGTCTCGGCGGCGTTCGGGATACCTGTATACAAGACCTCACACCAGACAGGACACATCCTTGCAGCCCTGTATTCGGCAGAAAAGCTTAATCTTGCCGACAGAGAGTTCATTGCCTTTCACGTCAGCGGAGGGACTACCGATTGTCTGCTTGTAAAGCCCGATAAGGAAAATATCCTGTCGGTGACTGAGCTTGGCACGTCCCTTGATCTTAAAGCGGGACAGGCTGTGGATCGCACAGGCGTCATGCTTGGACTGGATTTTCCCTGCGGCAGGGAGCTGGAGGCTCTTGCGGAGAAAAGTGATAAGCAATACAAAATAAAGCCCGTAATAAGAGAGGGAAGCTGCTCTCTGTCGGGAGTAGAAAATAAATGCAGGAAAATGCTTGCAGACGGTGAAGCCCCACAGGACATAGCGCGCTATTGTCTGCAGTATATCCTTGCGGCGATACAGGGAATGACCAGGTATGCACTTGAAACAAGGGGAGACCTGCCTGTAGTTTTTGCAGGCGGGGTTATGTCCAACAAATTTATAAGAAGTCATCTGGAAAAAGAGTTTGAAGCATATTTCGCAGAACCTGAGTTTTCCTGCGACAATGGGGCGGGGACAGCAATTTTTGCGGCAATGAAGGGGTCAGGCAAATGAGTACGATCTTAACGGTATCACAGATAAACAGATATATAGCGTCCAAGCTGAACGGAGACCATAAACTGCGGGGAGTGCTTGTTTCGGGAGAAATATCCGGCTTCACCAACCACGCAAAGACGGGACACCTTTATTTTACGCTGAAGGACAATGACTGCGCTGTAAAAGCGGTAATGTTCAAAAGCAATGCAGTGAGACTGCAGTTTGCTCCGCAAAACGGAATGAAGGTCATTGTTTCGGCAGACGTCAGGGTCTTTGAGCGGGACGGGGTCTATCAGCTTTATGTTTCCGATATGCAGCCTGCAGGTCTCGGGGCATTATATCTTGCCTTTGAGCAGCTTAAGGAAAAGCTTCTGAAGGAAGGCATCTTTGACGAAGCCCACAAGAAGCCGCTGCCTGAAATGCCTCAGAAGATAGGTATCATAACATCCCTCGATGCAGCAGCTCTGCAGGATATGCTGAATATTCTTAAAAGACGCTATCCTGTTGCGGAAGTAACCGTTTTTCCTGTTCTCGTTCAGGGAGCCGCCGCTCCCGAATCAATTTGCAGGGCAATACGGTATGCCGACAGTCAGGGGCTTGATCTGCTTATATGCGGCAGGGGAGGAGGCTCTCCCGAGGATCTGGCAGCATTCAATGATGAAGCTCTGGCAAGATGTATCTACGACTGCAATACCCCTATAATTTCTGCTGTAGGGCATGAGACAGATACATCCATATCCGATCTTGCCGCAGACCTGAGAGCTCCTACGCCGTCTGCGGCGGCAGAGCTTGCTGTCCCTGATATGAGCGTCCTGTTCGGGCATCTTCTGGCTATGGAAAAGGCTCTTGACAGCACCATGATGACCCGTCTGGAAGCACAGTCCCACAGACTGGAGCTGCTGACCGAGCGTCTTGAAGCGGTATCTCCGAAAGGAAAGCTTGCTGCGCTGTCAGAAAAAATATCCTCTGCGGAAAACAGACTTTCCGCAGCCTACAGGATAGTTCTGCAAAAAGCGGGAGGATCTGCTGCCGAAAGAGCCGCAAGGCTTGACAGTCTCAGTCCTCTTAAGACACTCAGCAGGGGATACTCCATTGTTTACAAAGATAACAAGCCTGTAAATTCGGCAGAAAGTCTTTCTGTCGGCGATATTGTAAGAATACGTCTTTCCGACGGAGAGGTATCCGCCGCTGTAACTGAGAAAGGAGAAGCATTATGACCTTTGAACAAACACTCAAACGTCTTGATGAGATAATAAGCAAGCTGGAAAGCAGCGAAACTCCGTTGGAGGAGTCCATAGAGCTTTACGGCGAGGGGACAGCGCTTCTTGGAAGCTGCAGAAAACAGCTGTCAGCGGCAGAGATGCTTGTTACTGTTGCTGACGAGCAGTAATTTTACGATAGAGGGGGGACAGCTCTGAATGACTGAAATATCAGAGGCAAGGCTCAGGGAGCTTGCGGATATGGCAGACAATGAGCTTGAAAAAATAAAGGCTCATGCCTTATCAGATGCAGGAGAACAGCGTCAGGTCATTGAAGCTATGTGGTATTCTGTTTCGGCAGGGGGCAAAAGGATACGTCCCGTGCTTGTGCTGGAGTTCTGCAGTATCTGCGGAGGGGACGTGAAAAACGCTCTCCCTGCGGCGTGCGCACTGGAAATGATACACACATTTTCACTTATACATGACGATCTGCCATGTATGGACGATGATGACCTGCGCAGAGGAAAGCCATCCTGTCACAAGGCTTACGGAGAGGCGATGGCACTTCTGGCAGGGGATGCACTGTTAAATCTGGCTTATGAGACCATATGTCAGGGCGAAGGGGTGTCCGCTGAAACAAAGCTCGCTCTTATTTCCGAGCTTTCGGCAGCAGTGGGGTCAAACGGCATGATCGGAGGACAGGTCATAGACACCTGTTATGAAAAGTCTTTATCCGAAAAACAGCTTCTTGAAATGTACTCCATGAAAACGGGAGCGCTTCTTAAGGCAGCCTGCAGAATGGGCTGCATATCAGCAGGGGCTGACAGTGAAATAATCAGACAGGCAGGGTCATACGCTGAAAAGCTGGGACTGGCGTTTCAGATAATTGATGATATACTGGACATCACCGGTGACGAAAAGCTTCTTGGAAAGCCCATAGGAAGCGATGCAAAAGAGGGAAAGGTTACATATGCCTCTCTTGCGGGAACAGAGCGGTCACAAAAAGCCGCATCAGACCTTACAAATGAAGCCTTGATGATACTTGACAGCTTTGACAACAGTCAGTTTCTTAAAGATCTTACGGTTTTTCTGCTTAAAAGGAATTATTAATAAAAAGGAAATGGATATAATGGATATAATTCAGTATAATTATGTACTTACTGCAGCGATAGCTTCCTGGGCTGCAGCTCAGATAATAAAAACGGTTCTGCATTTTGTACAGACCAAGAAATTCACTCCGGAGCGTCTTTTCGGAGCAGGAGGAATGCCAAGCTCCCATTCTGCCCTTGTTTGTTCGGCTACGGTAGCGATGTGCAGAAAATGCGGGGGAGGGTCTCCTGAATTTGCAATGGCATTCTTATTTGCTCTGGTGGTCATGTATGATGCTATGGGCGTAAGACGTTCGGCGGGACTTCATGCAAAAGAAATAAACAGGCTCAACCGTATTTTTATTGTAAAGGGAATAGCATCCGATTCAGAGAATGATAAACAGACCGAAAGTAAAAAGAAAAAGGAGTTCAAAGAATACCTTGGTCACACTCCATTTGAAGTTCTTGGAGGAGCACTTCTGGGTATCCTGATCTCGATGATCGTTCCTGTCAATATATAGAACTAAGGAAATATGCTTATGAATAACAATAACCTGAAAAATATGGATCTTCCCGGTGAGCTTGGAAGTCTTTCGGTATACCAGTGCGAACAGCTCTGCAGGGAAATACGAAAAAATATAATTGACACTGTGCTTAAAAACGGGGGACATCTGGCGTCAAATCTCGGTACTGTAGAACTGACTGTTGCGATACACCGTGTTTTCCATTCTCCTGCAGATAAGATCGTCTGGGACGTAGGACATCAGACATACACCCACAAGCTTCTTACAGGCAGATATGAAAGCTTCTCCACGCTTCGTAAGGAGGACGGTCTGTCAGGCTTCTGCCGTCCGGAAGAATCAGAGCATGACGCTTTTATCAGCGGACACAGCAGCACCGCTATTTCCGCCGCCTTTGGATATGCAGAGGCAATGCGTCTTAACGGAGACAACCACCACGCTGTGGCAGTGATCGGAGACGGGGCATTTACCGGCGGTCTTGCCTATGAGGGTCTTAACAATGCCGGTAAAAGCAAGGATAATATTATTGTTATACTCAATCATAATGATATGTCAATATCAAAAAATGTAGGGGCATTTGCCAGATATCTTACATCTATACGAGGCAACAGCGCTTATCTGGACACAAAGAAAAAGGTGGAAAAAATACTCAATGATACCCCTGTTGTAGGTGAACCTATAAAACGCTTTATCGTTTCGGCAAAATCAGCTCTTAAATCTGTGCTTTATCACTCTACGATGTTTGAGGACATGGGATTTGTTTACTTAGGTCCCATTGACGGACATAACATTGCTGAGATAGAGGAGACACTGAGAGCGGCAAAGAAGCTGAGATGTCCCGTATTTGTTCACGTAAACACTGTAAAGGGAAAGGGCTTTCGTCCTGCCGAGATCAATCCGGGAGCGTTCCATTCTATACCTGCAAGCGGATACAACAAAAGAAATCCCGATAACCGTGTGACAGACTCATTTTCCGAGACCTTCGGCAAAAAGCTCTGCGCTCTGGCTGACGATGATAAGAGGATATGCGCCATAACTGCTTCCATGAAATATGCTACCGGTCTTGAGCATTTTGCTGTAAGCCATCCGGAAAGATTTTTCGATGTTGGTATCGCTGAACAGCACGCGGTGACCTTTGCAGCAGGACTTTCCAAAGGCGGAAAGCTTCCTGTATTTGCAGTGTATTCCAGCTTTCTCCAGCGGTCTTACGACCAGCTTATCCATGACGCATCAACAGATAATGAGCATATCGTTCTTGGAATAGATCATTCCGGCTTCGTTGGCGGGGACGGAGAAACTCATCAGGGACTGTTTGATGTCCCCATGCTTATGACCATCCCAAATACAACTATCTATTCTCCCTCTACATACGCCGAGCTGGAGCTTTGTCTTGAAAGCGCTCTGTACAGTACAGAGGGCATTGCTGCTGTAAGATATCCAAAGGGAACGGAGTCTGATACAATTGGCATCGATGATACCGACTCTTACCTGCTGACCAGAAACGGAAGCAGATGTCTTGCGATCTCTTACGGGCGTATAGTTCATAACCTTTACAGTGCTGCAGGCACGGATATTGATGTGTTGAAGCTTGTGAAAATATTTCCCGTTGATGAGGCTGTTACCGAACTCTGCATGGACTACTCCGAAATATACTTTTTTGAGGAAAGCTCCCGCACAGGAGGGATAGGAGAGCATCTTATGTCACGTCTTTATGAAAACGGATACAAAGGAAGCTTTGTTATAACCGGGGTAAAGGGTCATGTAAAACAGGCGTCTGTACAAAGATGCATGGAAAAATACTTCCTGGACGAGGAAAGTATGAAATATATACTGCAAAGCGGAAGTGAAATAATTGCGACTTGATCTGTATATCACCGAAAAGGGACTTGCAAAAAGCAGAGAACAGGCAAAGGAGCTTATAAAGTCGGGAAATGTCTCAATAGACGGCAGGGTCATTTCAAAGCCTGCATACGATGTGACAGACGGTGACGACCTAAGAATATCGGGGGACACCCTTAAATATGTGGGCAGGGGCGGTCTGAAGCTTGAAAAAGCCATTTCCGAATTTGAAATAGACCTTGAGGGCAGAGTCTGCATTGATATAGGAGCTTCAACGGGCGGATTTACCGACTGTATGCTCCAGAATGGTGCAGCATTTGTATATGCCGCCGATGTAGGACACGGTCAGCTTGATGAAAAACTCAGAGAGGACAGTCGTGTTGCCAACATGGAGGGCAGCGATATACGGAATCTGACTGCCGAAAGCTTTGAAAGGGCTCCCGATTTTATTTCTGCCGATGTCTCCTTTATTTCGCTGCGGCTCATTCTTCCGAAAATAAGTGAGCTGCTGCCCGAAAACGGTGAAGCTGTAGTCCTGATAAAGCCTCAGTTTGAAGCGGGGAGAGCAGCTATCGGCAAAAACGGCATCGTCAAGGATAAGAAGGATCATATAAGAGTTCTGGAGGAAATAACACTATTCTGTCCGTCAGCAGGACTTTCTGTGCAGAAGATAGTCCCGTCTCCTATAACAGGAGGCAGCGGAAACAGGGAGTATCTTGCTCATTTGAAAAAAGGCGGGGAAAATGCCGTCTTTGACTTCAAAAAAATCGTTTCGTCCGCTTTTAATGAGGTATATTAACGAGGTGTATTGATATGAAGATCGTTTTATCTCCCAATTTCAGCAAGAAAAACGCTCTTTCCACGGCACTGAAATGCTGTGACATACTCAAAGAGCTTGATATGGATGTTTTTGTGTCGGAAAATTTCCGCAGTGAGTTCGGTGAAAAGACCTTTGTTCAGTTCGGCAAAATTGAGGAGATAACAAAAGAGTGTGATACTGTCATTGCTATAGGCGGCGACGGGACAATCCTTAAGGCGTCCGCTTATGCCTCGGAATACGACAAGCCTCTCCTTGGAATAAATACGGGCAGACTGGGCTTTATGGCGTCCATGGAGATCGAAGACCTTGACAAGCTTTCCAAGCTTAAAGAACAGGACTACATCATCGAGACCCGCATGATGATCGACGCAGAGCTTGTCCGTGACGGGAAGGTCGTTGACCTGCACACAGCGCTCAACGATGTTGTCATCGCAAGACCCTACTCAAAAATAGCAGACTATGAGATATCCACTGACGGTATCGTCGTAAGCTCCATGCGCTCCGACGGGATGGTATTTGCCACACCTACAGGCTCTACGGCTTATGCTCTTTCTGCAGGCGGACCCATCCTTGAACCGGAAACAGAGTGTATACAGCTTACTCCCATATGTCCTCACTCTCTTTTTTCAAGGACCATGGTCTTTACATCTGACCGTCTGCTTGAAGTAAGGCACTATGCAGGAGATGACTCGGTATACTATTCTGTGGACGGCAGAGCAAGGTGTATCCTGCAGCAAAATGACAGACTGGTGATAAAAAAGTCTCTTAAAAAGCTCAGGCTCATTGATATAAAGGGTCATTCATTTTTTGATGCTGTAAACAACAAGCTGATGAATCCTATAAAGTAACAAGGACGGTGCGTCGATGAAAAAGCAAAGGCAGAACAAGATAATTGAAATAATCGAAAAGCGGGATGTTGCTACTCAGGAGGATCTGAAAAAATACCTGGAGGCAGAAGGCATCGTCACCACACAGGCAACGCTGTCCCGCGATATAAATGAGCTTGATCTGAAAAAGCAGCTGTCTGCAACAGGTGTGTATGTTTATGTCCGGGCAAAAAAGTCGGACATGGAATGTCCTGCTTTTTTCAAGGAATCGGTGGTAGAGGTCGCATATGCACTGAACACAGTGGTGATAAAATGTCATGCAGGAATGGCTCAGGCTGCCTGTGCTGCTCTTGATAAAATGGACCGCGAAGATGTGGTAGGAACTATAGCAGGAGATGACACCATTTTTGCTCTTATGAAAACCGAAGCAGCAGCGGCGGAACTTACTGACAGTCTTACGTCATTTATGAAAAAATGATAAAGCAGACTTGTTTTAACATAGGTGAAAGGATCTTCAAAAATGCTCTGTGAATTATACATTGAAAATCTGGCAGTAATAGAAAAAGCTGAAATACCATTCACGGAAAGCTTTAACGTCTTTACCGGCGAGACAGGTGCGGGAAAGTCCATTCTTATCGGAGGGATAAACGCCGTTCTCGGAAAACGTGTAAGCAAGGACATTGTACGTTCAGGCTGTGACAAAGCCGTCGTGACTGCAATGTTCCGTCACCTTACCGACAGCACCAGAAGCAAGCTTTCAGAGCTTGGCATAGACTGCGAAGACGACGAGCTTATGATAACCCGCGAGATCCTTGCGGACGGAGGCAGCTCTGCACGCATCAATTCAAAGACTGCAACAGCTGCGGCTGTACGTGAAATAGGGGATACTCTCATTGACATCCACGGTCAGCATGACAACAGGATACTTATGTATCCCGAAAAGCATATCGAAATAGTTGACAGCTACGGCGGTCTGCATACCTATCTGGATGATTATCGCAATTCATTCAGGGATCTTCAGAGCACAGCCCGTAAAATAAAAGAGCTTACCGCTCTGGAAAAGGAAAAGCAGCAGAGATCAGAATTCCTGAGCCAGTTTCTGAACGATGTGGGGGAGCTTGAAATAGAGGACGAAAACGAGGATACAGAGGTAGACAATGAATTTGCAGTAGCAAATAACAGCAGTCTTCTTGCAGAAGTCATATCACGCTCTCATATTGCTGTTACAGGTGACGAAAACAATTCGGGCATGACAGAGACTATAGACACCGTGATAGGAGAGCTTTCGTCTTACTCGGATATAATGCCGAAGCTGGAGCAGCTTGTGAACCGCTTTGAGGCGGCAAAGATAGAGCTTACAGACCTCGGGGACGAGCTTTCCCATCTTCTTGACAGTATAGACATAGACGAAAAGCGTCTGGAGTACCTTTCAGACCGCCGTGAAAAGCTGTATAACATAAAAAAACGTTACTCCTGCACTCTTGGAGAGCTTATGGCAAGGTACGATTCCTACAGTAAGGAAGCAGGGGAGATAGCAGGATACTCAAAAGAGATAGGAGAGCTGACAGAACGGAAAAACACACTGCTCATGGAGGTCTCCGAAAAGGCGGAAAAGCTGTCCGCGCTCCGTGCTGAGGCTTCTGAGCGTCTTACAGGAAAAATATCAGATGAGCTTAAATTTCTTGATATGCCTAACGTCCGCATCGCCTTTGAACATTCCAGAGGAAAGCTTACTCTTACAGGAATGGACGTTATGGAGCTGATGATCTCCGTCAATCCGGGAGAGCCTATGAAGCCAATCGCAAAAATTGCCTCCGGCGGTGAGCTTTCCAGAATAATGCTTGCGATAAAGAACGTCATTGCTGAAAATGAGGATATCCCCACAATGATATTTGACGAGGTAGACACAGGAGTAAGCGGACGTGCGGCACAGAAGATCGGAGTAAAGCTCAGACAGGTATCAAAGTCCCGTCAGGTGCTTTGCGTAACTCATCTGTCACAGATAGCGGTCATGGCGGATAACCATCTGCTGATAGAAAAAAGCAATTCCGATGACAAAACATATACTGATGTGACCCGTCTTGATACCGAGCAAAGAGTCTCAGAAATAGCCCGTATCCTCGGCGGAGAGCATATCACACAGACCACCCTTGACAATGCTGCTGAGCAGCTTGCATCCAGAGAAAAGATCTATAATGAGATACTGGTTAAATAAAAAATGGTATTATTGATCTATCCGACCAATAATACCATTTATTTTTGATTAATCAGAATTTATTCAGTCCGTTTCTTCTTATGATCTCCGAATAATCCTTGTATGAGTAGTCCAAATCTACCTCTCCTGCTATTCCGCTGATCTTTCCTGTTGAAGAATACTGCCACATATCGTAGTGCCCGTCATATACACTATTAAGCTTTTCTTCGTCGCCCCAGCTTGCTACCCATATATTATATTTGCTTATTTTTGACATATCCACATAGTCATTGAAAAACTTAGCGTAACTGTACACAGACACATAGTATCCTGCTTTTTCGACCTCAGATGCAAACGCAACGATTATATTAGTGACCTGCTTGCGGCTCATCTTTTTATAAAATTCCTCTTCAATGTCGAGAACAACAGGGTAGTCCGGGTTATAATTTTTAATTGTATTCAAAAAGAATCTTGCTTCCACACGGGCTTCTTCTGCGGTCGTAGCATATGTATAATGATAGAAGCCATATGAAATGCCATATTTTTCGCATCCGTCAACATTTGCCTGAAGCTTTTCATCAACGTGCTCATTTCCGAAGGAGCTTCGTATCATTGCAAAATCGATACCATTTGCTGCTACTTTTTTCCAGTCAATATTGCCCTGCCATTTTGAAACATCGATACCTCTGTAAACATCACTGTAGACTGTAATATTGAACTCTGCAGAAACTCCGTTGCTTGCTGTTACTGTAATAGTTGTTGAACCGCTGCCTGTGGCTGTTACAACACCCGAAGAGGAAACCTTAGCAACACTTGTATCATGTGATTTATATGTCAGCTCATCGGTGAAGCCAAGCGGATAGATGATCGGTTCGATCTGGACCTTTTTTCCTACATGAACCATGGCATTTTTGCTGAGAAGCTCTATTGAAGATACTTCACCCTGTACATATTCTGCGTCCTCATTACCCTCTGCATCTGTTACATTAAAATAAATATTCTTTTTAGCACCGCTTGAAGTCCTTACCTGTATCCTTGTGGAACCGTATCCTATGGCAGTCACAAGACCGTTCTCATCTACCTTTACAACTCTTTTATCATAGCTTTTATATGTAACATAGTCATCCGATTTTAAAGGGGACAGGCTGAATTTGATCTGGAACGTATCTCCGATAACAAGATCATTTGTCTGACTTGATAAAAGTCTGATATTCCGTGCAGGGACAGTGACCTCTTTTACATCTTCATTTCCGCCGCCTGCAACAGCGCTGTCATCGTCTGCAGACGCAGAAGGGGAGTTTTCTGTATCATCAGTATCTTCATTATTGTCAGATACTTCAGAAAATTCTGCTTCTCCTTCAGCAGACATTTCCTCATCTGTAGCGAGGATCTCTACGATATCATCTGATTCGTCATCTTCTGCATATGCTGCAAAGCTCGCATAACCGGATATCATGCAGACTGACATAATCAAAGCTAAAGTACGTTTAAAAAAATTATTTTTTATCATATACTGATCTCCTTATTGCTGCTGCCAATTTTATTAAAAGATTCTTATTAATATTTTATAATAATACTGTCAATTTGTCAAGTATTTTATTACATTTTCCAGAATTACGCAAATTTCTGACTTATATCAGAAATGAAAAACCGTCCTTAGCGGTAAAGGACGGTTTTTACTTAGAGATGATCCATAATACATTTATTTGTCAAATGCAGGGTTGAAAGCGTAGAAGTTTTTGGAGTTCAGGTTATCCTGTACGATTCTGAGTCCTTCACCGAAGCGCTGGAAATGAACGATCTCCCTTTCTCTCAGGAACTTGATTGGGTCACGTACATCAGGGTCATCTGTAAGACGAAGGATATTGTCGTAAGTCGTCCGTGCTTTCTGTTCGGCAGCAAGATCTTCTACAAGATCTGTAATGATGTCACCCTTAGACTGGAAATATGCCGCTGTAAACGGAACACCTGCTGCAGAGGCGGGATAAATGCCTGTTGTATGGTCAACATAGTAGGCGTCAAAACCGCTCTTTTTTATCTCTTCAGGTGTGAGATCTCTTGTCAGTTGATAGATAATAGCTGAGATCATCTCCATATGCGCAAGTTCTTCTGTGCCAATATCTGTCAGAAGCCCCTTTACCTGAGCGTATGGTGCAGCATATCTCTGATTAAGATACCTCATAGATGCAGCGAGCTCACCGTCGGGACCTCCGAGCTGGCTCATTATTGCCTGCGCAAGCTTAGGGTTAGTGTTTTTGATATTTACCGGATACTGTAATTTCTTTTCATAAGCCCACATGATCAGTTAGCACTCCTTTCCCAAGGCCAGGGTGCATTTACCCAGCTGAAGCAGTCATTTCCGGAAAACTGAGTGGCAGTTATCGGACCGTATTTGCTGACATATGCTTCATTTGCAGATTCCCTCATTTTGTTGTACTTATTGAACAGTGCTATTGCCTGTTTATCTCTCGGATGAGTGTCAAGGTAAAGATTCAGCTCATAGAGATAGAAATCATACATCTGGATAGCCTGCATAAGATTATTTTCTGCCATTGCTGTCTACCTCCCTGCCGTAAAACGGCAAATCAAGACTTGGGAACATTGTTCCTCTTTCAAGCGCAACATTTTCAGCATATGGAGTCTCCCACTGCTGGAACGGAACATAACACATTCCTACAGGAGTTTCTGCAGGAAAAGGGTCTTTGTTCATGCTTGCGTTCATTGTATTATTTGTCATAGCTACTCCTTTCCAAAGCGTAAAGCTTTTTAGGCTCTGACCTATTTTATGGCTTAGCCGGATACTTTGATACTTTTATTATTTTACAGAGATCATTTAAAAAAGTATTTTTATTCTAAAATATTATTTATTGCTTGACAAATATAAAATAATGTGATAAAATAATTAGGTAAATTTTTTTGCCGGTGTGTTGGAATCGGCAGACGAGGTGGACTCAAAATCCATTGCCAGCGATGGCGTGCGGGTTCAAGTCCCGCCACCGGCACCA
>JAFLUI010000008.1 GCA_022508825.1 Oscillospiraceae bacterium
CTTTGGAAACCTGACCAGCGCCAGCCGCGCTGGACCGGCTGCTGCGATTTAGCGCAAAGCGCTAAATCGATCGCCTACCCTTGTGCGCTAAATGATAATTTACTGCCTTACAAAATGAATTACCTTTGACGAAAAGTCCCCGTGGATATCAATAAAGATACCCCCGTTCATAAGAGCCGAGCCTGTGTGGACTTCCCCCGTTGTCATGTTCTTATATTTTGCATCCGGGTCAAGACCCTTTAAATTGACCCTCCTGTTCCGGTAGTTGGGACGTCCCAGAACCTGAACAAAGGTGAACACTGCCTCGGACTTGTCCTTGGCAACGAACATCCATGCATCCCACATATTGTCCTCAAAGACGTTTCCTATGCGGTACTGGTCGCCCGTTCTCACGATAGGATTGTATTTGTTGAATTCCGCTATCTGACCGGGGATAGCGTCCCTGTCCTCCTGAGGTATCCTTGTGACGTCAAGCTCGTAGCCGAAGGTGCCAACCATTGCAACATTTCCTCTTGTTGCGAAAGGCGTGGAGCGTCCCACCGTGTGATTGGGACAGTCGGAAACATGAGCTCCCATTGCAGATGCAGGATAGCATATAGACGTTCCGTGCTGTATCTTCAGACGCTCGATAGCATCAGTGTCATCGGAGCACCAGATCTGGGGGGAGTAATAAAGCATACCCGGGTCAAATCTTGCGCCGCCCCCTGAGCAGTTTTCTAAAAGGATATGGGGGTACTCGGTGGTAAGACGGTTCATTACATCGTAGACGCCGAGGACGTATCTGTGCCACAGCTCCCGCTGTCTGTTCTTCGGCAGGGAGGTTGAGCCTACCTCCGTAAGCTGACGGTTCATGTCCCACTTGATATACTCGATATTTGCGCTGTCAAGGACATTTTTCATAAGCCCGTAGATATAGTCACGGACTTCCTTGTTTGAGTAGTCCAGAACGTACTGCTCACGGGACATTGTAAGCTCACGTCCCTTTATCTGGATAGCCCAGTCGGGGTGCGCCTTGTAAAGGTCGCTGTCCGGGGAGATCATTTCCGGCTCGAACCAGATGCCGAATTTCATTCCCAGATTGTTGACTTCATCAACCAGATATTTAAGACCGCCCTTGATCTTTTTCTCGTAAACGTACCAGTCACCGAGAGAGCTGTTGTCCGCATCTCTGTGACCGAACCAGCCGTCGTCCATAACAAGCATTTCTATGCCAAGCTTTGAGGCTTCCTTTGCAATGTCAATGAGCTTGTCTGTGTCGAAATTAAAATAGGTAGCTTCCCAGTTGTTGATAAGTATGGGACGGCGCTTGTCCTTATACTCGCCCCTGATAAGATGCTGACGGTACAGGTCGTGGAAGGTCCTTGACATTGCCCCGATACCCTGACTCGAATATACCATGACAACCTCGGGAGCGGTGAAATCCTCTCCCGGTTCAAGGAGCCAGTTAAAATCGAAGTGATTTATACCCATGACTGCACGGGTGTATTTGTGCTGTGTCACCTCCGCCTGTGCGAAGAAGTTGCCACTGTAGACGAAGTTGAAGCCGTAAGCCTCTCCCACGTCCTCGTTTGCATTATGGGACACCAGCGCCATGAAGGGATTGTTCTGGTGTGAAGACTCTCCCTTTACAGAGTCTATGCCCTGCTTTCCGTGGTGGAGCTTTGAGCGCTCCATGACCCGCTCTCTTGCCCAGCTTCCGTTGAGAGTGATAAAATCGTAGCCGTCATTGTCGAAGTCCACGCAGGCAGAAAGCACCCTCTTTACATTAAGGGGAGCCTTTCCCGTATTTTTAAGACGGACGCTTCTGGTGATGACGTCCAGATCGTTAAATGCAGTGTAGACCAGCACCGCTTCAAGACCGGTGTGCTTGTCGATGCAGGTAATTTCAAGAGTCTCCGCCTCCCCGTCCTTTGCAAAGGTAGCAGGCATACCGTCAAGAGCGGGCTTTCCGCCGTAGACCTTGTGGGAAACATACCGCAGGTCGCAGGTGGTCATGCCGTCATCGTCCATGACCATAAGGCAGGGCTCACGGTAGTCTCCCGTGCCGTGGCAGGGATACTCAAAAGCGGTGGCGTCCATGAAAGTGCCCTTGTCCCGCATATTGGTTTTGAGCACCCATGGGTTTTCCTCCAGACGGAGCAGATATGTAAGGTCGTCGTCCTGAAGCTTCTTTCCGAAATAGCCGTGGATAAGGTAGCCGTCGTCTGTTGCGCCGAAAACATAGCTTGTATTTTTGGCATCCAGCTTGAACATGGTAAGGTCAACGTCATAGGTCACATGGTCGTTTACCTGCCATGCCCATCTGCGATACTCTTTGTGATACTCCTGAATTTTAATACTCATTGTATAACATTCCTCTCTATATTTTAGTCGCAATAAGAAACTTGATCTTCTTCCCTTCTTCGGTGAACATCCTTTCATGCTCGGTGACAAGATTGTCCGGGTAGTCGCTTGCATGGAGGTCACGGGTCAGGTACTTTATCTCAAAACCGGACTCTGCAAAATAGTCAAGGGACTCCTCAAAAAGCTCGTCGTCATCGGTCTTGAAGTGTATCTCTCCGCCGTCCTTCAAAAAGACCCGGTACTGTTTCAGCTGTCTGGTATGGGTAAGACGCCGCTTATTGTGCTTGTCCTTCGGCCATGGATTGCAGAAATTGATGTACAGCCTGTCTATCCGGTCGTTTTCGTCAAAGGAGGTCAGTATCATTTCTATATTCTGGGAAACCAGCTTCAGATTGTCGACCTCACGTCCCGCCTCCGAGAAGGACTTCTCCACCGTGCGGCGGGCAACTCCCAGCATATCGCTTTTGATGTCCATGGCAAGCCAGTTGATTTCCGGATATTTAAGCGCCGCCTGAGCAGCGAACAGTCCCTTTCCGCAGCCAAGCTCGGCGTAAAGAGGCTTGTCATTTTCAAAGACGGTGTTCCATTTTCCTTTGTATTCTGCCGAATGTTCGATATAGTAAGGACACACCGCCAGCTCGGGACGCGCCCACTTTTTTCTTCTTATCCTCATAACCTTATTAATTTCCTTTTCAGAATTATTTTTATATCTCTCCAATATATATTGTAGCATATTGCAAAAAAAATTGCAAATTTTTTTATATGAAATATGGTGTTGATTTTAGCAGTTAATTGTGATATAATTTAACTGTATCTATGAAATTTGTATTAATGCCCTGTCGGTGCCATAAAACGGATAATTATAGCAGGGATTGGAAAGGAAACGGACATGAGCTACAAGCACGATTTTATAAAATTTATGGTGGACAGCGGTGTACTGACTTTCGGAGAATTTACCCTAAAAAGCGGAAGACTGTCCCCCTATTTTATGAACTCCGGAAACTATAAAACAGGCGCCCAGCTTGCAAAGCTCGGCGAGTTCTACGCAGAGTGCATCCACGACAATAACATCCAGTTCGAGACTCTCTTCGGACCCGCTTACAAGGGTATCCCTCTTGCAGTTTCTACAGCCGTGGCTCTCTATAATAAATTCGGCACGGACGTAAGCTACTGCTTCGACCGAAAGGAAGCCAAGGATCACGGCGAGGGCGGCGTCATCGTCGGCAAGCAGCTTACTGCGGGAGAAAAGGTGGTCATCATCGAGGACGTTATGACCTCCGGCAAGGCTCTCCGTGAGGTAATGCCCAAGCTGAAGGAAGCGGCGGACGTTACCGTGGCAGGCATGGTGATTCAGGTGGACAGAATGGAAAAGGGTCTTAACAGTGACAAGTCCGCTGTAAACGAGGTCAGCGAGGAGTTCGGCATCAGCATATATCCCATCGTGACCATGGACGACATCATCGAAGCCATCCGCGAGGAAATCATACCCGGCAAGGAATATCTTGACAAGATGCTTGAATACCGTAAGGTATACGGAGTTCAGTAGGCACCGTTGCCGGAGGACGCTGACCGCCAACGGTCCTGGTTTATGAGCGGACACAGGCTGTTTACAGGGTCTGTTAAAAAAATATTCGCCGTCCGTCATCAGCGGCAGACGGGTACAGGGCGATAAAATTCACAGCCGCTGAGAAACGGAGCAAAAAATGAGTGTTGTATTCGATTTGACAGTCACAGGTCCCGAAATACTTGACGCGGTGATGTTTATGGAGAAGTCTCCTGCCTGCGCCGCTTTCAAGGAGGAGATCGAAAAGATCCTTGCGGATTTCAACAAGAACGCCAGATTCGGACAGGGCGTTGAGATCGATGTAAAGAGTCTTGTGGAATCCTCCCAGAACGAAATTAAAAATATGCAGAGGTCTTTCCTTATCTGGACATTCCACGAGGATATTGTGAACAAAGCCAAAGAGCCGAAATACAACAGCTTCCTCAAGCTCTTTTTCAAGGGACAAGAGAAGCAGCTTACCGCTCTGAACGGCGGAAGCAAGTCCATAGCTCCGGCTGACGCTCCCGGTCTGAGGGATAAATTCATAGAAGAGATAGGAAAAAATTCCGATCTGTTCAATTCCCTCAAAGAGTTTTTCTCAGGGTATGTATACGGATATTTCTTCAACTACCTTACCGAGCAGACAGTGATGAAGGACTATGCCGAGTTCCTTGTCTGCATGGGTATAATGTCAGGAAAGATCACCGTAGGCGGAGCTGCCCAGCAGAAGATACTGCTCAAAATGAGCGAGCTCCTCAATAACGATCGTTTCAAATACATTTACGGTGAGCTTCCCATAGATGTAATGATGGAACAGGTCTATGACCGATTCAGCTTCACCTCTCTTGAAAAGGATGAAGAGGATGCTATAAAGGATATCCTGAAAAAGCAGATCACCGAAAACTACCCCTTCAATGAAACAGACGGTCTTGTTGCAGACGATGTTATGACCAACGCCATGAGCAAGTTTAACAAGAACTACATCAGCGCCGCTGAATTTGCAGAGGATCTTCACAAAAACACCTTTGACGGCGTCCGCACCTTCCTTGACGGTGACAAGAACGATATCGGAGACTTCCCTCTTGACAGGCTTGTACGTATCGTAGCGGAAAAGTGCTCCCAGAACAACGACGAATATTACCGCTCGGGCAGAGAGCCGGTTCTTGAATTTGGTCTCAGCGCAGATATGAAGGGATATAAATATCCTCTTACATACAAGGACGGAGACACCTACTGGTTCAACGACTCCTTCAAGGTAGCTCTTGCTCCTGCCTGCGACAAGTCAATATACATCAGCATCAAGGAGGATGACCTGCCTCTGCGTATGTTCCCATTTGCAGGACCTGCTCTGGAGACAAATATCATACGCGTGCTTGGCGGCATCAAATCGGAGGGCTACTCTATCCGTGCCGACAAGAGAAGTATGCTGGTCGAAATGAACGCTCTCCCTGCTTCCAAAAATCTTTCCGAGGAAGACAAGAAGATGATGGCTCTTGAAAAGCTGCTGTACATCATCTCCGGAAGCATGGACGCTGTATCCTACAATAAGCTGGTAGACGAAAATGTTTTCGGCACCAAGCTTTACGAGGATTACATCCGTTACCGCATGGACAACATCCTGTCCAAGGGTATGTCCACTCTTGAAGCTAAGAAGAATCTTCTTGGTGAGCTTAACAAATTAAAATAAAGGCTGAGCCTTTACCCAAATACCCCGCCTGCAAAAACAGACGGGGTATTTTATTATCTTATGAGGTCATGATCAGGCAGTCACTCTTTTCCCGATGCCCGCATATCATAACTACGGAAAAGCATCACCCTTTTCCAGATGAACGACACCGAAGGGAAGTGACCCGGTGAAAACCAAAAGAGGAAACACTGAGCATAATAAAAAATTTCCGAAGCATATAAAGTATCCATTTATAGCAGATTTATATAACGTCAGGGATAATAGACATTGTAATATACTGATTGTAAATGTAAATGAGACCGACGACAGACCCATAGTCTACTTTATCACCGACCCGGATGATGTATCATGCAGCATCTGCAGCCGGATCTGATATCTGAAAATATTTTCAGCCGATACAGTCCTTGAACTGTACCGGCTGTCTTTTATTCGATAGCTTTAAGGGACGTTGCCATGTCGATCTTTTTAAGCCTGAAATACAGCGTCAGATTTACAACAAATGCAAAGAAAAGCGTCATTGCCGCCGCCGCTAAGAAGCAGAAGACAGGTATTCCCACCGCAAACATGACAGCGTCCACCTCGGCAGTCTTTATGACGAACTTTTCAAGGAATATCCCGAGGATCAGTCCCGCAGCCGTTCCCATAAAGGTCGAAAGGATATTCTCACGGTAGATGTAAGCGGCTACCTCTCCGTCAAAGAAGCCCAGCACCTTTATCGTGGCAAGCTCGCGGACACGCTCGTTTATGTTGATGTTGGACAGATTGAACAGCACCACAAAAGCAAGGGCTCCCGCTGAGACGATTATCGCCAGAACTATCATGGAAAGACTGCTTACAAGGTCGCGGAATTTATCTCCTCCTGCAGCAGAGTAGCTTACTGCCAGAACGTTCTCGTTCTTTACAAGTATTTCGGAAAGCTCATCTTCAAGGGAGGGGTCGTTCATATTCAGCAGCAGGATGTTATTTTTCAGAGCATCCTTAGCCCCCGCTTTTTTGTAGACCTCCGGGGACATATACGCATAGTTGAAGGTGTAGTTTTCGCAGACCGCATCCACACGGACAGGATTGCCCTTGCCGAAATATACGCTGTCTCCTGCTGTAACGTCAAGGAAGCGGGCAAGCTTTTCTCCAAGAATCACTCCCGAGCCAAGCTCCAGCTTTTCTCCCTCCTGCCTTGTGTGGAGGTCGATGAATCTGCCAAGCTCAGAGGGGTCCTCGGGCACCATAAGATAGGTCTCAAAGGTGTCCCCCTCAACGTTGTAGATGTCCGTGTTTATCTGCATCACAAGCATTTTTTCGGTGACATTTCCCGAGGAGTCGCAGTCCTCCATAACAGCAGCATAGCCATCCTCGTCTATAGTGTCGTCCAGCGCCGCAAGAGCGTCATACTTGAAAATATTTCCGTACTGCAGGTCAACAATAGCAGAGATTGACTCTCTCAGTCCGAAGCCTGTCAGCAGCAAAGCGGTACATCCTGCGATACCGATGATGGTCATAAGAAGTCTGGATTTGTAGCGGAAAAGATTTCGGTATGTGACCTTTGTGGTGAATTTCAGCCTGTTCCATATAAAGGTTATCCTTTCAAGAAGTATCCGCTTGCCGTCCTTGGGAGGCTTGGGTCTCATAAGCTGCGCAGGACAGGACACAAGCTCCTGCCTGCTTGCATACAGCGCGGAAAGTCCCGTACAGAGACAAGCCGCTGTAATGCAGCCCACCGCATAGCTCCACCTGAAAGGAACCACAAGATAAGGCTGACTGTACATACTCTGATAGCAGACGAAAATTACCCTTGGGAGGGTCGCAAATCCGATAAGCAGACCGAGAAATCCGCCCGGAATGCTTGCTGCAAGCGCATAGATGATGTACTGGGATATGATGGTAAATCTGCTGTATCCCAGAGCCTTAAGAGTGCCTATCTGTGTACGCTGCTCCTCCACCATACGGGTCATTGTCGTACAGCAGACCAGAGCCGCCACCATTATAAAGAATATGGGGAACACCGCTGCAATGGCGTCAACACGCTCGCAGTCCTCGGCGTAATGTGAGTAGTAGGGATTGTAGTCGTCACGGTTAAAGACGTACCATTCGGCATCGTCAACAGCATCGTGAATCTCCTGCTCCGCATCGGCGATCTCCTGACGGGCATCTTCAAGCTCTTTTTTGCCGTCCTCCACCTCTGCCCAACCGTCTTCGACCTCCTTTTTTGCGTCCTCGATCTCCTTGCGTGCGTCCTCGATCTCTGCCCAGCCGTCAGCGACCTCGGCTCTTGCATCGTCAAGCTCCTTCTGAGCGTCATCAAGCTGTATACGGGAATTTGCAAGAGTGGTCTCCAGCTCATCTGCCTGAGCGGTAAGTCCTGCCGCATACTGACCGATACCCTGACCCGCCATTGTCTTTGTGCCGTCGTCATAGGCAGCGGGCATCATTATATAAGCAGTCAGGAGCTGCTCTAATGTCTCATCCACGGTGAAATATTCTCCCTCATTAAGACTGTCGATGACAGCGCTTACTCTGTCTGCGTCTCCTGCATTTACCGAATAGTCTGCAATGACTGTACCCAACCGTCCCGACCTTGCTCTCAATTCATCAAGAGCGGCAAGACCGTCATTGTATTCTGACTCCCCGTCGTCAAGCTCTGCCTGACCGTCAGCGATCTCCTTTTCTGCATCCTCCAGCTTTTTGACGTTGTCCGCGATCTCCGCTTCGCCGTCAGCTATCTCCTGCTCTGCATCGCGAAGCTCCTGCTCTGCGTCCGCAAGCTCCTTTTCACCGTCGGCAAGCTCGTCCTTAGCGTCGTTTATCTCCTCATATGCCTCGTCAAGAATAACGCTCTTGCGGTGCTCTATCTGGGTTTCCGCAAGATTTTCCAGTACCTTTATGTTCCTGTCCACGATGTCCTCATATTCGTCTGTATAGGGGTCGACCCCTTTTGCACGGAAAAGGCTCACATAAATATCGGTGTAGACCTCGGAGCAGAAGTTCTCCTCGGGAATAAGGAACCAGCCGTTTATAACACCGTTTCCAACGGTAGTGCTTCCCCTCTCATAGGCAATGTATATCGGGGACTTGGCTTTTCCCACAATGGTAAACTCGGTGTTTGACAGATAGTCGGACATCTCCCTGTCGTCCCCCGTTTCAAGGACGATCTTGTCCCCGATGTCCGGAGTCTCCGCGCTGAAAAACCGCTCGTCCGCAATTATCTCGTCAGCTGCCTGCGGGAGCCGTCCCTCAACAAGGTAAGGGATATTTATTTTGCTGTCAGGATCGTAGGAGTAGACCTTGACGATCTTCTGATTCAGCTCTCCCCCTTTGACCATCAGGTCAAAGCTATACCCTGCGTATAATTCGTCTGATATATTACAATTTTCCACTGCCGCAAGATCCTCATCGTCCAGACCCAGCGTGGAGATGATATGTATATCCGCCAGCCCCTGTTCTTCAAGATACTGAGCAGAGCTCAGCTTCATATCAGGACCCGCTGATTTTACCCCCGCGAAAAATCCGCTGCCTATTGCAATAATTGCAAGTATGGCAAAAAAGCGGCTTTTGGTATTTCCCACGCTTCGCAGGGTGTTCAAATAAAGCTTTCTGTTCATACGGTCATGCTCCTGTAGGGAGCAGCTCTCCTTTCAAAAACTTTTTATCGTAAAGTCGGATAGTATCATGAGTTCATCATCAAAACCATGAGTTCAAAAATAAAACTCGCAATTTCAAAATCAAAACTCAAAGTAAAAGCGTTGATTTCGGAGTCCTGTACTCACCATTCAATAGTCTCAACAGGTACGGGATTTTCATTGAGAGTAACTCTTGATACCTTGCTGTTTTTGATCTTGATAACTCTGTCCGCCATAGGAGTTATCGCCTGATTGTGAGTGATAACAACTACCGTCATGCCCTTTTCCCGACAGGTATCCTGCAGAAGCTTAAGGATAGTCTTGCCGGTGTTGTAGTCCAGCGCACCTGTAGGTTCGTCACAAAGCAGAAGCTTGGGAGACTTTGCAAGAGCTCTTGCAATAGAGACTCTCTGCTGCTCGCCGCCGGAAAGCTGAGCGGGGAAATTGTTGATACGGTCACCCAGTCCCACCTGCTTAAGGACCTCCTCTGCGTCCATGGCATCGGAGCATATCTCGGTTGCAAGCTCCACGTTCTCCTTTGCGGTGAGGTTCTGCACCAGATTGTAGAACTGGAACACGAAGCCGATGTCCTGCCTGCGGTATCTTGTCATCTCCTTTGTGGAGAATGAAGCGACGTTTCTGCCGTCCACGATGATCTCCCCCTCGTCGCAGGTGTCCATACCTCCCAGCATATTGAGGACGGTAGTCTTGCCTGCTCCCGAAGCTCCCACGATGACGGCGAACTCACCCTTTTCGATCTCGAAGCTTACGCTGTCGGAGGCGGCTATGGTAATTTCACCCATCTTATAGCGTTTATAGACATTTTTAAACTCAACAAAGCTCATATGTAATATATCCTCTCATAAAATACAGTATTCTTCTAAATTATATCATATTTTATAAAATTTGTAAATCGTGTTTTGTGATAATAATCTGAAATTTTGATAGCATAAAATCGGCTTAATGACAGGTGCTGACAACGCATCAAAAACAAAAAAATGCTCCGGAGACCGAAGCATTTATATAATATTCAAAATATTCTGACCACCATATATAAGGCGTACAATATGTATGTTTTTCGCTTCTTTATCAACAGTATACAATAAAATGTAATTTGACACAACGGTATAACGATAGCCTTTTTCAGCAAACCTTTCATCATGATATAGAGGATAAATAAAAGGATTTCCGCTAATATTACTGATTTTTTCTTCTGCCTTTTTCATAAGTCTATCAGCAGCATTGGGATTAAATAACTGCTCTGAAAGATATTCCACGATACCATCAAGATCATCGTTAAATGTTTTGGTAATTATAAGTTTATAGCCCATACTTACCTCGTATACCATTAAACACTTCATCGACAGTATATGTGTTGCCCAAGCGAATATCTTCCTCAGCCTCGCATAACTTCTGATATAACTCTTCCTTTGATCGGACTATAACACGCTCAGGTGCCGGAAGTTTTACGTCAAACGGCAATCCTCCCGTAAGACCCACTTGACATAGAAACATATTTACCGCTTCAGAAATGGAAATACCGAGCATATCAAGTGTTTCCTCAGCATTGTGCTTCACATTTTCATTTACCCTTATATGCAGTGTTTCTGTTTTTGCCATATCCATCACATCCATTTCATTCTTTCTATAATTATTATAGTTACATTGTATCACATTTTTTATACAATGTCAATCACTTTATCGCCTCTAACTCATCAAGACTGTATGGCGTCTCCTGATATACGCAGTAGTTGAGCCAGTTGGAAAACAGAAGATTTGCATGAGCCCGCCAGTTGAAGGAAGGGGGCTGGGACGGGTCGTCATAGGGGAAATAATACTTCGGGACAGCTATGGGCAGACCCCTGTCCATGTCACGGAAATACTCATTTGCCAGAGTGAAACGGTCATATTCAAAATGCCCCATAATGAAAAACTGACGCTCGGTGCTGTCGGCAATGATGCACACTCCCGATTCGGGAGAGGAAGCAAGAATTTTCAGTTCCCGCACCTTTTCAATATCCATACGCTTTATCTCCGTGTGGCGTGAATGGGGGACATAAAATTTCTCGTCAAAACCCCTTAAAAGCGGATAGTTGGACACCTCCGCCTTGTGGGGAAATATCCCGAACATCTTGCTCGGAAGGTCGTATTTGGGAATACCGTAATGGTAATATAGCCCCGCCTGCGCTCCCCAGCAGATGTGCATTACCGAGTATACATTGCTCTTTGACCACTCCATGATGCCGCAGAGCTCCTCCCAGTAATCCACGTCCTCAAAGGGAAGCTGTTCTACAGGAGCACCGGTTATGATAAGCCCGTCAAAACGCTGATCCTTAACATCGTCAAAGACCTTATAAAACTTTGTAAGATGCTCTATAGAGGTGTTTTTCGTCACATGGCTTGCCATCTGGATAAGCTCGATATCCACCTGCAGGGGGGTGTTTGAAAGAAGACGCAGTATCTGGGTCTCCGTCTCTATCTTTTTGGGCATAAGATTTATTATTGCGATTTTCAGGGGACGTATGTCCTGTCTTTCTGCCGTCTGACTTGGCATAACGAAAATATTTTCCTTATTCAGCACCGTATAGGCAGGCAGATTGTTAGGTATGTTAATGGGCATTATCCGTTCCTCCATCAGAATCAGCTGTCGTTGCAGCAGTAGTAGTGGTGGTGTGTCTGTACATCGTATCGGGTGCGACAGTAGGCACCGTTCCCGTATAGGCGGTAACATTATTTGAAAAGGCAGTAACGGCTGAAACAGCCGTCCCGGCTTGGACACCTGCTCCCGCTCCGGGGACATAGGGGTTTGACACCATAGTATCCATAGGCACTCCCCACATATTCCCTGTGGCAGTGACAGTCTCCGACACATCCTCGTCCCCGCCGGTCTCCGTGGTGACCGTTTCGGCAGACTGCTCGTCCGCGTCAGGCTCAGTCACAGGTGGAGCTGTTGTTGTCATGGGCGTATCCGCAGTAACGCCTGAAACAGGTCCTACAGTTGGAATAGTCGCCATGGTATCTGCGTAGACTCCGCCCATCTGAAAACCTCCCGCAGGCTGTACCCCTCCGCGGTAATAATACCTGCTTCTGTCAAAGGGTTCTGTTTCGGTGGGAGTATAGGTCTCCATATACTCGCTGTATGTATCCACAGGAATAGTAGTGGTCATAGTCATAGTCGTAAGATAGGGAACGTCAAATTCAATATATTCCCTGGACCCGTCGCCGCTTTCACAGCCGGAAAACAGCAGTACAGCCATCAATAAAATAAAACATTTTTTTTTCATATAAATTTTCCTTGCTGTGAATGACGATTTTTTCTCCATGACAGAGACAATACTATTGTACCATATCACACAGATCTTTTCAAGACTTATTTTTTTAATGAGACGGAAAGCTCACCCGAAGCCGTCCCTGCAGTATATCTGCCGTTTGCACCCCTGAGAGCCGCCACCTTGAATTTGTATTTTTCTCCTGCTTTCAGACCGGTGACGGTACATTTTGTGCTTTTTACGCTCTTATACACCTCATACTTGCCTGATGCAGCATCATACATATAAACTCTGTAGCCGGACGCTCCGTTTACAGCGTCCCATTCCAGGACCACACTGTCCGTTCCGGGCGTGGACTTCAGACCATCGGGCGCAGGAAGCTTTTTCTTTGACACAGGTGTGGCGCCATACATATAATTTACCTTGTATTCTACTGCATACCTTTCAGCGTCCGAGCCGTTTCCCACAACAAGAGTTACCGGCTCCTGAGAAACGCTCTTTGCAGAATCGGCAATATACAGCTTCTTTTTCCCGTCTGCCAGAGCGTACCCCTTTTTGCCGTCCTGCTCAGTGCTGCCGTACATATATCCGAAAATGTACTTGCCGTCCAGCTTTGTACCGGATGGCACCGAAACAACAGACAGAGCCCGACAGTTCAGGAACGCTCCGCTGTATATAACGGACAGATCGGCAGGAAGCTCCGCCTGACTCAGTGAAGTGCAGTTCATGAAAGCGTGCTCACCTATCATATCAAGCTTTGCAGTGCTGTCGGAAAATTTCAGCACCTTAAGAGAAGAGCAGCCGTAGAACGCACGGTAGCCTATGCCTCCGCTGCCGTCCTCGCGTCCCACGTCACCGTCAAAGGTGACCCTCTCAAGAGCCGTACACCCGCTGAAAGCGCTCTCGCCTATGCCGTCGATGCTGCCTTCAAAGGTCACCGATCTTAACTTTGTACAGTCCCTGAAAGCATTTTTATCCACCCAGTACCAGCAGGACTTGGGTATGGTAACGCTTGTGATGGAGGTATTCCCGTAAAACGCCTTTTCTCCTATCCAGACTACACCCGATGGGATAACGATGTCTCCCCCGCTGCCTGTGTATCCCGAAATATATTTGTCACCGTCAGCATCGGTGGATATAACAAATCCGTTTTCCTCGGCGAAGACGCTCATATCAAATCCGTTTTTATGTATACCCGCCATGCAGCAGAATGTCATGACCGCTGCAATTGCTGCACCGATAAATCTGCCTGCTTTCATAAATATTCCTCCCAGCAAAAAATACTATCGCTATTATAATAATACATTATTTGCGAAAAAAAATCAACCTGTGCAGGCTTAATTATATTAAAAGATATTGTATTTTTTTTTGGAATATGATATACTTATATGCAGAATATTGTCATACTAATTTCAAATCATAAAGTGTACAAAAAATCGAACAAAAGCTTGCGTTTATGGCTTTTGAGAAGATTTTTTGTCTGCACTTTAATTTGAAATTTGTATAAGAGGAGCTGCTATTTTGTATAAATTCAGCATAAAATTCCATAGGACAGCCGCTGCGGCGTTTATGACAGCAGCGCTTATTCTTGGCGGCTGCACCGAGATAGACGAGGAGACCCCTGCTCCCGTCACCGAAGTCACTTCCCCTGCGGAAAAAGCCTATCCCGTATCCGTAGGGTCCCTTATTTTCAACGGACAGCCCGAATCGGTAGGCTCTCTTTCTCCTGCCATTACGGAGATAATATGCGAGCTTGGATATTCCGAAAAGCTTATCGGCAGAAGCAGCTACTGCAGCTATCCGTCAGCCGTCTCTGCAAAGTCAGACCTTGGCTCAGCGGCAAATCCCGATGTGGATGCTATAATAGACACATCCCCCCAGCTTCTTGTTTCCCACAGTCCCATAGCAAAAAAGGACATCACCGCTCTTGAAAATGCAGGCATAAGAGTGTGGATAATGCCCGCTCCCGCTTCCATTGAGGAGCTTTACAGATACTATGCGGACATTGCCGCCGTGTTCGGCGGAAAGCCGGACAGTCAGGATGCGGCTGACGCAGCCATGAAGCCCCTGCTGACCGCTCTGCACAGTGCGGACGGCTCTATGGACAGCTTCATTTACATTATGTCGTCAGACCTGGCAGTTGCGTCCGATTCCACCTTTGCAGGCAGCTTTTTTTCCGTCTTCGGAAGGAACGCCGCCGGAGACTCGGAAGAAATTTCCCTTACCGCGGAGGAGATAGCAGAGCTTGACCCGGAATGGCTGATACTGCCCTCCTCGGTAACTGTAAGCAGACTTCCCGATCAGGTCGCCTCTCTGGACGCAGTACAAAGCGGCAGGGTGATAATTTTAGACGATGAGATACTGGAGCGCATCGAGCGTCCCACAGCAAGGCTCGAAACTGCCGTCTACAGCATCCTTGACCAGATAAAAGCCATCGAAAGCGGAGACAGCGAGGACGACGAAGAATAAATATTAAGGAGATAATTTATGACCAGTCCGAAAGAAAGAATTTCCGCCCTGAGAGAAGAGATGTCACGGGCGGAAATAAGCGTTTATATCGTCCCCACCTCGGATTTTCACGACAGCGAATATGTCTGTCCTTATTTTGAGGTGAGGAAATTTTTAAGCGGCTTTACCGGTTCGGCAGGAACTCTTGTTGTGTCGACCTCCGAAGCCGCACTTTTTACCGACGGAAGATATTTTATCCAGGCGGAAAACCAGCTTAAAGACAGCGGCATAGCTCTCATGAAAATAGGCGAGCCTGATGTCCCCACTGTCAGGGAGTATGTGAAAAAACTTCTCCCTGACGGGAAAAACATCGGCTTTGACGGCAGAGTCATCACCGCAGAAGCAGGAAAGGCATACGAAAAGATCGCTTCCGAAAAAGGGGGCAGGGTAATTTGTAACAAGGACCTTGCGGACAGCATCTGGACTGACCGTCCCACTCTGGAGCATACGGAAATTTACGTCCTGGACGAAAAATACAGCGGAAAGTCCACTGCGGATAAGCTTGCAGATGTGCGCAAAAAAATGTCCGAAAAAAAAGCGGACGTCCACATCATCACAGCTCTGGATGATATCTCATGGATGTTTAATATCCGTGCAGACGATATAGAGTGCTGTCCCATGGTGCTTTCCTACGCAGCAATAACCGCTGACAGGGCTCTGCTTTTTATTGATGAGTCTGTGTGCAGTGATACGGTCAGGGACTATCTTGAAAAGAACGGTGCAGAGATACACCCCTATGATGAAATTTATTCCTATGCTGAAAAGCTTTCCGGCATGAAAGTCCTTATTGACGAAAAGCGGGTAAATTACCGTCTTGCAGGACTTCTGAAAGACTGCGAAACAGTGTCCGGGCAGAATCCCGCTCAGCTTTTAAAAGCGGTGAAAAATCCTGTGGAAGTTGAAAATATCAGGTACGCACATCTGCTGGACGGCATTGCTGTCACAAAATTCATGATGTGGATCAAGACACACATCGGCAAGGAAAAGATCACCGAGTGGGACGCTGCCGTCTATATGGACGGTCTGCGCAAAGAGATCGGAGGAGAGCATTTTATCGCTCCCAGCTTTGACACCATAAGCGCCTATGGGGCAAACGTCGCAATGATGCACTACTCCGCCAAAAAGGATGACTGCGCTGTCCTGGAGCCAAAGGGTATGCTCCTTGTAGACAGCGGGGGACATTATTTCGAGGGCACCACCGACATCACCCGCACATTTGCTCTGGGAGAGCTGACCTCTGAAATGCGTTTCCATTTTACCTTGTCCCTGCGGTCGATGTTAAATCTGGCGGCGGCGAAATTCATGGAGGGGTGCAGAGGTGAAAATCTGGACGTACTTGCAAGAGGTCCCATGTGGGAGCACGGACTTGACTATCGGTGCGGCACAGGTCATGGAGTAGGATACCTTTTAAGCGTCCATGAGTCTCCCAACAGCTTCCGGTGGAAGCTTTCCGATGACCGTCCCCAAAGCGCAGTCCTTGAAGAGGGCATGATCACCACCGACGAGCCGGGAGTGTATGTGGAGGGCAGTCACGGCATCCGCATCGAAAACGAGCTTCTTTGCAGAAAGTCCGAAAAAACCGAATACGGTCAGACCATGGAGTTTGAGACCATCACCTATGCGCCTATAGACCTTGACTGCATAGACGTCTCCCTCATGGAGCAGAAGGACAGGGACAGACTAAACGCTTATCACAAAATGGTCTATGAAAAATTATCTCCCCACTTTGAGGGTGAGGAGCTGGAGCTTCTGAAAAAATACACACGGGAAATTTAAAACAGGGGGATATTATGAAAAGCAATTTCTTTGCATTTATATCAAGAATGAAATATATAAACCGCTGGGGACTTATGCGAAACACCATCACCGAAAATATTAGCGAGCACAGTCTGGAGACCGCATTTATCGCCCATGTCCTTGCACTGTACAGGAACGTCCGGTTCGGAGGGAACGTGGACCCGGAAAGAGCGGCTCTGCTTGCAATGTACCATGACGTCACCGAAATAATAACGGGGGATATGCCTACCCCCATAAAATATTACAACTCCGACATGAAGGAGGAGTATGCCAAGGTGGAAAAGCTTGCAGAGAAAAAGCTGCTCAGCTATCTCCCGGAGGATCTCCGTGAGCATTACGCTCCCCTGTTCGGAAAGACCGAGGAGGAAGCGGAGCTGTGGCAGCTTGTAAAGGCGGCAGATAAGCTTTCCGCGCTGATAAAATGTATTGAGGAGCGGCAGATGGGAAACAGCGACTTTTCAAATGCCGAGAAAAGCACTCTTGCCGCCGTCCACAAAATGGGGCTCCCCGAAGCAGAGGAGTTTATGAAGGAGTTCCTTTCTTCCTACGGTCTCACTCTGGACGATCAGGTCATGTAGTCAGATATTTGAAAAGCCCCTCACAGCCCTCGTAAATATCTTCGTATGCTACGTTAAACTGGCGGGTGTACCAGGGGTCTTCAACGTCGTCGTTTCTTCCCGCATATTCAAGGAGCTTATGTATTTTATGCTCCGGGTCACTCTGAAAAATACGGGTGATATTTCTCATATTATTGCTGTCCATGACCAGAAAAAGATCGTACTTTTCGTAGTCGCTGCTTTTGAGCTGGACTGCGTATTTACCCTCGCAGGAAAGTCCGTGACGCTTAAGCTCCGCACGGGCAGGAGGGTACACAGGATTTCCTATCTCCTCTGTGCTTGTTGCACTGGAGAGAATGAGGAAATCCTTTTCCATTCCCGCATCCTTCACAAGCTTTTTCATTATAAATTCCGCCATGGGAGAACGGCATATATTCCCGTGGCAGACGAACATTATCTTGGTCATATTTTTCTCCTTTCAGACCGCAGTCAGACATACCTGCTCAGAATATTTTTTACAGAACCGAGATAGGAGCTTCCGAAAAGATTCAGATGATTCAGCAGATGGTAAAGATTATACAAGTCCCTTCTGTCCCGATATCCGTTGTCGATGGGAGTTATCTCATTATACGCCCCATAGAAGCTTTCGGGACATCTGCCGAACAGCTCTGTCATAGCAAGCTCTGCTTCATAGTGACCCACATAAGCAGCGGGGTCAAATATCCACGCCTTGCCGTCAGGACCGGGAGCCGCATTTCCGCTCCACAGGTCGCCGTGGATAAGGGACGGGAACTCAGGCTCAGGCAGATAGTTTTCAAGATGGTCTGTCAGCTTTGTGCAAAGACGTCTTGTACCGGAATCAAAATACCTGTCTGCCATTTTAAATTGAGGCAGCAGACGGCACTCCCGGAAAAAATCCACCCAGCTTGTCATGGGCGTATTTTTCTGAGGGGTGGCACCAATGTAGTTGTCCCCTGTAAAGCCGAAGCACCCCCCTGCCGCAAGCTGTGAGCAGTCTGCCCGATGGAGCTCAGCCAGCTCTCTGCCGAATATCTCCCAGTACCTTTCAAGCCTTGGAGCGGCTTCAAGATATTCCATCAAAAGAAAGGACATATTCTTATCCGATCCCATGCCAAAGACCTCGGGCACTCCGATGGTGCCTGTCTGTCTGAGTGCGTCCAGACCCTTTGCCTCTGCCTCAAAAAAGGACAGATTTTTGGGCGTGTTGGATTTCATAAACACCGGGCTCCCGTCTGAAAGCGTCAGACGGTAAGCAAGGTTTATGTCTCCGCCGTATACCTGCTGCTTGTTTACTATCCGCAGACTGTTTCCAAAGATCCCGGTGATGGCTTCCTCGGGAGAATTTGTGTGTATCATTTTCATTTCCCACCCTGACGCTCTTTATCTATCATATCTACTATCCTGAAATAATCATCTATCTCAGCCTGCGCCTGCTCCTCGGTCATATCAAAATGCGCCATAAGCAGACGTCTGACTGTTCCTGTCTCACACTCCTGAGAAAATTTATCCCGTATCAGATCAAGCGGGTCCATAGATCATTCCTCCTTTTTTACAGAAACCGGCACAACAAAAGCTGTGCCGATCATGATAATAGCAATATAGAAGCTTATAACGTTACCGAGCCACAAACTCACAAATTACTTCATAACTATGCAGCGGAATGGGTAAAGGCTCAGCCTTTTTTCATGCTGTTACGATATTGTCAGCATCCTGAAGGTTCAGCAGATCGACTGCCTGCTCACGCATTTTGTATTTCAGGATCTTGCCTGCTGCATTCATGGGGAACTCCTCAACAAACACAACATAGCGGGGCACCTTGGTCTTGTCCATATTTGAGCGGACGTAGGCTTTAAGGGTGTCCTCAGTACACTCTGCGCCCTCGTTTTTGATGACGCACGCCATGACCTCTTCTCCGTAGTTCTTATCGGGGACTCCGATGACCTGCACATCACGAACATCGGGGTGTGTATAAAGGAAGTCCTCTATCTCCTTGGGGTAGATATTCTCACCGCCGCGGATTATCATATCCTTGATTCTTCCAGTGATCTTGAAGTTGCCGTCCGGGAGCCTTCTTGCAAGGTCTCCCGAATGGAGCCAGCCCTCCTCGTCAATTGCGGCGGCGGTAGCCTCGGGCATTTTGTAGTAGCCCTTCATAATGTTGTAGCCCCGGGCGCAGAACTCGCCGTCGATATTGTCTCCCACTTCCTCGCCGGTCTCGGGATCGACTATCTTGCACTCAACGCCGAAAATGGGTCCTCCCACCGTATTTACACGGGTCTCAATGGAGTCGGTGGTCTTGCTCATTGTTGTTGCAGGGGACGCTTCCGTCTGTCCGTAGGTTATACATATCTCGGGCATATGCATTTTCTCGATGACCTCTTCCATGGTCTTGATAGGACAGGGAGACCCTGCCATGATGCCGGTTCTCATGTGAGAAAAATCGGTCTTGGGGAAGTCATTGTGTCCCAGCATTGCAATAAACATGGTGGGTACCCCGTGGAAGCAGGTGATCTTCTCCTTGTTGATGCAGTTAAGTCCCTTTCTGGGTGAAAATGCTGTGATGGGGGACATTGTTACTGCGTGTGTCATGGAAGCTGTCATGGCAAGCACCATTCCGAAGCAGTGGAACATAGGCACCTGTATCATCATGCGGTCAGCAGAGGACAGATCCATGCAGTCTCCGATAGCCTTTCCGTTGTTGACCACATTGTAATGTGTGAGCATAACGCCCTTGGGGAAGCCTGTTGTGCCTGAGGTATACTGCATATTTGCAACGTCGTCCACCTTTATGGAACGTCGGCGGCGCTCAACCTCGGTGAGGGGAACCTGTGTATGCATCGCAACAGCCTCGTCCCATGTGTAGCAGCCGGGCTGACGGCTTTCCACGGTGATAACATTTTTAAGATAAGGGAATTTTTCAGAGTTAAGCTGTCCGGGCTTGCATTCCAGAAGCTCGGGACAGAGAGTCTTCATGATCTCGTTGTAGTCGGTGCCTTTATAGGAGTCTATCATGACAAGAGTGTGGGTATCGGACTGCTTTAAAAGATACTCCATCTCGTGAATTTTATTGCCGGTGTTTACCGTAACAAGTACCGCACCGATCTTTGTAGTCGCCCAGAAGGTGATATACCATGCAGGGACGTTTGTCGCCCAGATGGCAACATGGTCTCCCTTTCCAACGCCCATTGCGATAAGAGAGCGGGCGAAGGTGTCCACATCGTCACGGAATTGTGGATACGTGCGGGTATAGTCAAGCTCGGTATAGCGAAAAGCGTACTGATTCGGGAACTGCTCACAGATACGGTCCAGAACATCGGGGAAGGTATAGGTGAGCAGACGCTCCTTCGGCCAGGGGTAGTATCCCTTGCCGTCATTGCTGAGCTGGAGCGGATGCTTGTAGCGTGTGCGGTATTTTGACATATAATCAGCAAACTGAGGGAAAACGATACCCGCGTCTGAAAGCTCGGGCATCCAGCGCTTTACCCATTCAAGGGAAATGTATCCTGTATAGTGGATGCTCTCCAGAGCCGCCATCATAGCGTCCAGAGGCAGGTCGCCTTCACCCATCATTTCATAGCGGAGGACACCGTCCTTCACAGAGCTGTCCTTGGTGTGGACATATTTTATATAACTGCCCAGATTTGCAACAGTGGTCTCGGGAGACTCATCTGCATAACGGTAGGGATGATGCATATCCCAGAGAGCTGCAACACGGACACTTCCAACACGGTCAAGAAGCTTTTTCAGACGGGCGGTATCGCTGAACACGCCGTTTGTCTCCACAAGCAGTGTGACCTCGTGGGCTTCCGCTTCCGGGGCAAGCTCCTTAAGAAGCTCTGCCAGGTAGTCATCATCGATACCCTCCGCAGGCTCGGGATTGCGGTCACCGAGGACACGGATGTAGGACGCTCCCACAGATCGGGCAAGCTCCATGCAGCCTGTCAGCTCCTTACGGGTCTGCTCTGCGTTTTCTTTTTCGTTCAGGCAGCAGTTTGAACTGACGCAGGGTATCTCCAAGCCCAGACTCTGCAGCTTGGAGACTGTCTTTTCAAGCTGTGCGCCTGTAAATGGCTTGGTGCGGTATGGGTCGGCAGGGATACCGAGACTTCTCAGTTCGATACCGTCAAAGGCAAAGTCCTTTGCCATGGAGTAGATCTCTGTCCAGTCAAAATCGGGACAGCCCAGTGTGGAAAATGATATCTTCATAAACGTCCTCCGTTTTTTTCTTTTATGTTTTGCGTCGTTAAGCTGAAGCGTCATATATTTTAAGGCAGCAGCCGCTCCTTGTGCGGTGTTGCCTTAAAAGTATTGCTTTAATTAAATATCTCCATACCCGGCGGCTCATATCCCACCGGAGCCGCAGGTACCTGTACGAAGGTATGACTGTAAAGCCATTTATTCATTCTTATTACAGCCCAGGGAGAGTATATGCCAAGTGTTATCATGCAAAGAAGCGCACAGATGATGCAGGTGCCAAGGAACTGGATGCCTGTGCCGTCAAAGTCCATACGGTATCCCGACACAACATAATGCTTCATCTGCCAGTTCATCAGCATAGCATATGCCCATGCAGAGCCGATGCCAAGGGTCACCGCTGAGAGCAGACCTCCCAATATGGAATATCCGAAAAATTCAGCCGTATTTCCGTCAAAAGCACTGTCCGGATTCACTGCACCGCTCTGCGGATGCTGATCGTCAAAGAATGTGTGCTTTGCTTCCCATTTCAGATAGTCCACATATGCAAAGAATGCATATATGCCAAGGGTTATAAGCGACAGCAAAAGCCACTTGAGCCACAGACCCAGCATCTGTCCGCCCGTACCTGTGAATGTGAGTCGTCTGCCGTTTATGACGGTATGGGACTTTCTCCATTTCAGTATCATACAGGTTGTCCAGGGCGTTGCGATAGTAAGTGTAACTGCGCTGAGAAGTCCGCTCAGGATCATATAGCCAAGCAGTTCGACACCATTGCCGTCAAAAAAGGACGCAGGTCCTGTATTTCCTGCTGACATCTGTGCTTGAGGCATTCCCTGCACGGGTGCCATCGCCTGCGCCTGCTCCGCCTGAGCCCGGGCCTGTGCCTGTCTTTCCTCATCCCGTGCAGCCTTCTGCTGCCTCCACTGCTCTGTCATCTTCTTAATAAAACGGGTCAATTCATCAATATCCCTGCCGAGATCTATGCTGCTTGCCAGTTCCTTATTCTGCAGGAACACTCTTGATATAACATCAAGACCTGCTATCAGCACAAGGACGGCGAGCAAAAACAACACCATGCTGAAGTGCTTGGAAGCCGCTGCTATTATGACCAGAACAAAGGACAGGACAGTCACTCCCGCAGCCAGATATCCGGACGGCGACAGCAAAGACCGATCCGTCGCCATATAATATGCCAGACCTCCCACAGCGCCGAACGCTGCTATGACAACAGCCGCGCTGACAAGAAATTTTGCCAGTTTGAATATAAAGCCTATTATGTATATACGTCCTAAAACCCCTAATAATCCGCCTGAAATGACAAGCACCAACGGGAATATGCCTGCTGCCGCAATAAGGTACTCTATATTTTCTCTTGTGAGATACTTTTTCCAGTCTATTCCCCCGATCTGTGATCCCTGCCGCTCCTGCTGCTCCTGCTGTTCATTTACAGAAGCGCCGCATTTTGAGCAGAACCTGTCTTCGCTGCTAAGCTCAGCTCCGCATTTTGGACAAAACATTTTTGGACAACCCCTTTATTACATTAATGCTTTAATTTTACCATAAATACTATATCCTGTCAAGGGCGTGGACAATAAATTACATTTGCCATATCCCTCTTATTCTGTTATGTCACTGAGCTGTTTATTGATATCACGTCTTCCGTACATGATACGAACGATATTAACTATGCTTTCTTCTTCATTTGTTTTGTAGAAGATCAAATAATTATCCACAGGGAAAAAACGTACACCCTGACTATGCAACGGTTCGTCATCATACAGACGGTAACGCATGGGCATTTCTTCAAGAGAACGGATGCTTTTCATAATCCGTCCTGCTTGCCCGGATGCTGCCTCGGGAGCCATCAGATCATATGCAATATACTAATAAATATCTCTCAGATCCTGTCTTGCACGGTCAGAATAGATTATCGTCCAACTCATACGCCGTAATCCCTTTTCATTTCTGCTTCAACGTCATTCGCTGAATGGACTCTTCCTGCTCTTATATCGGACAGCCCTTTTTCGATCTCCTCGTCAAACTGCTCCTTTGTAAGAGAGCCGTATGAAAGCGGTGCTTCCTTCGGCAGCTTCATTTCAAATGGTATCCCTCTCTGCAAAACGACCTGACGGAGAAACATTCCCACAGCGTTGGACATAGGTATCCCCAGCTTATCAAGCACCTGCTCTGCCTGTTCCTTGATCTCAGGCTCCACACGTGCAAATACATTTGATGTTCTTGCCATAACTATCGCCTCCTGTAATGTATTATACCACAAACGCTTGCGAAGTGCAAGCAATTTGCAAATTATATTGCTCCCCTGCTATTTTTATATTGAATTATTTCCAAAAATGTAGTATAATTTATACAGCAAAGGAATGATATATTATGCTTAAGATCTATTTTGTACGCCATGCGGAGGCGATGGGAAACGTCCTGGAATTTTTTCAGGGACGCACCGACACCGAGGTAAGCGAAAAGGGACTTGCCCAGCTTGAATGTCTTGCAGAGCGTTTCCGTAACATCCCCATAGAAAAAATATACTCAAGTCCCCTTAAAAGAGCGGCAGCTACTGCGGAGGCAGTAAACAGATATCACGGTCTGCCCATACTGTTTGACGATGAGCTCATCGAAATAAACGGAGGGGTATGGGAGGGCAGACCCTGGTCAGAGCTGCCCGTACTCTATCCCACCGAGCACCGTCTTTGGACAGATAAAATGGAGGACTTTTATATCGAGGGCGGCGAAAAAATGACAGAGGTCTTCGAGCGGATGAAAAAAGCCGTTGGAAGGATCGCTGCTGAAAATCAGGGGCATACCATCGCTGTTGTGTCCCACGGATGCGCTCTCCGGAATTATCTCTGCTATGCAGCAGGGGACAGCATTGAACACCTTAAGGACGTTGGCTGGTCGGACAACACTGCCGTTTCTCTTGTGGAGTACGATGACGACCTGACCCCGAAAATAATTTTCAAAAATGACGGAAGCCATCTTACAGGCGCCCTTTCCACACTTGCACACTCAGACTGGTGCAAATATGAAAATGAGGAGGTCTCTCCATGAGAATAATGTCCGTTGATTACGGAGACAGCAGGACGGGAATCGCCGTCTGCGACAGCGGGGAGATACTTGCCTCTCCCCTTACCGTAATAACCGAGTATAATTTCGAGCGCTGCGCCGAAAAGGTGGCGGAGCTTGCAAAAAAAGAAAAGGCGGAGCTTATCGTTGTGGGGCACCCTAAAAATATGGACGGCTCCGAGGGGAAGCGTGCAGAAAAATGCGCCGAATTTGCCCGCCTTGCAGGAGAGCTGTCGGGACTCCCCACAAAGCTCTGGGACGAACGGCGCACAACGGTGACAGCTCATAATTACCTTAACGAGACAAACGTCCGGGGAAAAAAGCGCAAGGCAGTAGTGGACGCAGTGGCAGCCACCATCATTCTGGAATCTTATCTTGCTTATAAAAAGTCCAAGGCTGAGCCTTGACCCTTTCCGCTGATAAGTTCGGCAGTAACCGGTCAATGAGGCGCACGGTAAGATAATTACGCCGTACCGTCAGAAGCCTGAATTGGCTGAGCCTTAGAAAAAAGTTCCTTGAGCCCTATAAGCAGAATAAATACCGCAAATATTTTTTTAAGTCCGGGAGAGCCTATATATTTCGCCGCCAGAGTCCCCATCGCAGCAAATATCACTCCCGTTATTACGGCGGGGATGATCTTTTTCCACTCGATAAGACCGTTCCTGCTGTGGAGAAACACCGACAGCACGGCAATGGGGATAAAATAAACCAGGTTAATGCCCTGTGCGGCAAGCTGATCTAAGCCCGCAAAGACGGTGAGATATATTATCAGTATCATTCCCCCGCCTACGCCAAGGGACGCAAACACTCCCGTCAGAAACGCTGCAATAAAGGTCCATACCGTCATGTAAGAAGAAGCCTCCCTCCCGAGATAATAAGAATGACCCCGAATATCCTTTTTAAAAGGTCGGGGGATATTTTTTTCATGAGCAGTCCGCCAACCACAGCCCCCGCAAGTCCCAAGGGGATAAGCGGCAGAGCGTCCCCCCAGCGGAAGCTCCGTTCATATGCGTAAAAAAATGCGGACACAACGGACAGCGGCAGGGTCAGTGCAAGAGATGTTGCATGAGCCTTTTTTACGGGTGTCCCCCCTTTTTTAAGCAGCGGGACAGCGGCAATGCCTCCACCCGAGCCGAACAGTCCGTTGCACAGACCCGTTACCGCTCCAAGAAAATAAAAATAAGCCTTTTTCATATGTCCTCCGTTTTTGATATAGTATCTGTTTTGTTAAAATGAAATATGCAAATTACTGCAGATACATCAAAATCACTTGACTTTTGAAAATAAAAATGCTATAATACGAATGTAAATTTCAAAAATGCTACTATTTTGAGTTTATTATGCATAATATTATTAAAAACTCTCAATAATACTAAAAATATCGATCAATTATTCCGAAAGCAGGTGCAGTATGTCAAAACAGTCTCTTTATAAACTATTTTATATGGGCAAGGACGAATATGATCGTGAGTATGAAAAGCGATTTAACTCTGAAGATACTGTGCATCTGAATATTATGATTGGAAATGATCCTGCATTTTTTGAACAGACAGCAGAATTGTATAAGCTTGTTGCTTCAATTGAGCGTGCAGACAAAAGAATAGATAAGCTGGAACGGTCTCTGCCGGAACAGGCTGTATCTCAATTTGCCATGCGCTGCCTGATCGACGAGATAATGCTTACCAATGATATTGAGGGTGTCAGCAGTACAAGAAAAGAGATCGATGAAGTCCTCAGCAATTTATCCGATAATGACAAAAAGCTGCGTTTCAAGGGTCTGGTAATGAAATATATCATGCTGATAGAGAACAAGTATATTGACATATCATCCTGCAAAGACATACGAAAAATATATGACGATATATTTATGGATGAGATAAAAGAATCTGACCCCGATGACTTGCCTGACGGGAAAATATTCAGAAAAAACAGTGTCAGTGTCTATTCAGCAACAGGCAAAGAGATCCATCACGGAATAATGCCTGAAAGCAGGATAATAGAAACAATGGACAGTTCCCTGAAAACTTTGCGCAATGATAACATTGAAATGCTTTTCAGGATCGCCCTGTTCCATTATCTGTTTGGATATATCCACCCATTTTATGACGGAAACGGCAGAACAAGCCGCTTTATAATCAGTTATCTGCTTTCCCGGGAGTTAAACCCTCTTATCGGTTATCGTATTTCATATACTATCAAAGAGAATATAAACCGGTACTATGACGCTTTTAAAATATGTAATCATCCGAATAACAAGGGAGACCTTACTCCGTTCATAGCTATGTTTCTCGGAATAATTGATATTTCGGAAAAACAGCTCTGCAATGCACTGGAGGAACGTAAAAACAAATTGGATTATTACCGGGATGCTGTTTGGGAACTTCCTCATAATAACGACACAAATGTTATGGAACTGTATTTTGCCCTTATTCAGGCTGCACTTTTTTCCGACAAGGGGATCTCCCTGAGAGAATTAGAAGAAGCTCTTGATGTATCATATAATACTATCCAAAAAAGACTTCACGCCATACCTGAAAAATTTATTATCAGAAAACACAGCAAAAGACAAGTATATTATATGGCAGATCTTGATGAGATAGACAAATATTTAAAGTGACGATGTTGATTCAAATATACACAAAAGCAGAAGTTCAAAAATACTTCGCGCACCTCCTTGACTGATACAATATTATGTGGTAAAATAAAAATACGGATCATAATTTGGAAGGAGCAAGTACAACAATTATGAAAAAAATCAGAATTATTCCCCTCATATGCGCAGCAGCATTCTCTGTCCTTGCTATGACAGGCTGCGGGGATAAAACAAATGCAGAGGGCGCCTCTGCGGATAATTCAATAACGGAGGAAGCACAGGATATGAATACCGAAAGACAATTTACCGCAAACGAAAACACCGTAAAGCTTCTGGGACGTACATATTTTGCCGATGAAAAGCTTTACTGCGCACTTTCAGGCACAGGAGCAGAGTTCACATTCACAGGCACCAAATGTACGGTGACGATAGACGGTGACTCCAACAGCGGAAATCCCACAGCTTCGGACAATTATGCAAGAATGGGCATATACGTAAACGGCGAGCGCGTCATTGACGATATGGTAGATAAGACTCAGGAGGTCTACGATGTGTTTGAAAGCGATACCCCCGAAGACGTTACCGTCTCGGTGGTCAAGCTTTCCGAGTCCCCCATGTCCACTATCGCGATCAGCGGAATAACCGTCACAGGTACAGATATAAAGCCTACACCAAATAAGGATCTTTTCATTGAATTTATCGGAGACTCTATCACCTGCGGCTACGGCGTGGACGATCCGGACCCGAACAACCACTTTGTCACCGCCACCGAGGACGTTACCAAGGCTTATGCCTATAAAACTGCAAAGGCTCTTGACGCGGACTACAGCATGGTATCCTTCAGCGGATACGGTATTATTTCGGGATACACCAACGGCGACAAGAAGGAAGCCGGTCAGATCGTCCCCAAATATTATACCAAGCTGGGCTTCAGCTGGGCAAACAACGGCAGCTTTTCTCCCGCAAAGGTTGACTGGGATTTCAGCAAGCGTCAGCCTGATCTTATCGTTGTAAACCTGGGCACAAATGACGACAGCTACACCAAAAACAAGACGGAGCGCAAGGAAGAATATCAGGCAGGATATGTAGAGTTCCTCAAGACCATCCGTGAGAAGAATCCTGATGCAAGGATACTCTGCACTCTCGGCATAATGGGTGACAATCTGTTTGAATATGTACAGCTTGCGGCGGACACCTACAGCAAGGAGACCGGCGACACCAACATTTCCGCAATGAGGTTTGTACCTCAGTTGGCGGAAGACGGATATGCTGCCGACTGGCACCCCTCCCCTGTAACTCACGACAAGGCGTCTGAGAAGCTCGCCGAGGAGATAAGGTCGATCATCGGTTAACAGATCATCATTTGCATATTGCCCCATCGTTTCCGGTGGGGCAGTATTTTTTTTGAAAAATTTTTCAAAACCCCTTGACATTTTCTTTCAAGTATGATATAACTGTATTAACACAAATAGTACACTTGGTACAATGAAAGGAGGATACTATGTTCAACATCGACCTTCAAAGCAGGATTCCCATCTATGAGCAGCTCTATAAAAAAGTGGTGGAGCTTATAATGCGGGGCGAGCTTAAATCGGGAGATAAGCTTCCCAGTGTCAGAGAGCTTGCAAAATCTCTTGGGGTGAATCCAAACACCGTCTCAAAAGCGTTCCAGCTTTTAGAGCGGGACAAATTCATCTACTCGCTTGTGGGACGGGGCAGTTTTATCTCTAACGTCAGCACAAATGATCTCAGAGAAAGTTCATTTGAAGACTTTGACAAAGCGGTCAATGAAGCCCTTAATGCAGGAATATCCCGTCAGGATCTTATAGACAGGATAAATGCAGGCAGCGATAATTAACAGACAGATATATGAGATATTTAAATACAAACACGAAAAGGAGAAAAAAGATTATGATAGAGCTAAAAAATGTTAAAATGAGCTTCGACGACTTCAATGCTCTGGACGGCGTTGACCTTACTATAAGCGAAGGCACCGCATTCGGACTTCTTGGCTCAAACGGCGCAGGAAAGTCCACTATCCTCAGACTGCTGTCGGGAGTCTACAAGCAGACGGGCGGCGAGGTGCTCATCGACGGAGAGCCGGTCTACGACAACGTAACCGCAAAAAGCAGGGTGTTCTTCATCAACGACGAGACCGTCCAGTTCGGCAGCATGACCCTCACCGATATGAGAAATTATTACCGGGGCTTCTACCCAAACTTTTCCGATGAGATCTTCGGCAAGCTGAACGAGGTGATAAAGCTCCCCGAAAAAAAGCGTCTGGACAAATTTTCAAAGGGTATGAAAAGACAGGCAATAGTTATCACAGGACTTGCCAGCGGCACCGACTATCTCCTGCTGGACGAAGCCTTTGACGGTCTTGATCCCACAATGCGAATCATCGTGAAGCGTATGCTTGTGGACGCCATGCTTGACCGTAAGCTGACAGCCATCATTTCCAGTCACAACCTGAAGGAGATAAACGAGGTCTGTGACACTGCCGCACTGCTTCACCAAGGGAAACTCCTCTTTAACCGTGACCTTGACAGCGTAAAGGGAAGCATCCAGAAGGTACAGGCAGTCTTTGACAAGGACTATGCCGAAAATGAATTCGGAAAGCTGAACATTCTCCACTATGAGAAAAATCAGAGCATTACTTATCTTATCATCAAGGGCAGCGAAGAGGAGATCAAAGCAGAGCTTGAAAAGAAAAATCCCAAGGTGCTTGATATGATACCTCTCACCCTGGAGGAAGTATTTATTTATGAAATGGAGGGTATGGGTTATGACTTCAACAGTATCGGATAACATGACTATGCCTAAAAAATCAAAAAGTTATTCGCCTGTGCTGCATTACTGGAAAAGCAGCGTAAGATCGCACAGCAGAATGATGGTCATACTGGCTATCCTGCATTTTACCGCCGCACCGCTGGTGCTGCTCTCGCTGATAATCAGTATGTATGCAGGCTCCTACGACACCGACTCCCTTGCGGAGGTCTTATCCACGGTCGGTATCGTCACCACACTGTTAGCGGGATTTCTCGGCATTTTTATTGCCATAAACAGCTTTAACTGTCTCCATAAGCGTTCGGTGGTGGACATGAAGCTGTCCCTGCCGATGACGTCCACTCAGAGATTTTTCGCAGACTTCCTGTCGGGACTCTTTGCATATCTTGTGCCGTTTCTGGCATCGGATATCGTCACCCTGCTTCTTGGCTGGTACGGTCTTACCTTCATGGAGGGAAAGACCTTCCACCGCACACTGACAGCTGCCGACGGTACAATAAACGACTCTACCTATATATGCAAATATTTTACCGATCTCATGCCTGTGCTCCTTAAGCTCACCCTTTGCGGCATTCTCACAATGCTTATGCTTTACACCATCACCGTGCTTATAACAGTGTGCTGCGGAAGTATTTTTGAGGCGGTCACATACACCCTTCTGGTCAATGTTGTTGTCCCGGGAACTATAGTCCTTATGCTGTACAATGTTTATGCGGATCTTTACGGTGTGGACTTTCAGGACTCCATTCTTAACCCGCTCACATTTACCTCTGTAGCAGGCGGATTTTTCTATCTGTACGAATGGGCAGACAATGTAGGCTTTGAAATTTCGGGGCTTTTAAAACCATGGCTCTGGACTGCGCTTTACATCCTGATGACCTTTGCTTTCGGAGCAGTATCATTTTTCCTTTACAGAAAACGCCGGGCGGAACAGGTCTCAAAGCCCTTTGTTTTCAAGCTTGCCTACTACATCATAATAACAGGCGTGATGTTCTGCATCTATTCCATATACTACATCACCGAGACAAATATGGTATCCATGGTTGTTATCACCGCTGTAAGCTACATGATATTTGAAGTTGTGACCAACCGCGGATTCAGACGCTTCTGGCTGTCCATAATAAAATATATCGTAACCATCCTTGCAGCTGTGGGTATAGTTGCCGTGGGACATAGCTCCGAGGGCTTCGGAGCGGTGCAGAAGGTACCGTCCCTGTCGTCCGTATCCTCCGTCACACTCCGCTATGACGGCTTCTACGGGGATTTCCAGCCGATGTCCTATTCGTTTAATGAACCAGAAATTATACAAATAGTATTAGATGCTCACAGCGCTCTTATAAAAAATTACAATGAGAACAAGCAGCTGTATAAGGACGGCGGTTACTATTATGGCACAGCCACATCCAGCAATTACATCCGTATAAACTACAGCCTGAAAAACGGCACCTCCATCGAAAGGGGCTATTCTGGGCTTAACTGGGAAGCGACAGAGATACTCAGCAGATTAGACCTGACAAATGAATATAAGACCCAGACCGCAGAATACTACAAAAAAGAGATACTTGCCGTTTCCGATGACATAGCAGCCAAGCTTGCAGAGGACAGCACCCTCGGGTTCAGGGATACGGGAAGGACCTGCTGGTCATACAATTTAATGTTTGGTCTTGACCGTGACTCCCATGGTCTTTCGTCTGCAACACTTTACAAAAGAGGCTTCTTTGAACAGCTTGCAGAGGCATACTCAAAGGATATCATGGCTATAAATGAGGACAATTATTATCACTCCCGCATGAAAAACGTTTATGACCTGTATATAACATCATTTTTACACAATGGAAAATCACGGCATCTTAAAGTACCGGAATCATTCACAAATACAATAGGACTGCTTGACCGCTTCGGATTTGATGTCAGACGGGTCGAAGATGTTTCCGACGCTGAGCTGTATGAGCGTCTTATAAGTGCAGCGGGAAACGGACAGCTCCACCTCTTTGACGAAAGCCAGTGGCGTGAGCTGAGAAAAGTCCCGGAAGGAGAAGTCCTCCACAGCTCATATGAAATGTACGGCTTTTATCCGGACACTGACAGCAGGGTATTTCTGTATAATGTTGATGACAATATCTGTGACCTTGTCCGTGCAGCTATGCCCAGGAATATTACAGACAGAGGGTGTTATACTATCAGAGTATTTGAAACTACAGCAGGCATCCCGCAGGAGCTTACTCCGAAAGCAGCACTTGCCGCAGAGGGAAGAACTGCAAGGGATTTAGTTGCTGAAAATCAATACCTTGAAACCGCAAATTGGGATTAGCAAGGCTGAAGCCTTGACCCTTTCCGCTGATAAGTTCGGCAGTAAACGGTCAGGGAGGCACACGGTAAGATAATTACGCAGTGCCGTCAGATGCCATAAAGACGGATAGCAGGACGCGGAAAGCATAAACCCCGCGGGAAAGGAAATCCCTATGAAGAAAGTATTTTCCACCGTAGCAGCATTACTTTCCGCAGCAGCTTTGTTTGCGGGATGTAAGACAAACGATGCCCTCGTTGACAAGGACAAAGGAAACGGCGAGGGAACAACGAGCATGAATGACACAATGTCAACAGGCTCGGAGAGTGTCACAGATATAACATCTGAGACAGGAGACGTTGACGGCGATGGCTTCCTTGAGGAGCTGGGCACCGATATAAATGATATTGTTGACGATGTAGTAACAGGCGCAGAGGACATCGCAGACGATGCTCTCGATGCCGTAGACGGCAGAAGATAACAGAAAATAAAACGGGCTGCTTCACCAGATGATTTTGGTGAAACAGCCCTTGTTTTTATATAATAATTATCTGTTACTGTATAATGTGAACCATTCACTTGTATTTTTGTTAATAACTATGTATTCAAATTCCATTTTACTCTCAGAGTTATAACCATATTTATTTAATAAAACAATACAATCGTTGTCAGCATAACAAATACAACTATTGACTTTATAGCAATCAGAACTGTATTTGTTTACAGATGCCCCGGCTTTATATTCATTTATTACGCCGTTAGTATTATAATAAATAATATTATTATACTTGTATATGCTATTGGTGTCTTTTATTAAATAAGATTTCCCATTTTCAATATCACATAAATAACAATATGAATTACTGCCATCATATTCTATATATGGGATATTGCAATTTGTTACATCGTCAGGATCACTATAAGATAATTTTAAATAGCTATCAGGGAATAAAATTGAATAAACACCTTTATCCTTGTTTATATCATATTTACATATGTATTCGTTTCCGTGTGAGTTAGCTATTGTTTGCGGGGAATTTTCTATTGTTATTATATTTGTATTATTTATATCAATTATATTTACGTTACCATAAAAAAGCTTAATCAATTTGTCTTTGTTGTCTGAATCATATTTATACCATACAGAAAAAATATCGGTCTCATGATTTTCATGGAACAATATCTCACAATATATCCGATTATCAACTACAATCAGATCAATTATTTCACAAACAATATAATCATCATAATCAGAAAGACATTTACTTATATCCAATTCGATGCACTCGTTTTTTCCCTTTAAATCGCAGGAAAAGACACGATCTCTTTTTTTGCTTATATAATATATTTTTTCACCAACAACATTTAACAAATGCAGATCGTGTCCATTTTTAAGAAGCATTAAGTCAGAACCGTCTTTTTTTACTTTATATATACCAGCTTCGCAGGAACTATCATCCTTAACAAAGTAAATCCATTCACCTTGACCTGCAATTTGTGATGAAAAAATATCACTAAAAGACGTTAAACTGCGACCTATATGGTTTCTTGTATACAAACTTACAGGCTCTGACACTGCACCAATTTTACCATTAATAAGCTTTGCTTCAATTTTATAAGTGTATTTTGAATTTGGTTTTAAGTTTTTTATTTTACAAACTGTACCATTTATTTCAGATAATTTTTTATACTTTTCGGTTTCCTCGTCAAAAGCATAAATAATATATGATTCTGCACCCTCCACTTTTGTCCAAGAAAGTCTGTTGACTGTACTATCAATATTTTCAGCTCTGACTGTTATTTTAGCTTTTTCAGCATATACTGTACACAATGGTACAGCATATAAAAACACTATAAATGTAATAAAAGTAATAAATAAAAAGTATTTATTTTTCAAAGATCATTGCCTCCTTCGCATTTTGGGATTTGACAAGGGAGCTTTCCGCTGCAGGGCTCTCCATCCTCAGAGCATGGAAGCTCTGAGTTCGTCGCCGCTCTTGGGTGAGAGGTATGCAGGAGCAATGTCAAATACGCTCTTTGCCCCGCTCTGACCCTCCTTGTGCAGTCTGTATGCCGCTCTTGCATACGCCACAAGGATACTGGAGGTAAACTCGGGATTTGAACCAAGCTTAAGGCTGTACTCCACAATGTGCCCCGTCTCTCCGTTCACGCCGGTCTTGCCGCTGCGGATAACAAATCCGCCGTGCGGGATGCCGCTGTGGTCACGGTCAAGCTCCTCCTGTGAAATAAAATGTACGGTGGTGTCGTAGTCTGCAAAGTAGTTGGGCATATTTTTGATCTCCGCCTCTATCTTTGCCTTGTCAGCCCCCTCCTTTGCAACAACGAAGCACTCTCTTGTATGCTTCTGGCGTGTGGTGAGCTCCGGGTCTGAACCGCTGCGGACAGCCTCTACAGACGCATCAACGGGGATGGTGTACTGTCTTGCGTCTGCAACGCCCTCCACCCGGCGTATAGCGTCCGAGTGTCCCTGAGAGACGCCCTTGCCCCAGAAGGTGTAGTCCTTGCCCTCGGGAAGGATACAGCTTCCGTAAAGTCTTGCCACCGAGAACATTCCCGGATCCCATCCCACGGAGATAATGCTGACGTTCCCGCCCTTCTTTGCAGCTGCATCCACAGAGGCGAAATACTCGGGAATTTTCGCATGGGTATCAAAGCTGTCGATGGTGCAGAACATCTCCGCAAGCTGGGGTCCCTGAACGGGCAGGTCTGTTGCGCTTCCTCCGCAGAGAATAAGCACGTCCACGTCATTTTTGTGGTTCCCGATATCGTTCATGGAATAAACAGGGACACCCTCTGTTAAAATTTTCAGCGAGGACGGGTCACGGCGTGTGAAAACGCAGGTCAGCTCCATGTCCGGATTCTGGCGTATTGCCAGCTCTGTCCCCCTGCCGAGATTTCCGTATCCTACGATACCAATTCTTATCTTGCTCATTTATATCATATCCTTTCAAAGGGCTGAGCCCTTATGCATTCCGCTGCATACTCTTTTCGGCAGAGTAAAATACCACACGGAAGCATACAAATTTTTTATCCTTACTTTTATTCCTCTGCCGCCATCTTAGCTTCCTGCTCCGCCTGTATCTCAGGGTAAACGGAAAGCATGGGTGTCACGCCGCTTGCGTCATTTTTGATCTTTCTTGCTACATAGTTCTTTGTGATGTTTATTACTGTCGCGGACAGAAGCAGTACGCCGATAAGGTTAGGTATAGCCATAAGTCCGTTGAGGGTGTCCGCAATGTCCCACGCAAGACTGAGGTTCATCGTACAGCCCACGATAACGAACAGCACGAAAATGATCTTGTATACCACCGTCGCCTTTGTTCCGAAAAGGTACTCCAGAGCCTTTGTGCCGTAGAATGACCAGCCAAGCACCGTTGAGAACGCAAACAGCAGGATAGCTATTGCAAGTATCTGTCCCGAGACCTTTCCGAGACGGAGACTGAATGCATAGGTCACAAGGGGAACGCCGTTTACTTCTGTGATCTCCACTGATGTAATGACGGGGTTGCCGTTTGCGTCTGTCATGAGGGAGCCGTCAGCATTTTTGCCCTGAACGCCTCTGATCTCCATGACGTTTGCGTAGGTGAAGTCGCCCTCGCCGGATGCGTTTTCAGTCTTCATGATCCGGACGGGAAATTCCTGACCGTAGATGGTCTTAGCGGTATATTCGGTGTATGTTCCCTCTGCAGCGCTTGCGGAAGCAAGCTCAAACTTGGCATTGATATTTGCGTCTATAAGATTTACCACGCTGCCGTCAGAGGTCCTGTGTATCTCAAAATACTGAGACTCTGTGGAAATGTTCTGCATAGCCTCCTCAAATGTCCTGGACTCGGCAGGGCTTGAAAGAATAACAAATGATGTGAGAGTGCAGACGATGATGGTGTCAAAGAATACCTCAAAGATACCCCACATACCCTGAATAACAGGCTCCTTGACGTCTGACGCAGAGTGTACCATAACGGAGGAACCAAGACCCGCCTCATTGGAGAACACGCCTCTTTTGAAGCCCATTGTGACAGCGCGCTTGATTATGTATCCTCCGATACCGCCTGCGATGGCGCCAAAATTGAATGCGTTTGTAAAAATGCTTGAAAAAACATAGGGTATCTGACTGAAATTTGAGAAGAAAATTATCAGACAGCCCAGAATATAGAAAGCCGCCATAAAGGGCACTACCTTTTCGGTAACGCTTGCGATACGCTTGATGCCGCCCAGAATAACAAGACCCGCAATAACGGCAAGCAGGATGCCTGTAACGATGTTGGGGACATTAAAATTGGACTTCATAGCGCTAGCGATGGAGTTCACCTGAGTCATGTTTCCGATACCGAAGGAAGCCAGCACGCAGAACACTGCAAACAGCACCGCCAGAGGCCTAGCAGCGTGCTTTATGCCCTTTCTGTCCTTAAGACCCTCCTGAATGTAGTACATAGCGCCGCCTGACCATTCGCCGTGGTCGTTTTTCTTTCTGAAATAGATACCCAGAACATTTTCGGAGAAGTTGGTCATCATACCGAAGAAGGCGGACAGCCACATCCAGAACACCGCTCCCGGACCTCCCACAGCGATCGCCGTGGCAACTCCGGCAATGTTGCCTGTACCTATAGTAGCCGCAAGAGCAGTAGAGAGCGCCTGAAACTGAGAAATAGCCTTCTTTTCCTTAGTTTTGGTAACGGATTTTTTCTTGAAAATAGCAAGGAAGGTCTCATTGGACCAGTATTTAGCTTTAGTTATCTGGAAAAAGCCTGTCCTTGCCGTCATATAGATACCTGTGGCGATAATGAGCACCAGCATGGGGATGCCCCACACAAAGCCGTTTATTGCGCCGTTTATGGATTCCACCGTTTTAATAAATGCATCCATTTATGCTGCTCCTTTCAAAAATAAAAATACACATAAATATTATACACTATTTTATAATATTTTGCAATACGCCAGACAAGGATTTTACATATTATTTATAAATATGACCTGCATTTTTTGATGGAGGGGTAAAAAATAATTGCAGGAATCACAAAGACATCCTGCATATAATTGTAAAAAAATTATTAATTGGTCTGTCTCTATTGACAAACCTCTTGAAATTTAGTATAATGTATTAGTATCCGGTGTCCCGAATATATTTCGGACACCGATATATGCGGATATGGCGGAATCGGCAGACGCGCTGGATTCAGGTTCCAGTGGTAGCAATACCGTGTGTGTTCAAGTCACATTATCCGCACC